>JAFAAW010000086.1 GCA_023426365.1 Pseudomonadota bacterium
GCCTGAGGCACGGCCGCAGGCGCCCGAGCCGGTGACCCAGCCGCTGCCACCGGCGGCGCCCGCCGTCCCAGCCCAGGCCCAGGCTCAAGTCCCCGCGCCGGCCGGCCCGTCCGAACCGCCGCGCAGCATCATCGTCTATTCGCCCGAGGCCCAGCGGCCGGTGGTGCAGCCGGCGCCCCAGGCGGATCTGCGCCCGTCGCCGCGCCCGGCCAAGGGAAATTCGCCGGTGATGTCGGCCCCGGTGCCGCCGCCGCTGGAACGCCCGGCCGCGCCGGTGGCTTCGGCGCAGCCCGCGCCCGCCCTGGTGGTCCAGGCCGCCGCCACCCCGGCCCAGGCGGCGCCGCAGCCCGATCCCGTTCCGGTGGTGACGCCCGCGCTGGCGACCAAGGTGGCCGCGCCCGTGCCCGCGCCCCTGCCCGAGGCGATGGAACCCAAGGCATTGCCGGCCGACGGCAAGCCGGTGGTGGTGATCGACCCCGGCCATGGCGGCGTCGATCCCGGCGCCATCGGCGTGTCGGGCATCTACGAGAAATACATCACCCTGGCGGTGGCGCGCGAACTCAAGTCGGTGCTGGAAAGGAACGGCCGCTACAAGGTGTACCTGACCCGCGACCGCGACATCTTCATCCGTCTGCGCGATCGCGTCGCCATCGGCCGCCAGTACAATGCCGACCTGTTCATTTCGCTGCATGCCGATTCGGTGGGCAATCCGCAGCTCAAGGGATTGTCGGTCTACACGCTCTCGCAGAACGCCTCGGACTCGGAAGCGCAGGCGCTGGCGGATAAGGAAAACAAGGCAGACCTGATCGCCGGCATCGACCTCAGCCACGAATCCGCCGACGTGGCCAATATCCTGATCGATCTGGCCCAGCGCGAAACCATGAACCGCTCTGCGGGCTTTGCCGGCGGCGTGGTGGACGAAGTGGGGCGCGAAACGCCGCTGCTGGGCAACACCCACCGTTTCGCCGGTTTCGCCGTGCTCAAGGCGCCCGACGTTCCCTCGGTGCTGATCGAGCTGGGCTATCTGTCCAACGAGACCGAGGAACGCAACCTGCGCCAGCCGGAATACCGCGCAAAGCTGGCCAAGGGCATCGCCCGCGCCGTGGACCGCTTCTTCCTGCAGGGCCAGAAAGCCCGCCGGCCCTAAGCCTCAGGCCGATCGGCGCAGGTCCCGTCCTCCCTTCGCCTGCTTGACGCGGGCATCCCATCGGGGGTACCACCGCCCGACCGGCCATCAGCCGAAATGGACCCATGCTCCGCTTCATCGCTATTTTCTTCAGCCTCGTTTTCCTGCTGGCGGTTACCGCGGCGGGCGGCGCGCTCTATGTGTTCTGGCATTTCGGCCGGGGCCTTCCCGACTATCACCAACTGGCTCATTACGAACCGCCGATCACCACCCGCGTCTATGGCGGTGATGGCCGGCTGGTGGCGGAATATGCGGTGGAAAAGCGCGCCTTCGTGCCGCTGAGCGCCATTCCGCAGCGGGTCAAGGACGCCTTCCTGTCCGCCGAGGACAAGAATTTCTACGAGCATGCCGGCGTGGACCCCTGGGGCATCGCGCGCGCCGTCGTGGTCAACCTGCGGAACAAGGGGCTGGGGGCCGACCGCCGGCCGGTGGGCGCCTCCACCATCACCCAGCAGGTGGCGAAGAACTTTCTGCTGACCAACGAGGTGTCCATCGAACGTAAGGTCAAGGAAGCCATCCTGGCCTTCCGCATCGAGCGCGCGTTCACCAAGGACCATATCCTCGAGCTGTATCTGAACGAAATCTATCTGGGCATGGGCAATTACGGCGTCGCCGCCGCCGGGTTGAACTATTTCAACAAGGCGCTGGACGACCTGTCTGTCGCCGAGGCCGCCTATCTGGCCGCCCTGCCCAAGGCGCCCAACAACTATCATCCCATCCGCCATGCCCAGGCCGCCAAGGAGCGCCGGGACTGGGTGATCAGCCGCATGTACGAGGACGGCAAGCTCACCCGGGCGGAATACGACGCGGCGGTGGCCGAGCCGCTGGCCATGCGCAAGCGCGACGACAACCAGATGATCGTCGGCGCCGATTACTTCGCCGAGGATATCCGCCGCGACCTGGTCGCGCGCTACGGCGAGGCGGCGCTGTACAAGGGCGGCCTGGTGGTGCGCTCCACCGTGGATGCCGATCTTCAGGCCCATGCGTCGAAGGTGCTGCGCGCCGGGCTGATGAATTACGACCGCCGCCATGGCTGGCGCGGGCCGGTCAATCGTATCCAGCCCGGCCAGGGCTGGCAGGACCGGCTTCGGACGGTTCCCTTCCCCAATGGCGGCGAGCCGTGGGAACTGGCGGTGGTGCTGTCGGTGTCGGATCAGGCGGCGGCCATCGGCCTCAACGGCAACCGCACCGGCGTCATCCCGTTCTCGGAGATGAAATGGGCGCGCCCGTGGCTGAAGGAGCAGCGCGTGGGCGCCGCGCCGCGCAAGCCGGGCGACGTGGTGCAGCCGGGCGACGTGGTGCTGGTCGAGGAAGCGGCCAAGGGCGACGACGGCAAGGCGCTGGCGCCCGGCTCCTATGGCCTGCGCCAGATTCCCAAGGTCGAGGGCGCGCTGGTCGCCATGGACCCGCATACGGGCCGCGTGCTGGCCATGGTCGGCGGCTGGTCCTATTCGAAAAGCCAGTTCAACCGCGCCAGCCAGGCGCTGCGCCAGCCCGGGTCGGCCTATAAGCCGTTCATCTATCTGACCGCCCTGGAACACGGCTACACGCCGTCGTCGCTGGTGCTGGACGCCCCCATCGCGCTGCCGCAGGGACCCGGCCTGCCGTTGTGGCGGCCGAAGAATTACGGCAACGACTTCCTGGGGCCGACCACCCTGCGCGTGGGTCTGGAAAAGTCGCGCAACCTGATGACCGTGCGCCTGGCCCAGGCGGTCGGCATGGACAACGTGGCCGACATCTCGCAGCGCTTCGGCATCTACGACAACCTGCCCAAGGTGCTGGCCATGGCGTTGGGGGCCGGCGAGACCACCGTGCTGCGTCTGACCGCCGCCTATGCCATGCTGGTCAACGGCGGCAAGAAGGTGACCCCCACCCTGGTTGACCGCATCCAGGATCGCCAGGGCCGCACCATCTTCGTGCATGACAAGCGCTTCTGCGACGGCTGCTGGCCGGTGCAGTTCGCCGACCAGGACATGCCGCGCCTGCCCGACATCCGCGAACAATTGGTCAATCCGGTGTCCGCCTATCAAATGGTCTCCCTTATGGAAGGCGTGGTCCAGCGCGGCACCGGCCGCGTGGTGTCCTCCATCGGCAAGCCGCTGGCGGGCAAGACCGGCACCTCGAACGACAGCCATGACGTCTGGTTCGTCGGTTTCTCGCCCGATCTGGTGGCGGGCGTGTTCGTCGGCTTCGACGATCCCGCGTCCCTGGGCGACAAGGAAACCGGCGGCGGCATTTCCGCCCCCATCTTCCGCGACTTCATGGCCTATGCGTTGAAGGAAAAGCCGGCCACGCCGTTCCGCGTGCCGTCGGGCGTGCGTCTGGTGCGGGTCAACTCGGCCACCGGCCGCCCCGCCATGCCGGGCGAGTCGCATGCCATCCTGGAAGCGTTCAAATCCACCGATCCGCTGCCGGACGAGGATGAGCGCGTGCTGGAAGGCGAGGGGACGGAGGCGTTCAGCTTCCAGCCGCTGCCCGAGGAAGGCGGCCTGACCGATCCTGCCCACGGGCTGGTCGCCCCGGTGGCGCCCGTGCCGGCCACCAGCGCGCCCATGCCGGGCGGCCTGTACTAGGCTGGTGGTCCACTAGGGTTGTGATGGCCGCCGGGGCCTAGAAGGCCCTGGCGGTCTGCCATGCCCACAGATGGGCCGCGACCAGGGCGCGCCACGGGCTGAACGGGGCCAGCCAGCGCTCCGCCTCCTTCTCGCCCAGACGTGACGGTGCCGCCCACAGCGATTGCAGGCCGCGGCGCACCGCCACGTCGCCATGCAGCGACCCGTCCAGCCAGCCGAAGCCGCGCAGCAGGGTATAGCTGACGGTCCACGGGCCGATGCCCGGCACCTCCAGCAATTGTCGGCCCAGTTCGGCCGCCGCCATCGCCGGATCAAGGCACAGGGTGCCCCGCGCCACCCGTCGGCTGGCTTCCGCCAATGTGCGCGCCTTGACGGTCGAAAACCCGCAGCCGCGCAGGCCGTCTTCGCCCAAGCCCGCGATGGCGTCCGCGCCGGGGCAACAGAGCAGCCCGCTGGAATGGCGCAGACCCGCCGCCTCGATCAGCCGGCGGCGGATCGACACGGCGGCGCCGACGCTGATCTGCTGGCCGGTGATGGCCCAGCTCAGCGCCTCGAACGGCGAGGCGGCGAGGGGCAGGCGCAGCCCGCGATTGCAGGCGATCAGCCGGCCCAGCTCGGGGTGCCGGCCGTAGCGCTCCTCGAACGCTTCGATGGGTTGGTCCAGGCCCAGCATGCGGCTGGCGAGCGCGCGCAAGGCCACAGGATCGACCGGCTCGGCCGCACCGTCGATCGTCAGGGCGGCCTGAACCGCGCCCGTGGCGAAGGCGAGGGTCAGGCAGGCCGGATGGCCGTTCCATGCGATCCCCTTGCTCAGCCCGTCCGCCGTGACCCGCTCGGCCACTGCCTGCGGGTCGCGGCCGTGGAAGGCCAGCACGTCGCCCACGCGGAAGGTGGCGGGCAGGGTGAGGGAGATTGCGGTCATTGCGCGCTTTCCCGTTCCAGCAAGGCCCGCTTGCGGACCACTCCCCAGCGATAGCCCGACAGCGAGCCATCGGTGCGCACCACCCGATGGCAGGGAATGGCGATGGCAATGGCATTGGCCGCGCAGGCGCTGGCCACCGCGCGCACCGCCTTGGGGGCGCCGATGCGGGTGGCGATGTCGCGGTAGGTGGCGGTCGAACCCGGCGGGATGTCGCGCAATGCCTGCCACACCCGCTGCTGAAAGGCGGTGCCGCGAATGTCGAGCGGCAGGTTCAGCCCCCGCCCGGGGTTCTCGATGGCGCCGACGACGGCGGCCACCAGATGCTCGAAATCCGGGTCGGCGCCGATCAGCCGGGCCTTGGGGAAGCGGTCCTGCAGATCGCGCACCAGGGGTTCGGGGGCGTCGCCCATCAGGATGGCGCACACGCCCCGCTCGCTGCTGGCCACCAGGATGGACCCCAGCGGGCATTCGCCCACCGCGAAACGGATGGTGGCGTCGGCGCCGCCCCGGCGATAGGCCGTGGGCGTCATGCCGAGCATGGGGCCGGAATTTTCGTAGAACCGTCCGCTCGATCCGAAGCCGGCGGCGTAGATGGCGTCGGTCACCGACCCCTCGGGGCGGGCCAGTTCGTCGCGCACCCGGCGGGCGCGCCGGGCCGCCGCATAGGCGCGCGGGGTAACGCCGGTCAGCGCCCGGAACAGCCGATGAAGGTGCGAGGGGCTAAGGCCCACGGTGGCGGCCAGCGCGTCCAGGGCGGGCACCTCCTCGGCGCGCTCGATGGCCTGTTCGATCCGGCGGCAGACCTGGGCGACCAAGGCCGCCTGCGGGTCGTTGGGGCCGGCCTGATCGGGGCGGCAGCGCCGGCACGGGCGGAAACCGGCCTGTTCGGCGGCGGCGCAATCGGGATGGAAGGCCACGTTCTCGGGGCGCGGGCGCCGCGCCCCGCACGATGGCCGGCAATACACCCCCGTGGTCCTGACCGAATAGACGAAGCGGCCGTCGAAGGCGCGGTCGCGCGCGACCACCGCCTGCCAGCGCGGGTCCCGTTCGGGGCTGCTGGCAGGGGGATGGCGGGGATTGGCGGGCATGCGGCCCTCCTTTGCGGGCGTCTGGTGCGTGGGGCCGACCATAGCGCAGCCATGCGGGGGGCGGCACTCCGTTCCTTGCGCCTGAATTGTCCCGGTGGCTGAATAGCGTCGTGGCCCGGAGGTGCGCGATTCCATCCTGGCCGTTGCGATTATCGCAATCCTGCCCTAAAACACCCGTTCGCGTTTGATTTGGAAAGGAACCGCCGTGCGCGCCGAGATCGAAGCGCTGGCCCAGGACGTTCGCAGCTCCGTGGCCTTGCTCAAGCGTCACCTGGATTGGGATGCCGCGCTGATGCGGCTGGACGAGCTGAACGCCGCGTCCGAGGATCCCAACCTGTGGAACGACGCCGACAAGGCGCAGAAGCTGATGCGCGAGCGCACCCAACTGGACGGCATGATCCAGGGCTGCCGTGCGCTGGAAGGCGAGATGGCCGAACTGATCGAGTTGATCGAACTGGCCGAGATGGAAGGCGATGCCGACGTCGCCGCCGACGCCGAGGCGAGCTTGCGCGCGCTCAAGGACCGGGCCGGCAAGATGGAGCTGGAGACGCTGCTGTCGGGCGAGGCGGATTCCAACGATTGCTATGTGGAGATCAATGCCGGCGCCGGCGGCACCGAGGCCCAGGACTGGGCCGAGATGATGCAGCGCATGTATTTCCGCTGGGCCGAGCAGCACGGCTACAAGGTCGAGCTGGTGGAAGAGACCGCCGGCGAAGCGGCCGGCATCAAGTCGGTGACCATGAAGGTCATCGGCCACAACGCCTATGGCTGGCTGAAGACCGAGGCCGGCGTGCACCGCCTGGTGCGCATCTCGCCGTTCGACAGCAATGCCCGCCGCCAGACCAGCTTCGCCTCGGTGTGGGTGTATCCGCAGGTGGACGACACCATCGACATCCAGATCAACGAAGGCGATTGCCGCATCGACACCTATCGCGCTTCGGGCGCCGGCGGCCAGCACATCAACAAGACCGATTCGGCGGTGCGTATCACCCATATCCCCACCGGCATCGTGGTGGCCTGCCAGACCGAACGGTCGCAGCACCAGAACCGTGCGCGGGCGTGGGAAATGCTGCGCGCCCGCATGTACGAGGCCGAGCTGCAGAAGCGCGAGGCCGCCGCCCAGGCGTTGGAGGACACCAAGACCGACATCGGCTGGGGCCACCAGATCCGCTCCTACGTGCTGCAGCCCTACCAGATGGTCAAGGATCTGCGCACCAACGTGGAAACCTCGGATACCCAGGGCGTGCTGGACGGCGATCTGGACCAGTTCATGGCCGCCTCGCTGGCCAGCCGCATCAAGGGATCGCAGGAAAACGCCTGAATTGGCGTCTGCCCGCGAAAGTTACCAAAGCGTCATTTGAATTCCCGATGGCGGGACCTATATGGGGTCCCGCCATTTTCTTTCGTGCATAGGATACTCGCATGAGGCACAAGCTGTTCGCCGTCCTCCTCACCCTGCTGGTCGCCCTGTCCATGGGTGCCGATGCCTGGGCCAGGGCTGGCAAGGGTTCCAGCATGGGATCGCGCGGTTCACGCACTTATGACCGCCCCATCGAGCGCACCGTCACCCCGCCGCCGGCCACCCCGGCTCCCACCCGTCCGGGCGTCGAGCAGGCGCCGCTGAGCCAACCCGGCGCCGCCCAGCCCATGTACAACCCGGGCGCCGTTCGTCAGCCCGGCATGGCCGCGCAGCCCATGGCGCCGGCGGCGCAGCCCAGCTTCTTCCAGCGCAACCCCATGATGGCGGGCGTGCTGGGCGGTCTGGTGGGCGCCGGCCTCGGTTCCATGCTGTTCGGCAATTCGCCGGCCCTGGCCGCCGCCTCGGATGCGGCGCCGGGCGCCAGCTTCGTCGGCCTGCTGTTGCAGGTCGCGCTGATCGGCGGTCTGGCGTGGCTGGCCTTCCGCTTCTTCCGCCGTCGGTCGGAACAGCAGCCGGTAGCCGCCGGTGCGCCCATGGGCGGCCACTACCAGCGCGAGGCGCCCTCGGCGGTGCCGGGCAATGCCGGTGTCGCCGCCAACATGCGCCGGGTGGAAAAGGAATTCGAGGTGTCGGACGACGACCAGAATACCTTTACCCAGATCATCGCCGGCGTGCAGAAGGCGTGGTCCGACGGCAACCCGGTGGCGCTGCGCCAGTACGCCACCCCCGAGGTGGTCGGCTGGATCGGCGAGGATCTGGCGCGTGACCAGTCGCGCGGCGTGCGCAATGTGGTCGAGGACGTGCAGTTGCTGAAGGGCGACGTGACCGAAACCTGGCGCGACGGCGAGCTGGAATACGCCACCGCGGTGATCAGCTTCTCGGCCAAGGACTACGTGGTGCGCCTCGCCGACAACGAAGTGGTCGAGGGCGACGCGGTCCATGCGGTGGAAACCACCGAAGCCTGGACCTTCGTCCGCAGCGCGGGCGGCAAGTGGCTGCTGTCGGCCATCGAACAGGTCTAGAGCGGCGAAGGCCAAACATAAAACCAGACCATCGTGCGTCATAGGTGACGCTCGGTGGTCTAAGACCGGCCGCACAACGCAAAAAAAGGCCGCCGTCCCCCTGGGGCGGCGGCCTTGTCGTTTGCGGGTGGCGCTTACTGCGCGAGGGCCGGTTCGGCGGGCGTGCCGGGCGCTTGCAGGGGCGGCAGCGGGGCCAGCCAGGAGCTGGCATATCCGCACTGGAACGCGGCCACCGAAGGGGTCAGGACGCCGCAGCGCAAGGGCACGAAACCCTGTCCGATCACGCCGGCCACCCCCAGGCCCGACTTGGCGCATTGGCGTTCGGCGATGGCGCGCACGTCCTCGGGCGTCGAGGTGGCGCTGTTGTAACATACATAGCTGGCGGGACCCTGGGCGGTGTCCGGGACCAGCGGCCGGGGATCGGTGGAGCAACCGGCCAACGCCAAGGCGGCGGCCGCCGCCAGTAGTATCCTCATGTGACATCCCCCTCGGGTCGAGCCAAAGCTGAACTGGCCTAACCCGGCTTTAGGCTCTTGGCAAGGGGATAAGGGCGATCAGCCGCGCGCGGCGGCGGGCGCACCGGCGATGAACGCCTCGATCAGGGCGGAAATGGCCTCGGCCATGTCGACCTCCACCTCGGTCTGATAGACCCAGCGGCGCAATCCCACATAGCCGATGGCGCCGTGCAGGCCGGCGGCCGCCTCCAGCTCGCGCTCGCTCAGGGGCGTGTCGGGGTCCAGCCCGGCGGTCGCGCGCACCTCGCGCGCCAGCGGGATGAACAGGTGTTCGCGCAGGAAGGCCAGATAGCGGTTGGCGATGGCGCGGTCCTTGAGGCCGGCGAACATGAACAGGCGGACCCGTTCATAGGTGAAGTTCTCAAGGGTGTAGAGGCGATAGAGTTCCTGCAGGCGCGCATTCAGCGGGCGCGAGCGGTCAGCCAGCAGGGCCTCCCATGCGGGGTCCCAGCCCCCTTCGAACACCTCCTGATAGACCCGCTCGATCAGCGCGTCCTTGTCGGGGAAATAGCGGTACAGCAGCGGCTGCGTCACCCCCAGGCGTTGTGCCAGGGCGCGGGTCTGGCCCTCGAATCCCACTTCGGCGAAGAAGCGGATCGCTTCGTCGACAATCAGCCGCTCGCGTTCATTGCGAGGAAGACGGCGGCGGACCTTTTCACGGTCGGGGGTCGTAGCCATGGAAGCCATTATTATGCGGATGCTCACCAATATTCCCTCGGGGCATCATTACCACGCCCATAGTAGGGCTTCCAGGCGTCATGTTGGCGCGCGGATGTTTCTTTCGTTTATGTCTTCTCCGACTAGTGTATGAGGTGTTCAGGCATGGCGGGCGATCAGTTTCGCCAGGGCCGGGCCGGTTGCCAAAACCATAAATAGTCGCAGCGTCTGTGCGGCCAGAACCAGAGGTACGTTCGCCTGGCTGCCGACCACGATGATGGCGATGGAATCCAGGCCGCCCGGACTGGTGGCCAGATAGGCGCTGAGCGGATCGATGTGCAGCACCAGCGTCAGCATCCAGGCGGACAGCGCGCACAGCGCGATCAGCAGCACGGTCGCCAGCAGCAGCTTGGGAACGGCGCGCAGGGCATACAGGAAAATGGCCCGGTTGAAGCCCAGGCCCACATACCAGCCCAGCGCGGCATAGGCCACGCCCAGCAGCCAGGGCGGCAGCACGATGTCGAGCACGCCGAACGCATGCAGCAAGGTGCCCACCGCCATGGGTCCCATCATGGCGCCCGCCGGCACGCGCAGGCGCATGGCCGCCGCCGCCCCCAGCACCGCCACCGCCAGGGTGGTGGCGAAGGGCAGGGCGGGCGGCAACGCCCAGAAATCATGGGTGGGGGCGGGCGGCGGCGCGTCTCCGACGAACAGATGGGTGACGGTGGCGGCGGTCAGCACCACCACGACCACCCGCAGGTATTGCATGAAGGCCACCAGACGGACATCGGCGCCGAACTCGGCCGCCAGCGCGACCATGGCCGAGGCGCCGCCGGGCGACGATCCCCAGGCGGCGGTGCTGCCCGGCAGCACTTTGGCGCGCACCAGGACCCAGCCGACCACGGCGCCGGCCGCGATGGTGGTGGCGACCACCAGCAGCAGCATGGCCCAATCGGCCATGACCGAGGCCAGCACCGAGGGCGTGAACGAGCGCGCGATCATGCAGCCGATCAGCGCCTGGGCGCCGGTGAAGGTCCAGCGCGGCGCATGGATGTCGGCGCCGCCGACGCCAAACGCGATGGCGACCACCATGGGTCCCAGCAGCAGGGCGGCGGGAACGGCCGCCCGCTCCAGCGCGGCGGCGACGGCCAGCGACAGGACCAGCAGCCCGGCCCAGGCAAGGCGCGGGCGGTGGCGCGACAGGAAATGGGACATGGGCGCTATTTAGCCCAAGGCGGCCGCCGATGCTACGGGGGGATTTCCCAGGTGGATCAGGCCACCTGCCATGGCGGTTCGCGGCCGTCGAACACCGCACTCAGATTGGCGATGGTGTCCGCGCCCATGCGGTCGCGGGTTTCGGCGGTGGAGGTGCCGATATGGGGCAGCAGGGTGACGTTGGGCAGGTCCAGATAGCGGCGGTCGAAATTTGGTTCATTGGCAAAGACGTCCAGGCCCGCCGCCGCCAGCCGCCCGCCGGACAGCGCCGCGATCAGCGCGTCGTCGTCCACCAGATCGCCGCGCGCGGTGTTCACCAGCACCGCGCCCTCGGGCAGCCAGGACAGGCTTTCGCGGTTGATCATGTGCTGCGTTTCCGGGGTGGCCGGGGCGTGCAGGCTGATGGCGCCCGAGGCGCGGAACAGGCCCTCCAGCGTGGGGTGGTAGACGGCGTCGCCCTCTTGCGCGGGGTCGAGGCGGCGGCGCTGGTGATAGGCGATGCGCATGCCGAACGCGCGGGCGCGCGCCGCCACCGCCTGGCCGATGCGGCCCATGCCGACGATGCCCAGCACCTTGCCGGCGGGATCGGTGCCCAGGTCCTTCCACGCGGTCCAGGCGCCCCAGCGGCCCTGGCGCAGGTCGCGCTCGAACGCGCTCAGGCGTCGGCATGCGGATAGCAGCAACAGCATGGCGAGATCGGCGGTGGCCAGCGTGGTGGCCTCGGGGCAATAGGCGACGACGATGTTACGAGCGCGCGCGGCATCGATGTCGATGTGGTTGAAGCCCACCGAATAGGTGGCGATCACCCGCACGCTGGCGGGCAGGGCGGCGATGGCCTCGGCCGGCAGGCGGTCGGTCAGGGCGACCAGCAGGCCGTCGGCCCGATGGGCCTGCGCGCGCGCCACCAGTTCGTCCGGCCCCAGCACCCGGTCTTCCGGGTTAAACAGCGGCTCGAAGCGGGCGGCCAGTTCGGCTTCGACCCGAGGCGGAAGGCGACGGCCGACGACGATGCGGGGCTTGGCGGTCATGGACAGCACTCCGGTGGTGGGGCCATTGGTGGTGCGGCAGTGTTGCCGCCGGGGCGGGGCTTGGCAAACCTTTCGTTCGCCATCCTCCGTCCAGCTTTGACCGATGGCGGTGCGGCGCCATCTGGGGGACGGAATGGAGGTGCCCATGCTGACACGCTGGCTCGCCGCACTGGCAATCCTGATGGCGGCGACGCCCGCGATGGCGGCGGAAGTCCCCACCGAGCCGCAGGTCCTTCCGCGCACCAAGCTGTTCGACCCGCTGCTGGCCGATCCGCGCTGGTCGCACTTTTCCGCATCGGTGCAGAATTACGGCGGCGACAGCGGCCTTGACCGGGTGGCGGCGGTCAGCGTGGGCGACGAGCTGTCGCTGTACCAGCGTCCCGGCCTGGGCGGCGCCTGGGGCGTGGGCATCCAGGCGGCGGTGTTCGCGCTGTTCGACCTGGATGCGGAATCCAAGGACCTGATCAACGCCGATTATTGGGTGGGCATCCCGCTGTCCTGGCGGTCCGGGCCGAATTCGGCCCTGTTTCGCATCTACCACCAATCCTCGCACCTGGGCGACGAGTACCTGCTGCGCGGCGCCGACAAGCGGCGGTCGCGGGTGAATCTCAGCTACGAGGTGGTGGATTTCAAGCTGTCGCGCGAATTCTACGACCGCGCCATCAGAGTGTATGGCGGCGGCGGCATCCTGTTCGACCAGGAACCGCCCGATCTGGATCCGGGCCTGCTGCAATGGGGGGCGGAATTGCGCAGCCCGTGGACCTTGGCCGACGGCCTGTTGCGCCCGGTGGCCGCATTGGACTTCCAGAGCGCCGAGGAAAGCAACTGGCGGGTGGACATCTCCGCCCGCGCCGGCCTGGAACTGTCCAGCAGCGTGGATCGCGACTACGTGGTGCAGTTGATGCTGGAGTATTATCGCGGCCGCAATCCCAACGGCCAGTTCTTCGTGCGCGAGGTGGAGTTCTTCGGGATTGGCCTGCACGCCTATTTCTAGGGCGGCGGGCGCTCAATCCGGTGCACAGCCGCGCGCCCGGCCAGGGCCAAACATGGAACCAGACCATCGTGCGTCATACTTGACGCCTGATGTCCAGGCGCCGAAAGAGCTGGTCCCCCGCGCGGTGGCGGCGGGGGACCGGCCGGTTCAGATGCCGCTGCCGTTGGTTTCCGGGTCGGGGGCGGGCGGCGTGGCCAGGATGCGGTCGATGCGGCGGCCGTCCATGTCCACCACCTCGAAACGCCAGCCCGACCACAGGAAGCTCTCGCCAATCTGGGGCAGGTGCGCCAGTTGCGACAGCACGAAGCCGGCCAGGGTGTGATAGTCACCCTCTTCACCCATGCCGCTGAGGTTCAGCACCGCCTCGGCCTCTTCCACCGCGATCAGGCCGTCCAGCAGCCACGAGCCGTCGGCGCGCCGCACGGCGGCCAGATCGTCGTCGCCGCCGGCCCCTGGCATCTCACCCGCCACCGCCTCCAGGAAGTCGGTCATTGTGACGATGCCTTCGAAGCCGCCGTATTCGTCCAGCACGATCAGCATGGGGGCGCCGGTCTGCTTGAACATTTCCAGGATGCGCGGGGCGCGGATGCCTTCGTGCACCACCGGCACCGGAACCACGGCCGACAGCGGGTCGAACGGCTCGCCGGCCAGCAGCTTGCCCAGGACGCGGCGGGTGTCCAGCACGCCCAGCATCTCGTCCAGCGATCCGCGCGCCACCGGAAAGCGCGAATGCGGCGCCTCGGTCATGCGCTGGCGCCAGACGTCCAGCGGCTCGTCGGCGTCCAGCCAGACCACGTCGGGACGCGGCGTCATGATCGACCCCACCGGGCGGTCGGCCAGGCGCATGACGCGGTCCAGCATTTCCTTTTCCGCCGGCTCGATGACGCCGGCCAGGGCACCCTCGGCGATCACCGCGCGCAGCTCGTCCTCGGTCACCTGCTTGGTGTCGTGGGGCTTTTGCCCCAACAGGCGCAGCAGCGTGTTGGTGGAGACGCGCAGCAGCGCCACCGCCGGCCCGCCCACCTCGGCGATACGGCGCATGACCGGGGCCACGCGCACCGCAATGGCCTCGGCATGGTGCATGGCCAGGCGCTTGGGCACCAGCTCGCCCACCACCAGCGACAGATAGGTGATCAGGCCGACCACCACCGTCATGCCGATCTCCTCGGACCAGTCGGCCAGCGCGGGCACCGCGTCCGCCAGCCAGTGGGCGGCGTGCGCGCCCAAGGTCGCGCCGGAATAGGCGCCGGCCACGATGCCGACCAGGGTGATGCCGATCTGTACGGTGGAGAGCAGGCGCGAAGGGTCCTCGATCATCTCCAGCGCCACCTTGGCGCCCCGGCTGCCCTTGTCGGCGCGGCGGCGCAACTCGGCCGGCCGCGACGACACCAGGGCCAGCTCGGACATGGCGAAGAACCCGTTGATGAGAATAAGGGCGAGAACGATCAGTATCTCCGCCCACATAGGCATTTCCCCCTTTGATGGCGTGCGACCGTCAATGTAGCGACGTTGACGGCCGCAAGCCAGGGGGCGACGAAATATTAGTTCAGCGTCGCCACAACGGTTTGCCGAGATCGAGGTCGTTCTCGTCGGTCAGCGCGCCGGCGGCGGCTCCGCCGGCACCGCCGATCGCCGCGCCGCCCAGGACGCTGCCGCCGGTCACCGCGGCGGTTCCGGCGCCGATGCCGGCGCCGATGCCGCCGCCCGAAAGCGCGCGATCGGTCTTGGACGTTCCGCAGGCGGCCAGCAGCAGGACGCCCAGCAGGGCGACGGCAAGCCGGGGTCGCATCATGAGCTCCTCCTGTGTGGTGTTTTACCCAGGCCAACAGATGGGGGCGGGGGACGGTTCCCCGCCCCACGCCTTGGTGGCACGGCGGCGCGCCGAAGCACAGGCCCCGGAACAAGCCCGCGCACAGCCGGTTAATCCAGCCGTGTAACCCGCGAATACGGAGGGATTCATGGCTCAAGAAGGCAGCGGCGGCGGCATTCAGGGTTCGGCCGCCAACGTGACGCATGCGCTCAAGGGTATCGACTTCCCGGCGTCCAAGCAGGACATCGTGAAGCACGCACAGCAGAACAACGCCGACAAGGTGGTGTTGGATGAACTGAACAACCTGCCTGACGAGCAGTACAACAGCATGGCCGACGTCATGAAGGGATTTGGGCAGAGCCGCTGATCCCCGTGCGGTCATGGGGCGGCCGGCTGGTTCGGCCGCCCCTCTTTCACGTCTTGCCAGTCTTTTCTGCCTTACAGCCTCTGTGTTGCGTGTTCCCTGGAACGGAGGGGGCCATGGCGGCGGACCTGGACCGCAGGGACTTTCTGAAGACGGCAGCCGCGGGGGCGGCGCTGGCGTCGGCCCCGGCCGCCGCCCAGCCGCGCAACCGGCCGTCATCCGAACAGCAGGCCGAACAGCAGGCGGCCACCGCGCCCCACGGCCCGCGCCGGCCG
>JAFAAW010000060.1 GCA_023426365.1 Pseudomonadota bacterium
CGCCCGGCCGGTCCGCCGCCGATGCGCCCGGCCGTGCCGCCGGCGCCGCGCGTGCTGCCGCCGCTCGGTGCCGGCAACGCCCCCGGCCTGGACAAGCGCTCGGCCGAGCGCATGAAGCGCGGCGAGATGGAGATCGACGGCCGTCTCGACCTGCACGGCATGACCCAGGACACGGCCCATGCCGCCCTGATGGGCTTTATCGCGCGGGCCTATGATGGCGGGCGGCGCTGCCTGCTGGTGATCACCGGCAAGGGCTATCGCGAGGGCACCGGCGTGCTGCGCGCCAACGTGCCGCGCTGGCTCAACCAATCGCCCTGCCGCGAACGCATCCTGGGCTTTTCCCCCGCCCGCCCCCAACATGGCGGCGAGGGCGCGCTTTACGTGCTGATCAAGAGGCGGCGCTGACATGACCCCGTTCGGCGCCAAGGTCCGCGCGCTGCGCGACGCCAAGGGCATCGCGCTCAAGCAGATGGCGGCCGACCTCAACCTGTCCTCGGCCTATCTGTCCGCCCTGGAACACGGCAATCGCGGCCGCCCGGCCCCCGGCCTGGTAATGCAGATCGCCGGCTATCTCGGCTGCATCTGGGACGAGGCGGAGGAGCTGAAGCGGCTGGCCGATCTGTCGCACCCGCGCGTCACCATCGACACCGCCGGCTTGCCGCCTGACCGCACCGAACTGGCCAACCGCCTGGCGGAAAGCATCCGCACCCTGCCGGACCACACGGTGGCGCGGATGCTGGAGCTGCTGCAGGGCTGAGTGCCGCCCTGCGCCAGATTGGGCGCTCGCCTCTCTAGGCCAGCCGGAAGGTGCGCGTGCCCTCGCGCGCCAGCACGCCTTCCGCCACCAGTTTCGCCAGGGTGCGGTACAGCGCCTCGCGGGTGATGCCGATGTCGTGCGCCACCTCGGTCAGGGTGCGCGGCAAGGTGACGGCGCGGTCGGCGGCGCCGGCGCGCACCAGATAGCCCAGCACGCGGTCGCGCGCGCCCTTTTGCCGGACCAGTTCCAGCCGGCCGCGCATGCGGTGCAGGTCGCGCGCCAGCATGGCGGAAAACGCCAGGTTGATATCGGCATGGGCCTTGAGCTGCAACAGCATCGGCGTCTTGGCGAAGGCCAGCACCACCGCGTCGGTGACGGCGGCGGCATCGCACGGGCAGATGTCGGTGAACAGCGCCCATTCGGCGAATGCGGTGCCGGCCTCGGCGGTGTGCAGCGGCACGCCGGCGCGCGACAGCCTTACCACCCCATGTTCCACATGAAACACCGCGGTGGCCGGATCGCCGAAGGCGAACAAGGTCTCGCCCGCCGCCAGGGTGCGGCGGGACGGCTTCAATGATTTGAACAGGTTGAGCAGTCCGTCGGCCATGCGTATCCCCCTTTCCCTATGACCGCGATCATAAAGCAGGACGGGGAATACGCGAAGGGCCGGACGGTCAGAGGATGAATTTCGCCAGATCGGCCTTCTTGGCCAGGCCGCCGACCCGCTCGTTCACCAGCTCCGCGGTGATGGTGATGGTGGTGCCGGGGCTTTGGTCGGGGGCGGTGAAGCTGATCTCCTCCAGGAGGCGCTCCAGCACGGTGTGCAGGCGCCGGGCGCCGATATTCTCCACCGACCGGTTGATCTCGGCGGCCAGATCGGCCAGGGCGGTGACGGATTCGGGGGCGAAATCCAGGGTGACGTCCTCGGTCGCCAGCAGCGCCTTGTACTGCTTGATCAGGCTGGCTTCCGGCTCGGTCAGGATGCGGACGAAATCGTCGCGGGACAGCGCCTGCAATTCCACGCGGATGGGCAGGCGGCCCTGCAATTCCGGCAGCAGGTCGCTGGGCTTGGCCAGATGGAAGGCGCCCGACGCGATGAACAGGATGTGGTCGGTCTTCACGTTGCCGTGCTTCGTGGCCACCGTGGTGCCCTCGATCAGCGGCAGCAGGTCGCGCTGCACGCCCTCGCGGCTGACGTCGCCCGACACGTGGTGCTCGCTGGAGCGGGCGCAGATCTTGTCGATCTCGTCGATGAAGACGATGCCGTTGTTCTCCACCGCCCAGATGGCGTCCTTCACCACCGCGTCCTGATCCAGCAGCTTGTCGGATTCCTCGCTCAGCAGCACGGTGCCCGCTTCCTTGACGGTCAGGCGCCTGGGCCTGGTGCGGCCGCCGCCGAACGCCTTGCCCAGCATGTCCGACAGGTTGATCATCCCAACCTGGCCGCCCGGCATGCCGGGAATGTCGAAGGTGGGCATGCCGGCCCCGGCCGATTCGGTGACGTGGATTTCCACTTCCTTGTCGTCCAGGGTGCCCTCGCGCAGCATCTTGCGGAACTTCTGGCGGGTGTCCTGGCTGGCGGTCTCGCCGACCAGGGCGTCCAGCAGGCGCTCCTCGGCGGCGATCTCGGCCTTGGCGGCGACCTGCTTCTTCTGCTTCTCGCGGGTCATGCCGATGCTGATTTCCACCAGGTCGCGCACGATCTGCTCGACGTCGCGGCCCACATAGCCCACCTCGGTGAACTTGGTGGCCTCGACCTTGAGGAACGGCGCCTGGGCCAGCCGGGCCAGCCGCCGCGCGATCTCGGTCTTGCCGACGCCGGTCGGGCCGATCATCAGGATGTTCTTGGGCAGCACCTCCTCGCGCAGGGATTCGGGCAGTTGCTGGCGGCGCCAGCGGTTCCTGAGCGCGATGGCGACGGCGCGCTTGGCGTCGTTCTGGCCGACGATGTAACGGTCCAGTTCCGAGACGATCTCGCGGGGGGAAAAGGAAGCGGGCATGGCTTACAGGCTTTCCACCAGGATGTTGGTGTTGGTGTAGACGCAGATGTCGGCGGCGATCTGCATGGCCTTGCGGGCGATGGCCTCGGCGTCGATATCGGTGTCGATGAGCGCGCGCGCGGCGGCCAGCGCGTAATTGCCGCCCGAGCCGATGGCGATGATGCCGTCCTCGGGTTCCAGTACGTCGCCCTGGCCGGTCAGCACCAGCGACACGTCCTTGTCGGCCACCGCCATCATGGCCTCCAGCCGGCGCAGGTAGCGGTCGGTGCGCCAATCCTTGGCCAGTTCCACGCAGGCGCGGGTCAACTGGCCGGGATGCTTTTCCAGCTTGCCCTCCAGGCGTTCCAGCAGGGTGAAGGCATCGGCGGTGGCGCCGGCGAAGCCCACCAGGATGGTGCCGCCGCCGATGCGGCGCACCTTGCGGGCGTTGCCCTTGATCACGGTCTGGCCCAAGCTGACCTGGCCATCGCCGGCGATGACCACGCGGCCACCCTTGCGCACCGACAAGATGGTGGTGCCATGCCAGGAAGGAAGTTCGGACATCGGGTAAGCCTTTGCGGATGGTGGGCCGAGGTTCGCTTTAGATAGGACGGTTTTCGCCGCGGGGAAGCGCGAGATCTTCGGTAAACCTTCGCCGCCGCCCTGCCAAGTGCCGAAATGCCGATCCCGACCTTCCTTCGCCGCCCGCTTCCTGCTAAACCCATCACAGCAGCAAGGAGACCCCCATGCGCACGGGCAGCATCGAGCGCAAGACGAACGAAACCAACATCTCGGTCGAGCTGGACCTGGACGGCGCGGGCCGCTACGACGTGAACACCGGCATCGGCTTCCTCGACCACATGCTGGAGCAGTTGTCGCGGCATTCGCTGATGGACCTCCGGGTCGAGGTTGACGGCGACCTGCACATCGACGCCCACCACACCACCGAGGATTCCGGCATCAGCATCGGCCAGGCCTTCACCAAGGCGCTGGGCGACCGCAAGGGCATCAACCGCTATGGGCACGCCTATGTGCCCATGGACGAAGCGTTGGTGCGCGTCGCCCTCGACCTGTCCAATCGCCCCTATCTGATCTGGAAGGTGAAGTTCACCCAGGACCGCCTGGGCGAGATGGACACCGAACTGTTCAAGGAATGGTTCCAGGCCTTCGCGCAGGCGGCGGGCGCCACGTTGCACGTGGAATGCCTGTACGGCGAGAACAACCACCACATCGTCGAGGCCTGCTTCAAGGCGCTGGCCCGCGCGCTGCGCGCCGCCATCGAGATCGACCCGCGCAAGGCCGATGCCGTGCCCTCCACCAAGGGCGTGCTGGGGGGAACGCTGTGAGCCAGCGGGTCGCCATTGTCGATTACGGTTCGGGCAACCTGCGTTCGGCCGCCAAGGCGTTCGAACGCGTGGTGGCCGAGGAAGGGCTGGATGCCGCCGTGATCGTCACCTCGGACGCCGATGTGGTGCGCACCGCCGATCGCGTGGTGCTGCCGGGCGTAGGGGCCTTTGGTGACTGCCGCGCCGGTCTCGACGCCCTGCCCGGCATGGTCGAGGCCATGACCGAACAGGTGATCGGGCGCGGCCGCCCGTTCATGGGCATCTGTGTCGGCATGCAATTGCTGGCCACTGCGGGGCGCGAGCACGGCGTGCATGCGGGGCTGGGCTGGATCAAGGGCGAGGTGCTGCCGATCACGCCGTCGGACCCGGCGCTCAAGGTGCCGCATATGGGCTGGAACGAGCTGGCCTTCGTGCCCGGCGCCCATCCGCTGCTGGCCGACCTGCCGGACAATCCGCACGCCTATTTCGTCCATTCCTACCGCTATGTGGTGGCCGACCCGGCGCATCAATTGGCGCGCGTCGATTACGGCGGCCCCATCTGCGCCGCCATCGGCCGCGACAACGTGGTGGGCACCCAGTTCCACCCGGAAAAGAGCCAGGTCACCGGCCTGCGCGTGATCGCCAATTTCCTCAAGTGGAAGCCGTAAGGGTTCCCAATAAAGAGACGCTGACATGATCCTGTTCCCCGCCATCGACCTCAAGGACGGCGCCTGCGTGCGTCTCAAGCTGGGCCTCATGGAGGAGGCGACGGTGTTCAACACCGATCCCGGCGCCCAGGCCCGCGCCTTCGCCGAGGCCGGCGCCCAGTGGATCCACGTGGTGGACCTGAACGGCGCCTTTGCCGGCAAGCCGGTCAATGCGGGCGCGGTGGAATCCATCCTGGCCGCGGTGGACGTGCCGGTGCAGTTGGGCGGCGGCATCCGCGACATGGCCACCATCGAAAGCTGGCTGGAGCGCGGCATCACCCGCGTCATCCTGGGCACCGTGGCGCTGCGCGATCCCGAACTGGTCAAGCAGGCGTGCAAGCGCTTCCCCGGCCGCGTGGCGGTGGGCATCGACGCCAAGGGCGGCCGCGTCGCCGTCGAAGGCTGGGCCGAAACCTCGGACCTGACCGTGCTGGAGCTGGCGCTCAAGTTCGAGGATGCCGGCGCGGCCGCCATCATCTACACCGATATCGACCGCGACGGCGTGCTGGCCGGTCCCAACGTGAAGGCCACCGCCGATCTGGCCCGGGCCATCACCACGCCGGTGATCGCGAGCGGCGGCGTGTCGTCGCTGGACGACCTGCGCGCGCTCAAGGCGGTGGCCGATTCGGGCATTGCCGGCGTCATTTCGGGCCGCGCCATCTATGACGGCCGCATCGACGTGGAACAGGCCATCGCCCTGCTGGCGGAGTAAGCCGATGCTGAAGATGCGCGTCATCCCCTGCCTGGACGTCAAGGACGGCCGCGTGGTCAAGGGGGTCAACTTCGTCGATCTGGTGGATGCCGGCGACCCCGTCGAGCAAGCCAAGGTCTATGACCGCGCCGGCGCCGACGAGCTGACCTTCCTCGACATCACCGCCAGTTCGGACAACCGCGACACCATCTACGACGTGGTGCGCCGCACGGCCGAAGCCTGTTTCATGCCGCTGACGGTGGGCGGCGGCGTGCGTCAGGTGGAGGACATCCGCAAGCTGCTGCTGGCCGGCGCCGACAAGGTCAGCATCAACACCGCCGCCGTGCACCGCCCGGAATTCGTGCGCGAGGCGGCCGAGAAGTTCGGCAGCCAATGCATCGTGGTCGCCATCGACGCCAAGCAGGTGGCGCCCGGCAAGTTCGAGATCTTCACCCATGGCGGCCGCAATGCCACCGGCCTCGACGCGGTGGATTGGGCGCGGCGCATGGTGGCGTACGGTGCCGGCGAAATCCTGCTCACCTCCATGGATCGCGACGGCACCAAGCAGGGCTTCAACATTCCGCTGACCCGCGCGGTGGCCGATGCGGTGACCGTGCCGGTGATCGCGTCCGGCGGCGTCGGCAATCTCGACCATCTGGTGGAAGGCATCCGCGACGGCCACGCCACCGCCGTGCTGGCCGCCTCGATCTTCCATTTCGGCACCTACACCATCGCCCAGGCCAAGGCCCACATGGCCGCGGCCGGCATTCCGGTGCGTCCGGTCGAGGAGCGCGGCTGATGGACGAGAACGCCCCCCGTCGCCATGCCATCGACACCCTGTTCGAGGTCATCCAGGCCCGCAAGGGCGCCGACCCGGAAACCAGCTATACCGCCAAGCTGTTCGCCAAGGGCCGCAAGAAGATCGCCCAGAAGGTGGGCGAGGAAGCGGTGGAAACCGCGCTGGCGGCGGTGGCCGAGGGACCGGCCGGGGTGGCGTCGGAAAGCGCCGACCTGCTCTATCACCTGCTGGTGCTGTGGGCCGAGACCGGCGTTGCGCCCGACGACGTGTGGGCGGAACTGAACCGCCGCGCCGGGGTGTCGGGCATCGAGGAAAAAAATAGCAGAAAGAAGTAAGCGACACGGACGGACACGGATAAACACGGATGTGTGTTTTTCCGGTGCGTGTTCATCCGTGTTGATCCGCGTCACATAACATGGGGTGAGACATCCGATGGCTTACGATCCCAACAACATCTTCGCCCGCATCCTGCGCGGCGAGATCCCGTGCACCAAGGTGTACGAGGATGACTATGCGCTGGCCTTCAACGATATCAATCCGCAGTCGCCGGTCCATGTGCTGGTCATCCCCAAGGGCGCCTATGTGAACATGACCGATTTCGCCGAACGCGCCAGCGAGGCCGAGATCGCCGGCCTGTTCCGCGCCGTGCGCAAGGTCTCCGCGCTGGCCGGCGTCGATGGCCCCGGCTATCGCATGATCGCCAATATCGGCGATGACAGCGGCTCGGAAGTGCCGCACCTGCACATCCACGTGTGCGGCGGCAAGAAGCTGGGGCGCATGATCCCCCTGGAATAGGGCGTCATTGCACAGCCGAGACGGGGCCGGGCGGCAATGCCCGGCCCTTTTGCTTTTCCAAGACGCGCCCTCAGCGCCCCCACAGGCCGAACGGCACCACCCGGTTGTCGGCGTCATGGCCGATATCGGCGCGGCCCAGCCAGGGGATGCCGGCGCGGTCGCACCAATAGCGCGCCACCTCCTCCTCTCCCAACACGAAATCGGGGTCGTTGGCGGGGATGTCGCCGCAGCGGCCCAGGCGAAGGCCGGCCAGCTTGCGCAAGGCCGGCGCGCTGGCGATCTGACCCAGGGCGCGGTCGATGCGGTACATGGGCTCACTCACCTCCTCCAGCATCAGCACATGGCCGGACAGATCGGGCATGACCGGCGTGCCGACCAGATGGGCCAGGATGGTGATGTTGAAGGCCGCCGTGGGGGTTCGGGGCGCCACATGGGGTTCCAGCGCGCCTGGATCATGGTCCACCAGGAAGGCCAGGGCGCGGCGCACCGCCGCCTCGCCGCCCGCGCGGTTCAGATCGGACGGCATGGGGCCATGGGCGACGCGGCCGATGCCGGCGCCGTACAGCGCGCCCAGCATGGCCCCGGCATCGCTGTAGCCCAGATAGACCTTGTCGCGCGCGGCTGGCCCCAGCCCTGCCAGCACGCTTTCGGTCAGCCGGAACGAGCCATAGCCGCCGCGGCCGAACCACAGCACGTCGAAGGCGGGATCGTTGGCGACGTCCAGAAACGCCCGCGCCCGCGCCGCGTCGGGACCGGCGAAATGGCCGCAGGACTGAAAACATTGGGGATGGAACCAAATAACGGGGGCATTATCGCCATAAACGGCACTGCAAAGGGCGTCCAGCTTTTGCGGAAGCGTGGGATCAACCCGGTTGCTGGGGGCGGCGATGCCGATTCGAAGCCGCTTTTTCTGTGCCAAAACTTGTTTCCTTTGAACACTTGCCAACGAAGGCGGCCAAATTGTAGCCTCCGGCCATGGAACACGACAGGCCCTATTTCTTTTGCGGCATCGGCGGCAGCGGCATGCTGCCGCTCGCGCTGATCGTCCGCCGGCTGGGCTGTGGGGTGGCCGGGTCCGACCGTGCCCTCGACCAGGGCCGCACCGGCGCCAAGTTCGACTTTCTGCGCGCCCAGGGCATTGCCCTGCACGCCCAGGACGGCAGCGGCCTGACCGACCCGGCCACGGTGCTGGTCACCTCGGCGGCGGTCGAGGACACCGTGCCCGACGTCCAGGCGGCGCGCCGGCTCGGCGCCAGCCTGATGACCCGCGCCCAGTTGCTGGCGCAATTGTTCAACGGCGCCGCCACGGCGGTCGGCGTGGCCGGCACCAGCGGCAAGTCCACCACCACCGGCATGATCGGCTGGCTGCTGCATCAAGCCGGGCTGGCGCCGACCGTGGTCAACGGCGCAGTGATGAGGAACTTCATCACCGACGACACGCCCTTCGCCAGCGCGCTGGTGGGGGATGGCGGTCCGTTCGTGGCGGAAGTGGACGAAAGCGATGGCTCCATCGCCCATTACACCCCCCATGTGGCGGTGCTCAACAACGTCGCCTTCGACCACAAATCCCTGGACGAGCTGCGCCGGCTGTTCGGCGATTTCCTCGCCAAGGCGCGGGTGGCGGTGTTGAACCTGGACAATGACGAGACCGCCCGGCTGGCCCAGGCCGTGCCGGCCGACCGGCGCCTGAGCTATTCGCTGGCTGCCCCCTCGGCCGATCTGGTGGCGGCCGACATTGCGCCGCAGCCCGACGGCATCGCGTTCACCGTGCGCGAGCGGGGCGGCGCGCCGGTCCTGGTGCGGCTGGGCGTGCCCGGCCGCCACAACGTGTCCAACGCCCTGGCCGCCCTGGCCGCGGCCCGCGCCCTGGGCGTCGGCCTCGAGCCGGCCGCCCGCGCCCTGTCGGGCTTTGCCGGCATCCGCCGCCGCCTCGAGGTGGTGGGCAGCGCCGGCGGTGTCACCGTGATCGACGATTTCGCGCACAATCCCGACAAGATCACGGCGACGCTGGCCACCCTGCACGATTTTCCCGGCCGCCTGCTGCTGCTGTTCCAGCCCCATGGCTTCGGCCCGTTGCGGCTGATGCGCCAGGAATTCATAGATTGTTTCGCCACCCATCTGGCGCCCGGCGACGTGCTGGTGATGCCCGAGCCGGTCTATTTCGGCGGCACGGTGGACCGCAGCGTGAGCAGCAGCCACATCGCCGAAGGCATCGGCGCGCGCGGCCGCCAGGCCCTCGCTCTGCCCGATCGCGCGGCCTGTGGCGACCATCTGCTGTCGCTGGCCCGGCCCGGCGACCGCATCGTCATCATGGGCGCACGCGACGACACCCTGTCCACCTTCGCCGAGGACCTGCTGCGCCGGCTGGGCTGACCCCTCGGCTGGCCCTGGCGGCAGGCGGCGTTGAACGGCCGCTCAGCGCAAAGGGGCAGGCGATCGCCCGCACCAGTACCGCGTTGTGTGCTCCATGGGGCATCAGCAGGGTGAAAGCGTCGAACGGGTCGGCGGCGGCATCCCCGCCCC
>JAFAAW010000082.1 GCA_023426365.1 Pseudomonadota bacterium
GCCCTAGCGGCGCCCGCCGGGGTGATGCGCTCGGCGCTCGACGCCCGCGCCGCCGAACGCGACCTGCGCGCACCGCTGCTGGCGGCGGCGCTGGTGTTGCTGGCCCTCGACCTGTTGCTGGCGCTGCGGCTGCGCGGATTGCTGCCGGCGGGCACGGCCATCCTCGCCCTGTTGCTGTCGGCGACGGCGCCCGAGGCCCGCGCCGCTGACAATTCCGCCCCGAGGGCGGACGGCGACCATTCCGCCCCACGGGCGGGGGCCGGCGATTTCGCCCTGCGGGCGGGGTTGCAGACCCGGCTGGCCTATGTGCGCACCGGCGATGCCGCCATCGACGGCAAAAGCGCCGCCGGGCTGGCGGCGCTTAGCCGGGTGATCGGCGAACGCTCGACCGCGACCCTGGGCGACCCCATGGCGGTGGATCTGGAACGCGACCCGGTGCTGTTCTTTCCGCTGGTCTATTGGCCGCTGACCGCCGCCCAGCCCCCGCCCAGCCCGGCGGCGGCGGAGCGCCTGAATGCCTATATGCGCGCCGGCGGCCTGATCGTCGTCGATACCGGCGCGCAGGCGGACGCGCTGGGCATGGCCGACGAGACGCGGCTGCGCGCGCTGACCGGCGGGCTGGCCATTCCGCCGCTGGCCCAGGTCACGGAAGACCACGTGCTGACCCGCAGCTTCTATCTGCTCAAGGAACTGCCCGGCCGTTTCGAGGGCGGCGCGGTATGGGTGGCCGACGGCCAGGCGGTCACCAATGACGGCGTGTCGCCGGTGGTGGTGGGCGGCAACGACTGGGCCGGCGCCTGGGCGGTGGACAAGGGCGGACGGCCCATGTTCGCCACCGTGCCGGGCGGCGAACGCCAGCGCGAGCTGGCCTATCGCTTCGGCGTCAATCTGGTCATGTACGCCCTGACCGGCAATTACAAGGCCGATCAGGTCCACCTGCCCGCCATCATGGAGCGGCTGGGACGATGACGCAGATGTCCACCATCACCCTGGCGCCGCTGCTGCCCTGGCCCTGGCTGGCCGGGCTGGCGGTGCTGGCGCTGGCCGTGTGGGGGCTGGCGCTGGCGCGGCGCGCGCGCGGCGCGTGGCTGCGCCTGCTGCCGCTGGCGGTGCTGCTGCTGGCGCTGCTGGACCCCCGGCTGGTGGCCGAGGACCGCAAGCCGCTGCCCGAGATCGCCCTGGTGGTGGTGGACGACAGCCCGTCGCAGCGCATCGGCGACCGCCGCGCCCAGACCGAGGCCGCCTTGGCCCAATTGCGCGAGCGGCTGGCCCGCCAGCCCAATCTGGAGGTGCGGGTGGAGCGGGTCGGCGGCGGCGAGGACGGCACGCGGCTGTTCGCGGCGGCCGAACAGGCGCTGGCCGACGTGCCGCGCCGCCGGCTGGCCGGCGTGGTGATGATCACCGACGGCCGCGTCCACGACCTGCCCGCCGACCACGGCGCGGCGCTGGGTGCGCCGCTGCATGCGCTGATCACGGGGGCGCGCGGCGAGCGCGACCGCCGGTTGGTGGTGACCCGCAGCCCCGGCTATGCCCTGGTGGGCAAGACCGCCACCATCGGCCTCAGGGTCGATGACCCCGGTTTCGACGGCACGGTGGCGGTCGAGGTGCAGGTGGACGGCCGCCCCTATCTGTCCGCCCCCTTCCCCGCCAACCGCGAGGCCATGATCGAGGTGCCGGTGGGCCATGCCGGCACCACCGTGGTGGAACTGGCGGCCGAGACCGCCCCGGGCGAGCTTTCGCCCGCCAACAACCGCGCGGCCCTGGGCATTTCCGGCGTGCGCGACCGCCTGAAAGTGTTGCTGGTGTCGGGCGAACCCCATGCCGGCGAGCGGGCATGGCGCAATCTGCTGAAATCGGACCCGGCGGTGGATCTGGTGCATTTCACCATCCTGCGCCCGCCGGAAAAGGACGACCGCACCCCCATCCGCGAATTGGCGCTGATCACCTTTCCGGTGCGCGAACTGTTCGAGGAAAAGCTCCACGATTTCGATCTGGTGGTGTTCGACCGCTATCGCCGCCGCGGCGTGCTGGCCGGCGCCTATTATCAGGCGCTGGTGGAATATGTCAGGCGGGGCGGCGCGCTGCTGGCGGCGGCCGGGCCGGAATTCGCCGAACCGGGCGGGCTGTACGACTCGCCGCTCGGCGCCGTTCTGCCGGCCGAGCCGACCGGCGAGCTGGTGGACCGGGCCTTCGTGCCCCGCGTCACCGATCTGGGCCGGCGCCATCCGGTGACGGCGGCGCTGCCCGGCGACGGCCATTGGGGCGAATGGCTGCGCCAGGTGGCGGTGGTGCCCCATCGCGGCAGCGTGGTGCTGGCCGGGCTCGACGACCGCCCGCTGGTGATCCTGGACAAGGTGGGCGAAGGCCGCGTCGCCCAGGTGCTGTCGGACACCATCTGGCTGTGGGCGCGCGGCCTGGACGGCGGCGGACCGCACGACGAATTGCTGCGCCGCCTGGCCCACTGGCTGATGAAGGAACCGGAACTGGAGGAGGAATCGCTGGCCGCCGAGGTCAAGGGCGACCGCCTGGAGGTGGTGCGCCGGTCGCTGGCGCCGCCGCCCGACAGCGTGACCGTCACCACCCCCGACGGCACCAGCCGCGCGCTGCCGCTTCAGGATCAGGCGGACGGCCGCGCCACCGCCGTCCTGGGGATCGACCAGCCGGGCCTGTGGCGGGTCGAGGACGGCCAGAACACCGCCATCGCCGCGGCGGGCACGCTGTCGCCGCTGGAAGACGCGGAGCTTGCCGCCACCGCCGACACCCTGGCGCCGGCGGCCGAGGCCACCGGCGGCTCGGTCCGCTTCCTGGCCGAGGGCGGCGTGCCGGAAATCCGCAGGGTGGGCGAGAACCGGCCCGCCGCCGGCCGCGACTGGGCCGGGCTGGTGACGCGCGGCGACGCCACGGTGACCGGCGTCCGCGAGATTCCGCTGCTGCCCGCGCTGGCCCTGCTGGCGCTGGTCGGCGGCGGCCTGCTGGCCGCCTGGCGGCGCGAGGGACGCTGAAGCGCGCGCCGCCCCGTCGCCTCCGCCCAAGGCTCATAAGCCGTCCGCGCCGCCAGTTATTACCTGTAGATTAACGACCATCGTGCGGATACACTGCCCCCCTGCCAAAGCGCATGACCAATCCGCAACCGACAGGGGAAGTCACAGTGGCGGAATGGAAATCCAATCAGCTCTTTGGGGAAGGGCGGCATAGCAGATTTCGACGCACGCTGGCGCACGTCCTGCCGGATTGGCAGGTCTTCGTCCGCCGCCGTGACGGTCGTGTCGATCAGTTCACCATCAGGCGCGGGCATCAGCTCGCGTTGCTGGCCGGTGCCGCCTTGGTGGCGCTATGGGCCGGCATCGCCACCACCAGCCTGGTGCAGCAGCCCAACCACCTCGCCGCCAAGGAGCGCGAGCTGGAGGAATTGCTGGCCGCCAACCGGGCGGCCCAGGCGCGGCTGAGCTCGGCGGAGAAGCTGGTGGGCGACATCGCCCACGAGGTGGACATCGTCCACGGCAACCTGCGCACCCTGGCCGAAACCTCCGACAGCTTGGCCAAGGACCCGCCGGGGGCCAAGCTGGCGCGCGGCGGCGCCAAGACCCGCTTGGTGCCCGAACCGGCCTATGACGAGGACGGCCAGCCCGGCGGAACCGAAGCCAACGCCATGCGCGAGCAGGTCCGCCGCCTTCAGGACTCGCTGGACCGCCTGCACACCGCCTATACCCGGGCCGCGCAGCAGACCGCCGACGTCGCCGCCACCCGCATCAGCCAGACCGAGCAGCAGATCTCGCGGCTGGGCATAGATGCCGGCCGGCTGCTTCAGACCAAGCGCGCGCCCGGCCAGGGCGGCCCGTTCATTCCCGCCCATCCGGGCGACGAGGACCGGCTGGCCATGGGCGCGCTGATGGAGCGCATCCAGCATTGGAACGGCGTCAAGGCGGCCATGCAGCGGCTGCCGCTGGCGGTGCCGCTTCGGGGCCAGTTCGACATCAACAGCGGGTTCGGCGCCCGCGTCGATCCCCTGAACCACCGTTCCGCCATCCACGAGGGCCTGGATTTCGGCGCCCCCATCGGCACCCCGGTCTACGCCACCGGCGAGGGCGTGGTGGTGCTGGCCCAGTCGTGGGACCGCTACGGCAACACGGTCGAGATCGACCACGGCAACGGCATCACCACGCGCTATGCCCACATGTCGCGCATCAAGGTGAAGACCGGCCAGCGGGTCAACCGTTCCACCGTGATCGGACTGGTCGGCAACACCGGCCGCTCCACCGGGCCGCACCTGCATTACGAGGTGCGGGTGTCCGACACGCCCAAGGATCCCATCAAGTTCATCTCGGTAGGTCGCGATGCTCAGAAGGCTCGGTAAGGGTTCGGGATCGGGCGGCTCCTCCAGCCGCGCGTCCATGCCGCTGTCGGTGATCGGCGCCGATGTTCGCATCGTCGGCGACATCATCACCCAGGGCGAAATGCAGATCGACGGCCAGTTGGACGGCGACATCACCTGCGCCCGGCTGGTGGTGGGCGAAGGGGCACGGATCGCCGGCACCATCCGCGCCGACAACCTGCGCATCCACGGCCAGTTGAACGGGTCGGTGTTCGCCACGGCGGTGATCATCGCCCGCTCGGCCGAAGTGGTCGGCGACATCACCCACGAAACGGTGGAGATCGAGGCCGGCGCCCGCCTGGAGGGGCGGCTGATCCGCAACGCCAACGTGGTGACGCCGGCGCTGGAAGCCCCCCGCGCCGCCCCCGAGGCCGAGAACGACGACAGCGCCAACGCCGCCGCCGAGGCGGAAGCCGTCCCTGCCGCCCAGTAAGCGTCGGCGGACTTGATTCCGCCGCAGGCCGCGCCCACCATGGCAGAGCCATGATCACGCTGTACACCCGCGACGGCCGCCTGCTGAGCGGCAGCTCCGACATCCTGGGCGCCGACGCCCTGTGGATCGATCTGCTGTCGCCCACGCCCGAGGAGGAAGAGGCGGTCGAACGCCTGGTCGGCGCCGACGTCCCCACGCGCGAGGAGATGCAGGAGATCGAGGCGTCCAGCCGGCTGGCGCGCGACGGCAACCGGCTGACCATGACGGCGCCGGTGCTAACCAATTCCACCGGGCAGAACCCCCAGAACGTGGCGCTGACCTTCATCTTGGTGAACGGCCGGCTGATCACCGTGCGCTACGGCACGCCGCAGGCGGTGGCCGCCTACATGGCGCGGCTGGAGCGCCCGCATACGCCGGTGACCCAAGCGGGCGAGGTGATGCTGGGACTGATGGAGGCGCTGGTGGACCGCCTGGCCGACGTGCTGGAGCGCATCGCCGCCGAACAGGACGCCATCTCGCACCGCATCTTCCACCACCCCAACCGTCCCAACCGGCGCGCCCGTTCCAGCTCGCGCGAGCTGGAGCTGATGCTGCGCACCATCGGCCGCGGCGGCGATCTGCAATCCAAGGCGCACGACACCATCATGGGCCTGCGGCGCATCATCGCCTTCCTGCCCGACGAGGGGCTGGGGCTGGCGGATGGCCGCGCACGGCTCAAGACCATTGGCCGCGACCTGCAATCGCTGGCGGAATATGCGGGCTTTCTGGCCAACAAGGTGGCGTTCCTGCTGGATGCCACGCTGGGCATCATCAACATCCAGCAAAACCACATCATCAAGCTGTTTTCGGTGATGGCGGTGCTGCTGATGCCGCCCACGCTGGTGGCCAGCATCTACGGCATGAACTTCCACCACATGCCTGAGCTGGACCAGCCCTGGGGCTATCCGGCGGCGCTGGCGCTGATGGTGGTGGCGGCAGTGGTGCCGTTCTGGCTGTTCAAGCGCAAGGGCTGGATGTAGACGCGACCCCCGCCGCCGTCGCTGTCGCCGTCGCGGCCGCCGGCCGGAAGGGGACGAGGCGGGACGGCGTCATGGAGCGCCGCCACCCCGCGCCGTCGGCGATGCCGGATCTACGCCTTGGCGGCGGCCTTGGCCCTGGGCTTCGCCGCCTTGGGCTTGGCCTCCGCCTTGGCCTTGGGCGCAGCCGTGGGGGCCGCCTTCGACTTGGCCGGGACCTTGGGCTTGGCCGCCTTGGCCGCCGTCACCTGCTGTTCTGCGGCGTACCAGAATTCCTGGTCGCGGCCGTGGGGGCTGCCCGCGTCCTGCCACAACCGGTAGGCCAAATCCTTGATCTTTTCCTGCTCCGCACTCATCGCTCGGTTCCCCCGGGGTGCTGGTCTCGGATGGCCAAACTGTAGCCCAGGTCGGAGAAGGGAACAATCCCCGTGGGGTTTTGCCCCTTGCACCCCGCGACGAAGACGGGAAAACTCGGGCGGCCGTTTGGGGGAACGACATGCACGAGAACAATACCGCCCTGGCCGAGGCGAAAGCGGCGCAGGCCATGGCCGAGGGCGGCCGGATGTGGAATGCCGGCCGGATCGAAGCCGCCGCCGCCGCCTTTGCCCGCGCCGCCCTGCTGGCGCCGCACATGGCCAAGGCCCATTCCAATCTTGGCGTGGCGTTGCGCCGCCTGGGCCGGGTCGAGGCCGCGGTATCCAGCTATGGCCGCGCCTTGGCGCTGGAACCGGGCGACGCGGCCCTGCATTCCAACATGGGCAACGCGCTGCGCGCCCTGGGCCGGCTCGAGGAGGCCGAGGCCCATCTGGCGCGCGCCGCCGCCGCCGCCCCGGACGACCGCTCGTTCGCCTATAATCTGGCGCTGGTTGTCCGCGACCGCCGCCGCCATGCCGAGGCGCGCGAGCGCATGGCGGCGCTGGCGGCCGCCGATCCCGCCAATATGGAAGTCGCCTGGGACTTGGCGCTGACCGACCTTTACCTCAAGGATTACGCGCGCGGCTTCCTGGGCTATGAGGCGCGCTGGGAGCTGGCCCGCACGCCGCGCCGCGACCTGCCCGGACAGCGCTGGCTGCCGGGCATGGCGCTGGCCGGCAAGCGGGTGTTGATCGCGGCCGAGCAGGGTTTCGGCGACGCGCTGCAATTCGCCCGCTTCCTGCCCCTGGTCGCCCGCCAGGGCGCGGAACTGGTGGTGGAATGCCAGCCGGAACTGCTGGACCTGTTCGCCGCCATTCCCGGCGTGGTCCAGGCGGTGCCGAAGCATGCCCCCCTGCCCGCCTATGATTTGTGGGCGCCGATGATGAGCCTGGCCTGGCTGCTGGGGGTGACGTGGAAGACCTTGCCGGCCCCCGCCGCCTATCTGGCCCCGCCCGGTCGGCTGGCGACGCCGCTGGGCCGCCCGCCGGGCACGGCGCTGAACGTCGGCCTGGTGTGGGCGGGCAAGACGGTGCCCCGCGACCGCTCGTGGCCGCTTGCGCTGCTGCTGCCGCTGATGGAAAACCCGCGCGTCGCGTGGTGGAGCCTGCAGATGGGCGAGCGCGCCGCCGACCTCCAGGCCCTGGGCGCGCAGCATCTGGTCCGCAATCTGGCGCCCCGCCTCAAGACGTTCGGCGACACCGCCGCCGCCATGGCCGAGATGGACCTGATCGTCACCATCGACAGCGCGCCGACCCATCTGGCCGCCGCGCTGGGCCGCCCCACCTGGATGCTGCTGCGCTATGTCTCCGACTGGCGCTGGCTGGACGAGGGCGACACCTGCGCGTGGTACCCCACTCTGCGCCTGTTCCGCCAACCCGCGCCGGACGACTTCACCACCCCGGTGGCGGACATCCGCGCGGCGCTGGATGCGGTCGTCGCCCAGCGCACCGGCCAGGTCTAGCGCAACGAGCGCCAAATCTGACGCACAGCCGCGATCTGCCGCCAGTGCGGCGGCGGCCAACCGCACGGAGGTGCGCGCCCGGCGAGGGCCAAACATTAAACGAGACCATCCTGCGTCATGTTTGACGCTCGATGGGCTAGCGTGCAACGCCGGCGCGCTTCTCGCTGGTGCGCAGCCAGCTCATGCCCAGCAGCGAGCCGACCAGCCCCAGGATGTCGCCGATGCCCATTTCGGGCATGGGCGGCAAGTCCTGCTGCCCCCAGGCCGCCTGCACCCACATGGCGGTGCCGACCACGAAGCGCGGGATGTAATAGACCGCCAGCGAGGCGGCACACACCCAGCCGATGGCCGGGCGCCAGCCGGCGACGAACACCGACGAACTGGCCGCCTCGATCTTGTTCAACTCCACCTGCAACTCGTCGGGGTGCTGCTTGAGCTTCTCCAGCACCGCTTGCGCCTGCAGACGCTCGGCGTCGCTGGTGAACAGGCGGTCGAACACGTTGCCCAGCGCCTCGATGGGCCTGGCGACGGCCTCGCCGCCCAGGCCCAGAATGCTTCCCAACAGGGACATGGGATCACCTCACGTCGTTGTAGAACAGGTGGTTGCCGATCTCGGCCGAGGGATCGCGGCCGCGCGCCCAGGCGGGCATCAGGCCGCGCACGTGGTAGTGGGTGGCGCCGCCGGTGCGATCCTCCACGCTGCCGGCGATGGCGCGCCGGGCGATGCGCAGGCAGATGCGGAACATCCGGTCGCCTTCGTCCACCCGTTCCAGCTTGGCGCGGTTGGGATCGGCCGCGTTCCAGCAGGAAAACTGCCAGGGCTTGCGGCACACCGTCTCGACCGTGTCGCCCCACCAGCCGCCGCGCTTCACCCGGTTCATGACCACCGCCGCCACCGCCTCGATGCCGCGCACCGGCTCGCCGCGCGCTTCGCCCCACAGGGTTCGCGCCAGGATATCGGCGGCGCTGCCGCGCCGCGCGGGAACCGTCTGCGATTCGGCGTCGGGTTCGGCCTCGACGATCAGGATGGGCGCGCTCATGCCCGCCCGCCCACGCCGCCGACGGCGTCCAGCTTGGCCTCGATGCGCACCAGATGCTCGGTCAGGCGGCGTTCCACATCGCGAAGGGTGCCGGTGGTGGCATAGGTCTTGGCCACCTCCAGCTTGTAGGCAGCCAGCGCCTCGCGCAACTGGCTGCCGGCCACCTCGACCTTGTGGTCGATCTCGTCCATGCGGTCGTCGGCCTCGCTGCGCGCCCGCCAGATCAGCACGAACAGGCCGCCCAGGGCGGGCAGTTCGACGGCGGTCACCCACCAAGCCAGGTTCAGGCTCCATTGATCCACTTTTGTTCTCCTTAAATCTCGAAGTCGGTATGGGCCTTGAGACCACCCCCGCCGGGGCGCCATTCGCGGCGCTCGCCCAGCGGCACCAGCGGACGGCCCAGGCGCACCGGCTGGGACAGCAGGCAGCCGGCGACGGCATCCAGTCCGTCGTCGCGCGCCTTGCCCCCCGGCTGCCATTCGCGCATCTCGGCGATGAACGGGGTGGACCACAGCGTGCGGTGGGCGTTGAGCGCACCGGCGGCCAGCACGGCGTCGAAGGCATCGACGATGCGTTGGTCCTTGGCGCGGCTGGAATGGACCTCGACCACCGCGCAGGGCAGTCCGGCGGCGGCCAGCTCACGCCGCAGCAAGCCGGGCAGGAAACGGCCCAGGCCATTGCTTTCCAGCGTCACCGCCGGCAGATACAGTTCGCGCGCGAACGCCACCACCTGGCGGCACAATTGGGTGGCCTCGTCCACCTCGGCCTGGGCCGGGTCGTGCTCCAGATAGCGCACCCGGTGCAGCCAATAGCCGCCCTCGGCATCGGTGAACAGGGCGGCGACCACCGAGGCGTCGCCCTTGCCCGGCGCGCCATAGGCCGGGTCCCACCAGCACGAGGCCGAGACCAGCCGCTTGCCCGCCAGCGACAGCACCGGCTGGCCGTTGCCCTCGGCATAGGCCAGTTCGCCGTCGTACAGCCGCAGACGGTCGGGGTCGAGGCGACCATCGGCGATATTCACCGGCTTCAGCAGCATCTGGCTGTCGAACTTGTTGGGACCGGTGCGGCGGCGGATGGCGGCGATCTTGTCGGGCGGGAAGCGCTCGGGCCAGGCACTGTTGCCCCGGCCGTCCTGCAACGGGATTTCCAGCCGCGAAAAGCCGTCCAGGAATGGCCGCGCCTCGCCCATTTCCAGGCGCGGCTCGGCGGCATAGATGGTGTAGTAGGAATGGGGCGTGCCCACGTAAAGCTGGGCGCCGCCCGGCACCAGCACATAGTCGATCTCGGCCAGGCGCTCGCGCAGGTCGGCGCGCTTGGGCGCGGTGTCGCAGGTGTTGGGCACCTCGACGTCGTCGCAGATGATGATCTCGGCGCGGCTGCCGGTGATGTTGGCGCCGATGCCCTTGGCGACCATGGACGGGTCGCGCAATTCGCCGGGGCGGTTGACGGTGAACTGGTCGCTGGCCCAATGCTCGCGGCGCGGCGGCTTTAGGCCCTGGGTCAGCGGGTGACGCTCGATGATGCGCTTGACGTTGCGCACCATCTTCTTGGCCAGGGCGAAATCAGCCGCCAGCACCATGATGCGCAGATTGGGGTCGCCCATCAGCACCCAGGCGCAGAACAGGCCGACGATGGTGGACTTGCCGCTGCAGCGGAACGCCATCAGCAGCATCTCGCGCTGCTGCCCGCGCCAGCGCGCCGCCAGCCAGCGCGCCATGCGCAGGTGATGGCGCGGCGTGCCCTGGCCCAGCTTGGCGTTCCACACCCAGATGAATTCGGGGAAATCGGCATGGGTCGCCCGCCGCCCGGCATCGGGGGGGCCGTGCATGGAAACCTCCTGTGGTGATGGCGGAAGAAAAAGGCCCCGCCTTGGGGAAGGCGGGGCCGGTGCTCAGTTGGCCTGGGCGTTGGCCGGGGCGCGGCGCTTCGGCCCCACGGTCGGCTTTTGCGGCGTGGCATAGGTCGCCACCCAGGTGTTGGTGCCGCTGGCGTTGTAGGCCGTGGCGGCGGTACGAAGCTTGAAGCCGGTCGCCAGCTTGTCGGCATGGGTGCCCCAGGTCACCGCATTGCCGTTGACGCGGAGCGTCAGCGGCACCGCGCCGGTGAAGACGCACGGGCCGTCGGCATTGGCATTGCCGGTGAAGCTGCCCGAGGTCACGCCGGTAGAGGCCGGCAGGTTGGCGGTGCACAGCCCCTTGGCCCGCGCCACCGGATAGGCGAATGGCCGTTGACCGAAATTGTAGATGGCCGGCGCGGTCACGTAGCTGGCCTGCGCAAACCAGAACAGGCGCTGGCTGACGTCGATGGTGAAGGTGGGATTGGCACCGCTTTGCGGGTCGCCGTTCTGCTGACCGTCGGCACCGTACCAGACACCACCGCGACCGACCCAGGCGTGGCCGCTGTCCATGTCCACCACCATGCCGAAAACTTCATCTTTGGCACCGGGATTAGTGTTACCGGCAGTTGTGTTACCGGCATTAGTATAGTTGAACCGCGCCTGCGCCCCATCGACGACGAGCACGCCCGAGCTGATACTGATTTTCCAGAAACCCGTCCGGTAAATGGCTGTCAGGTCAAGCCCTTCTCGGCAGACACCGAGGGCGTATGCACACGAGCTGTTCGTCGCCTGCCCCAACGTCATCTCCGCCTGCCAGATGCCCAAACTTGGCAAGACGAGGGTTGCCGGGACGCCGGAATAAATGGCGCCAGACTCCTTGTATCCGAGTGCCCCGTTGCTGACCGCAGCCGAGTCTGGCTTTGCCACCAGTGGGTTCAACGTCGCATAGACATTGGTCGGGCTGTCCTTCACCACGTCGGCGGCAAGGAAGTTGTAGGCCGTCCAGTTGTTGCCCTTGCCGCTGGCATCCGCGCCCAGGCTGGTGGCGCTCCACGGATTGCCCAAGTGGAAGCCGTTGGCGCCGTACTCCAAGCTCGTCACCTTCTTGGGCCGCCACGAGCCGGTGAAGGCATCGGTTTCGCCGAAGGCTTCGGGCGGCAGTGCCCGGCCGTCGACGAAGTAGACGTCCGTCATTTGAAGAGCGGCATAGTAATCGGGCAGGTAGGCCGTGCGGCCGATGTCGTGCCCGATCTTCCGATTGATGAACCCCTCGGTGTTGCGCGCGATCGGCCACGTTCTGCTGCTTCCGACCGCTTGGCTCACCGTCATGGGCTCGCCGTTGACGTATAGCCGCATGCCATCGGCGGAACGGACGTTCGTGGAGTCGAAAACGGCCACAATATGCAGCCAGGCCGTGGGGTCGCGGAAAACCTTGGCTGTCGCGCACCCGGCCACGCCGGCATCCACGGCGATGGCGAATATGAGCTTGTCATCGGCGCCGAAATGAACGGAGTGGAGGTCCCAGCCCCTGCTGTCCACGGACGCGGAGAACACCGTCTGGCGCGCACCTACACGGTTGCGTCGGACCCAGGCGCTGAAGGTCCAGGTCGTGAGGTTGCCCACCACGCCCGGCGTGCGGCTCAGGTATTGGCCGCCCCGGAACAGCAGCGAGTTTTCGAGGGGATAGGCGGCCTTGCGGCCGCCTCCCAACATCATGGAGTCGGACAGCATGGATCAGGCCTCCACGTCGTTGTAGGCATACTCGATGCGGGTGGTGGATCGGATGTGGTAGTCGATGCGGCCCATGCCGGTGATGGCCGAAGGCGCGCCGATTTCGCCCACGCGCTTCCAATAGGGGCCCATGCCGGCGATGCCGAAGCCCGCGGGGGTGATGCCGATGGTGCCCTTTTGGCCCACCTGGGCGGCGGTCACGGCCGGATCGGCGAACGTGACGTCGGCGTTCAGCGTCAGGTCGAAGTTCTGGTACTGGCCGAAATCCAGCGTCACCGAACCGCCCACCACGGCGGTCTGCAGCGCCTGCGAGCGCTGGGGCTGGGTCCAGTCCTGCGCCACGTTCAAATAGGCCACCTGGTCCAGGCCCAAATTGTGGCGCGCGGTCACCGGGCTGCCGAGATCGGCCAGGTTCTGCGCCTTCGCCAGGAACACGCCGGACGACTCGCCCTTGGAATAGACGTCCAGATTGGTGCGGGCAGCAGCGACGCTGGCCACGTCGGCCAGGTTCTGGGCGCTGTGCAGCACCTGGCCCGACAGGGCGGCGACGGCCGCGTCGGTCTGGGCGGTGGAGTAGACGCCGAGGTTGGCGCGCGCGGCGGCCACGTTCGTGACATCGCCCAGGTTGAGGTTGGCGTGTAGCACGTCGGCCGACAGGGTGCCGACGGCGGTCGAGATGGCTTGGTCGGTCTGGGTGGTCGAATAGACGCCCAGATTCTCGCGCGCCTCCGCCTTGTCGGGCAGGTCGGCCAGATTCTCGCTCTTCTTCAGCATGTCGGCCGGTTCAGTGGCGGCGACGCGCAGCTGCTGGACGCCGGTGGTGCCGGTTTCCACGGTCAGGGCGATGCCGGCACCCGCCACCAGCTTGTCGGTCAGGTGGCCGGCGGCAGCATCCTCGATGCCGATGGTCACGCCGCCCAGATAGCGCAGCGAGATCGCCTCGCCCACGGCCGGGGCGCCGTCGAACACCACCACCGCACCGTCGGCGCTGCCGGCGCCGATGATGTGGAAGCCCAACTCGGGCGCGGCGCCGTTGACCAGGACCTCGAGGGCGTAGTCGGCGGGAATGGCGAACGGGACCGGGAAAGCCTTGGAGACGCCGTCACCGGTGTAGTTCTTCATGCAAGTCATGGTCAGTCCTTTCGTTTAGACACAAAAAAGCCCGCCGAACATTCGGCGGGCTGGGGGCGGACCTAGGGGCGACCGTGCGTTCAGGCCGCGTCGTCGCCCTCGTCCAATTGGTCGAGCGCGTCGCGCGCCTGGCTGATCAGGCGGTCCAGGCCGTCGGCGGGGTCGCTTTCGGCCTCGCCGCCGCCTTCGGCCCAGCGCATCAGCTTGACCAGCACTTCGACATGGGCGAGCGCGGCTTTGGCGGCGGCGTGCCAAGCGGCAAAGCCCTTGGCGTCGGCCGGCGGCTCCTCGGCGGTGAAGCGGTGATAGCCGGCCAGCGCGGTGGACACGCGTTCGGGCAGCGCGCCCTGCAGCAGGGCGCGCAAGCCGTTGATGTGGCCGCCATCGCCGCTCATCGGCCGGCCTCGGGCTTGGGGAAGCGGGCCTTGACGGCGGCGGTGTGGGCCTGGAACGCGTCCAGCCCCTGCTCGCCCAGCACCTCCAGCTGCTGCTGCCAGGTGCCATAGCCGTCGGGGAACGGCGTGGTGGTGCGCGCGGTCACGTAATCCACCGGCGGCGCCTCGGCCACCGGGACGAAGCCGATGCCGTCGTATTGCGGCACCTGGTCGCGCAGCGGCGACAGGTCGCGCAGGGTCTCGTCGGCAAGACCCTGCAATTCCGCCGGCAGCGGGGCGGGTTCACCCAACGGCTCGCCGGTGGCGACGATGATCTTCTGGTACATGCTTTCTCCTACCACTCGATGATGACTCGGCCGCGGCCGCCATCGGCGCCGGCATAGCCCTGGCCGATGCCGGCCTCCCAGCCATCGGCGACGAACGGCAGGCCGACATGGTCGGTGTCGTAGGCCGGCTGGGCGAACAGCCGCTGCCGGCGTCCCTGGGGGCTGACAAAGCCGGAGCCGCCGCCGGCGGCGGCTCCGCCACTGGTGCCGGCACCGCCGCCGCCGCCGCCGAAATAGCCGCCGCCACCGCCGCCGCCGGAATAGTTGCCAGATGCGGCACCTCCATTGCCGCCTTGCAGGGCGGTGCCGGGGGTCGAGCCGCCCGAGCCGCCGCCCGAGCCGCCGCCGCTTTGGCTGCCGCCCAGGCCCTGCGAACCGCCATAGCCGCCACAGCCACTTTCGCCACCGCCATGGCCACCGTGACGGCTGGCCCCGGTCGACCCGGAACCGCCGCCACCGCCCGCGATCAGCAAGGCGGTGGCCTGCGCGACGGCACCTCGGAACACGCCCGAGAAGCCGCCGCCGCCGGCACCGCTGGCGTTGCCGCCGACGCCGCCATTGCCGCCACCGGGCGCGCCGCCCACATAGTTGGGATAGGCCTTGCCGCCGGTGCCGACCCTGACGGTCAGTGCCTCGCCGGGCTTGGCCGCGAACCACGCCTCGGCAAAGCCGCCGGGGCCGCCAAAGCAGCCGTTGGGCGCACCGCCGCCGGCACCGCCCCACGCACGGATGCGCAACAGCCGCACGCCAGCGGGAACGGTGAAGCTGCCGTCGGCGTCGAACACCTGGCGGCAGCGCAGCAGCGTGGGGTTTCCGGGACGATGCAGCGCGCGCGAGCGCGCCTGCCCGTGGGGCGGGTCGTTGCCGTTAGCCAGGGCGCGCATGTCAGAAGTCCAGATATTCGGCGGTGAAGACGATGCCGCCGGCCAGGGCGACGCCCGAGGTGACGCCCAGCAGGGCGCCCGCCGGCAGGCGGATGGCTTGGTCGGGGTTGGTCTTGTCGACGAAGGTGACCGCGTTCTGCGCGGTGGTCTGCGCCACGGTGTAGGCGCCCATCAGCCGCTCGTCCCACAGCGCCCAGGTGCCGCCGTTATCCAGGCTGAGCCACAGGCGCAGGGCGGTGGCGGTGACGGTGGCCTGGCAGCGCGCCTGCAGCGCGGTGACCAACGCGCCGTCGGCGCCGGCCGTCAGCAGCGCAACGATGGTGCCGCTGCCGTCCAGGCCGGGATTGGCGGTGGTGGCGCGGGCGAAGGCCGCGCGCGGGGTTTGGGCGAAAACCGGGGTGTTGGACAAAGCCATGGCTCGGCGCTCCTATCGGGCAAGGTTGAACAGGGAAAGGGCGGTCGCCGCCTGGACACGCAGGTCGAGGTCGGACAGGCGGATGCGCTGGCCGTTGCCGCCCAGGGAAAGCCGCAGCGTCTCGTTGGCCCCGGAATTGACCAGCGTGGCCGACAGCGGACCCACCGCCTCGACCTTGGCCGCCAGCGTGGCCGGCGACTGGTCGTTGGCGGTCACCCGCACGCCGCCCACCGAGGATTGCGCCTGGTCGCGATAGAGGCGCGCCTGGTCGCAATAGATCTGGCTGGCGGCGCGGTCGTCGGCCACCGCCTGGCGGTCGCCGACGATGGCGGCGCGGTCGGCCGATGCCTGGGTCGCGGCCGTCGCCGCCACCTGGGCGTACTGGTCGGGGTCATAGTCGCTGTTGACCAGCGACAGCCCGTCCGCCCCCCACTTGATAGCGCGCCCGGCCACCGGCTCGGGCAGGGTCAGATCGGCGGTGCTGTGGCTGGTGAAGGGGCGATGGACGCAGCGCGCCACGTCGTCGGCCACCTGCTGGACCGCCGCCACCTGGTAATCAAGCTCGTCATTCAGGGTCTTGGCGCGAATGATGCCGTCGGTCTGAAAATCGCTGACCCGTTCCAGCGCCACCCGCCGGCGCAGCGTCAGACGCGCACCGTGGGCCGGGGGCGTGGTGAACAGCACCGCACCGCCGGTGGAAATGCCGGCCCCCGACACCGAAAAGCCGGTGCCGATCCGCACGCCATCGCACCAGACCTCCAGGTCGGCAGCGCGGAACACCGCAAAAGGAAAGGCGAAGGCCGCCTGGACGCCATCGCACTCATAGTGGATGCACGGCGCCACATCGTTGATCTGAAGATGATTGGTCACGATATGTTCTCCCGCTAGCTGGCGACTTTCATTTCCGTGGCGACCGCCAGCACGGTGCAGGGCAGCGGCACGTCCTGGGCGATGCGCCACAGCGGCTGCATGGCGTCGCGGCGCCAGCCGATGGCACGGATCTGCACGTCGCCCGAGAAGGTGGGCGGGGCCGCGTCGAAGCGATGGCGGCCGAACCGGCGGAAGGGAATGGCGGCCAGCCCCTTGCCGGTGTCGATGTGCAGCGCCCGGGTATCGAGCAGGCGGAAATGGGCGCGCACCAGCCGCATGATCGCCCCCGGCCCGGCACCGCTGGCGGTCTGCACCACCGGCGGCAGCGGCTCGATCTCGTGGGTGTAGCCGCGGCCGATCTGCACCTCGGATGCCGGCTCGCGCAGGGTGACGCCGCCATCGACCACCACCGCCGTCTCCAGCGCGCCGCCATCGGCCAGGATGCGCACCTCCTGCCCCTCCAAATGCTCCAGGCCGCTCCATCGCGCCTTGGGCGCGGCGGCGCTGCCGGTCATGGCGGCATCCAGCGCAAGCTGGTCGTCGAAGCGCTCGATCATCATGCCGCCGGCCCGCTCGACCAGCACATAGACCTCGCCTTCCACCACCGCCACCGAGCGGAAGGCGCCGTCGGTGGCGTGCCCGGTCCAGGCCGTCACCTTTTCGGTGCGGTAGATGGTCACGGTGCCCAGCGTGCCGTCGGCCATGACCACATGAAACAGCCGGCGGCGCTGGTCGTAGTCCTGGTCCACGGGCGCCACCATCAGGTGCTTGGCCAGCATGGCCAGGTCGGTGGACTGATAGGCCTGTTCCACATCGGCATAAAGGAACTCGCGCAGATCGGTGCCGCTGCGCGAAACGAACAGGGTGGCGCCGTCCACGTCGCGCGGCGGCACCTGGCGATCCACCGGCGAGCCGATGCGGGTCTGACGGGTCAACTGGATGCTGGAGGGCGTCAGCGGATCGCCCGACACCATCCATTCCGCACCCGAGGTGAACACCTGCAGGTGGCGGCCGGAAAACACCGCCCGAATGGCGTTGACCTGATCGGACAGCAGGGCGAACTCGATGGCTTCGTCGTCCTTGCCGTCGCCCAGGTCGAAGTTGAACAGGTCCGACGATTGCGACATCCACAGCCGGTTGGGCAGATCGCGCGCGCCGCCGATGACCAGCCGGTCCTGGTGAAAGCACACCGACACCGGCCAGCCGCGCACCGCCGAGAACGCCTGTTCCTCCCAGTCGGTGGTGGCGGCCGTGCCCACCAGGGTCTGCACGACCCTGGCGGTGGCCTGGGTCGCCGAGGCCACGGCGGTGATCTCCACCTCTTTCTGCTGCAGGCGGAAACGTCCCCCCACATGGCCGGCCACGAAGACCGGCGCCGACGCGCTCAGCGTTACCGTGCCCGACACCGCCGACGCCGCCATGGTCACCGGATCGGCGGCGAATTTGTGGGTGGGCTGGTGGATGACGCCATCCTTGGCGTGATAGCTCCACCCTTCGATGGTCCAGTCGGCGTGCGAGGTGCGGGTGATCTTGCGCGGGGCCACGTCGGGGTGGACCACCAGCAGGGTGTCGGCGGTCTGGCTCCAGCGCAGTTGCGGCACCTGCGCGGCGGTCCAGGGAGCCGCGAAACCGGCCACCTTGGCGCCGTCGGCATAGATGGTGACATAGCCATCGGTCACCACCAGCAGATAGGTCTGCTCGGTATTGAACTCGAAGGCGATCAGCCGGCCGGGACCGCGCGCCACGTCCACGTGGCGCAGGCCCGGCCGCCGCGACACCCCGCCCACCGGCGCGATCACCACGTTACGCAGGCGCCTGGCGCCGTTGGCATAGGCGCTGAGGTCGCCGCGCCCCAGCATGTCCAGGCTCAGCTCGCCCGCGGTGAAATTGGTCTTCGTCAGCGTGACGCTCATGAACGCACCTCGACCAAGGGGAAATGGGTGATGGCCTGCGGCGTGTCCTGCTGGCCGTCGGCCAGCTTGGCGCGGCGGAACTCGTCCTCGGCCAGGCGATAGAGCAGTTCGGCCCGCGTGGTGCTCTCGGTCAGCGGGATGCAGAACTCCGCCGCCAGTCGCGCGATCAGCGCCTGATCGAAGAAGGGCGGAAACGCCATCTCGTCGGGACGGAAGATGTAGGTCAGCACCAGCCCATCGGCGTCGGCGTGCAGGCGGTTCTCGGCGATGCGATAGGACACGCCGAAACCCTGGCCGCCGACCCCCGCCGACAGCGCGCGCAGGAAATCCGCCGGCAACTGATAGGCATGGGAGAAATCGGCCACCGGCACGGCGGCCAGCCGGGGCAAGGATATCTGACCGGTGGCGAAGTTCCACGGATGCGCCGACAGCAGGGCATCGCGGACGGAAGGATACAGATTGGCCGCCACCTCGGCCTCGGCCGATCCTTCGTCGAAGGATGCGATGGTGGCGGCGCCGATTTTCAACAGCGCGCGCGAACAAAGCGCGATGGCCGACAGCGCCATGGCGGGTCTCTCCTGAACAAGCGGCGGAGCAAAACCGCACGGGCCGGCCTTCCCAGCGAAAGGCCGGCCCGTGCGGCGTCAGCGAAAGGCGGTCAGCGGGCGTCGGCCGCGCCCACCTGGGTCATGTCGTTGACATCGACCGCGCCGGCCGACGCGCTGGACACCAGGAACAGCCCCGCCTTGGGGGCCGAGGCGCTGTCCACATTGGCGATGATGATGTCGCCCGCGCGCAGCATGTCGGCGGCGGCGTTGAAATAGCCGGCGGTATCGACGGCCGTGGCGGCGTCGGCGGTGGTGTAGTGCCACAGCGTGAAGCCGTTGGCATAGGCCAGCACCGACAGATCCTTGGACTGATAAGCCATGAGCGGGGTCTCCTTGGTTATGGGGATCAGGATTCGAGGCAGCGCAGGGAGACGATGCCGGCGGGGTCGATCAGGGCCGCGCCCTGGCTCATCATGTTGTTGATGAACCAGGCGGCACGGTCGCCGTGATAGGTGATCTCGGACTTCACCTCCGAGCCGACGGCGTGGCCGATGGCGGTCTTGTGGTACCAGAAGCAGCGGCGCACGTTGCCCGACTTGGTCAGGCCGGAATGGGGCATCCACAGGGTGCCCAGCCAGTGCTTGGCCTGGGTGCCCTTCCACGGCAGGTCCTCGGTGCCGACGTAATCGGCATCGGTGAACTCGTCGATCTGCAACAGGTCCGACCATTGCTTCCAGCCGACGATGGCGGTGCGTTCGCCGTCGTCCGGCACGTCGGCCTCGCCCAGCATCTCGAACGCCGCCAGCACCTTTTCCTTGGTCAGGCCCGTGGTGGCGTCCAGCGCGTGGTTGGTGGACTTGTCCAGCTCGGCGATGATCAGTTCGTCGGTCTTGCGGCCCAGCGCATAGGCGCCGGCATTGACCAGCACGGCGCGCTCGTCGTGCTCGATCTTCAGTTCGTCCAGCTTGTCCAGCCAGTCGCCGGCGTAATAGTCGAACAGCTGGCATTCCACCGTCTGGTGATCGACATTCATCACCGGCACCTTGCCGTGCCGGGCCTTGGTGCTGGCCGCCCCCTTGCCGACCTTCTGGAACACGGCGATGGCGCCGGTGACGTTGTTGCGGGTGCGCACGGTGTTGCGCAGCTTGGACCCCTGGCGCTGGAAGGCGGCGTGCACCTGGGCGCCGTAATCCTTGGAATAGCTGTTGATGACACTGACAGACATTGTCGCGATCCTTTGATGATGATGGGCAAGACCGCGCCGTCCGCCGGTTCCGGCCCCGGACGGGGCCGCCGTGGGCGGCGTGCATGCCTTCGCCGGGCCGGCCAGGCGGTTCTCCGGCGAAGGAAACGGACGGGGGAAAAGCACGCCGCCCCTTGCCCCGCGCGGTGTCGCGGCAGGGCAAGGGGCGGGCGGCGCTCGACGGCCCGCAAACGGGGCCGGAGCGCCAAGAGCGTCACAAAATTTCCCACTGTCGCATGGCGGGAAAATCGCTATGATCACTGCCCTGAAGGGCCTAATTCCTGGGCGGCAAGGGATTTACGGAAAGTCATGAGCGACACTGTGCAAGCAACGCGCACCACCAGCGGCACCCTGCGCACCGAGCGCATCGAGACCCGGGCGAGCGCACTGCTTGCCGATTGCCGCCGCGCTTTCCACGCCTTTGGCGAGCTGGACGAGCTGGCCGAGAACCTGCGCATCCTGTCGCTGAACGCCGAGCTGGCCGCCGGCCGCGCCGGCGACAAGGGCCGCGCGGTGCGCGCCCTGACCCAGTACACCCGCGAACTGGTCAACCGCCTGGCGCAGATCCGGGGCGAGATGAACCAGCAGCGCGTGCGCACCGACGCCCTGTCCGAGCAGATCGAGGACGAACTGAAGCAGTTGCGTCAGGTCGAGGAGAACTCGGGCAGCGACAGCGCCGCTTTCGCCGAGGCCATGCGGTCGCTGGTGGACAAGCTCGACACCCTGTCCACCAATGTGGAAGACCTGTCGCGCCGCGCCCACGGCGTCGAGGAAGTGGTCAGCCAGTCCGACTCGATCGCCACCAACATCGCCATCGAAGCGGCCGCCGCCGGCGTCCATGAAAAGGAATTCCGCACGGTGTCCGACACCATGCGCCGCTATGTGGACGACCTGCGCAAGATGATCGACGAAGCCTCCGATTCGGTGCGTCGCGCGCTGGAAAAGACCGAGTCGCTGCGCCGACTGGGCGTCGAGAACCTGAACGACTTGCGCCGCTGACCCGCCGCGCGCCGGACCCGGCGCGCGACGGGGGCGGCCTCCTCCCCTATTCTCCGTACAGCCGGCGGAAGCCGGACGAAACCTTGTCGATGAAGGCCGGGTCGCGCTTTTTCCAATAGCGCGGGTCCTGCATCATGCGTTTCAGCTCGGCCTCGTCGGGGGCTTCGTCGCGCGGCGCCGGCACGCGGCCCATGGCCGGCTCGCCCGACGCCATCATGCGTTCCATGGCCATCACCCCCTCGGGCGAACGGGCCAGGGCCTGATACACCTCCTCGGGCAGGTTGGCCTTGCCCCAGGCCGATACCTGGCGGGCGGTTTCCGACCAGCGCGCGTCGCCGCCGTAATGTTCCTTCAGCCGGTCCAGGTGGCGGCGCTGGTCGTAATCATCGGCCACATGCGCCAGCATGGGCAGCATGCAGTCATGCGCTAGGTCATAGACCAGTTGCGCCTGCTCAGGGGTGAAGCCGGCCGAATGCAGGCGGCGGTTCACCTCGGGGTCGGGCGACAGTAATTCGTGGCGCGACTGGATGGTGTAGCCGTCGGGGCTGTCGGGAACGCCCAGGGCGCGATGAAAGGCGCACCGTTCCTCGGGCGAACAATCGGGGCCGGGCACCTTGACCATGGCGTGCATGCGGCGCTCCAGCTCCAGATAGGCGCCCAGCAGCGCCTCGGTGCGGACCATGCCGGTGCGCGGATCGCGGAACTTTTCCGGGATGGTCGACGCCGCGCCCAGTTCGGGCTCGTTGGGGTCCAGGGAATCCTCGTAATGCATCACGTATGCTCCTTTGTCTTGGGGCCTCAGCCGCCCTCGCGGCCAAGACGGATCAGCGATTGCAGGTGCAGGACCAACTGGCGCTGGCCCTCCAGGCTTCGCAGGGCGGCGTCCGGGGCATCCGGCCCCAGGCAGCGTTCGGTTGTCAGTTGCGTGAGGTAGCCAAGCGCCGTCTCGCCGTCGGCGCCGCTGAACAGGCGGGCGAAGATGCGGGCCAGCCGCAGGCGGCGGTCATCGCCCGCCGATGCCGCCGGCTCGAACCAGGTCCAGCCGGAATCAGACGCCATCGCCGCCTCCCCCACCCGGCTGGACCATCAGTTCGGCCGGGATGTTGAAGGCCCGCCCCAGCCACTTGGCGGCGGCGACCGCATCCACCACCTGCAGCCCGCCCGCCCCCAACTGGGCCAGCGACGACAGCCAGGTCAGCATGTTCATGGCGTCGCGCTGCGCCTGGTTCTGCGCCAGCGGCGATTTGTAGAGCAGATCGACCGAATGGCCGTCGATCAGCAGATCGGGGATTTCGCCGCGCCGGCGCAGGATGCCGACCGCCCGCATGATCAGCGGGCTGAGCAATTCGCATTGCAGGCGGCCATAGGTGGCGCCCAGCAGGCGCGCCATCTCGGCCGAACGCTCCAGCACCTCGGTGGCGGTCATGCGCGGGGCGTCGGGCTGGCCCAGCTTGTCCACCAGCAGGGCGTGGCGGATGCGGCCGCGCAGATCGTCCAGCACCAGTTGCGAGATATCGAACCGGCCCGGCGCCTCCAGCGGCTGCAGCCCGCCCGACCCCACCGCCTTGGGGATGATGGTGCCGGGCACCAGCTTGATGTTGGCGGGGTTCAGAACGCCGTCGTCATCGGCCTGCCAGATGCCGGTCACCGCGATGGTGGCGTTCTTCAGCACCAGCTCGACTACCTTGTTGGCGGTCTTGATGTCGGGCAGCGCCTTCATGACCGGCGACCGGCCATAGCTTTCGCCCGGGGCCTTGAGCCAGCGGAAATTGATGAACGGGCTTTGCTCGAACCGCCCCTCGGCCAGCAGCGCCTCGTCGCCGTCGCCTTCCTCCAGCACGGCCGCGTAGCGATAGAAATGCCCCGACTGTGCCGGCACCACCGCCTCGACCACGGCGAAGCGGTGGTCGGGGTCGTCCTCGGCCTGTCGCATCAGGCTGTCGGCCAGGCGGGCGTTGGGAAAGCGCGCCTGCAGCGCCGCCATGGTCAGTTCCGACCGCCGGAAGGTGGTGTCCAGCCGACCGTCCGCCCCTTCCTCCAGCACCACCTGCCCCAGGGGCACGGCGGCGAAGCGAAAGGCCGAGGGCTCGCCGGGCGGCGCCTCCTCGAACAGCAGCACGGCGGTGCCCCCGGTGACCACGTCCAGGTAGCACTGGTGCATTTCCACCGCGAAGTTCGAGCGGTCGAAATGGGATTGCAGCACGGCCGCCACGCGATCCAGCACGGCCGCCACCTGCTCGCGCTCGTCGCCGCTCAGATCGGCGCCGGCGGTCAGGCCGAACCATTGCGCCCAGGGCGGGGTCAGCTCGGACAGCAGGCTGGCGGCCAACTGGTCCACCGCATCGGGCGCGGTGCCGTCGAACAGGCGGTCGCCCTTCTTTTCCCCCGGATTGCCCTGGTGCAGCACGGCATCACGCAGCGGCAGGGCATAATCGTAACATTCCTGCCAATGGGCCTCCCACGCCGAACGGCGCTGCCGCGCCTTGGCATAGCGTCGCAGCAATTGGGCCGGGTCGCGGTCGGGTCCCAGCAGGTCGTCGGCGCGGCCCCGCTCGGCGGTGTTGGAGAGCGCGCCCATCTATTCCCCCAACAGCGTCTTGCCGCCCGTGGCGGCGGGGGTCAGCACCCCGCGGTCCGAGGTGGCGACCATGCCGGCACGGCCGCGGCGGTTGCGGGCGATCGCGGCCTCGCGCTGCTTGCGCGCTTCCGCATCGGGGTCGGTTTCGACCACCGGGGGGACATAGACCGGCGGGGGGGACGGCTTACTGAAGAATCCACCCATGACAATCTCCGAATAGGAATTTTTAACCGCCGCCGAAAAACACAGAAGCCCGGCCGAGCTTGCTCACTCGGTCGGGCTTCGGGCGCAGTTCTGGCGTTGATGAAAAGACTATATCCCTATTTTTCCCACCCCGTCAATAGCAAAGGTTCTTTTTTTGTTTAGGTGGCAATACAACTGCCAGGGGGTGAGCACGAAAGCCGCACGAATCCCCAGGATTCTCTTGACGCTTTCGACGCAGGAGTAGGGAAGAGGCGGTGCGCATCTCCTATAAGGGGAGTGATTCTCCACAGCCACGACCGCCATGCCATGCTGGCGATACCAGCCGGCAAGATCAAATTCCTGTGATCCAGGGAAATAGGCGACCGACGTCCGGTGCGACAACGGGTCCACCACCACCCATCCCGAGGGCATGGACAACGCCACGAAGCAATGGCGGAACCCCCGCCGCAACAGCCGCAGCCACCACAATTCGGTGGCGTCCGTGAACACCACCAGGGCATAGCGCCAGCCGCCGTCGCACGGCCCGCCGCTCATGCCACGATCCCCTTGGCCCGCAACGGGCCGGTCAGGCGGTCCATCGCCTCGCCCCACAGTGCCGCCTCCCCCACGGTGTCGCCGGCCCAGGGATCGGGCGGCAGCAGGCGACAGCCAAAGCGCCCCAGCACCGCCACGTGAGCGGCCGCCAGCACCCCCTGGCGGCGCAAACGCCCGACCACGCGATAGATGTCGTCGGGATCGCAGGGACGCGCCACCTCCCCGCTATCGGCGGTAAAGCGCACCCCCTCGACGCGGGCCAACTGGCAGCGCGCAAACCACAGCCACGCCTCCTCGGCGGTGGCGAAGGGCTGCGCCTCGCGCTCGCTGTATGGCCTGAGCGCAAACTTCCCCACACGCATCACGGCGCCTCCCAGGCAGAACTTAACGTGAACATTGATGCCGGAAACGCCGGCATTGAGTCAAGGGAGATAGGCTGATATTCCTGCTGACCTAAACCACCGATTGCGAGAGCATCATCGCATGCTGAAGCACGCCGATATTTGGGCCGCCATCGACGCCCTGGCTCGCGACCACGGACTGACGGCCTCGGCGCTCGCCCGCCGTGCCGGCCTCGACCCCACCACCTTCAACAAGAGCAAGCGCGTCACCCGCGAGGGCAAGCTGCGCTGGCCCTCGACCGAAAGCGTCGCCAAGGTGCTGGAGGCGACCGGCGCCTCCCTGGCCGATCTGCTGGGCCATATCGAGGGCGGACCGCACCCGGGCGGCGCCGGCCACCTGCCGCTGATCGGCTTTGCCCAGGCGGGCGACCGCGGCTATTTCGACGATGCCGGCTATCCGGCGGGCAGCGGGTGGGACGAGATCCCGTTCCCCGAGGTGGGCGACCCCCATGCCTATGCCCTGGAAGTGTCCGGCGACAGCATGGAGCCGCTGTACCGCGACGGCGACCGCGTCATCGTGGCGCCGGCCGCCTCCGTGCGCCGGGGCGACCGGGTGGTGGTGCGCACCGTCGAGGGCGAGGTGATGGTCAAGCAACTGGTGCGCCAGACCGCCAAGAAGATCGAATTGGCCTCGCTCAACCCCGCCCATCAGGGCCGCATCCTCGCCACCGAGGAGGTGGCGTGGATCGCCCGCATCCTGTGGGCCAGCCAGTAGCCTCTCGACTTTTTGTTCGCAATATGTTCTAATTGCGAACCATGCTCGCCCACCGCGATTCCCTTGAGCGCCGCTATGACGGCCCCATCCCCGGTGCCGATCCGGCCCCCTCGGCCGCGATCCCAGCGCAACGGGCACGCCTGTTCCAACGGCTGGCCGGCGAAGCGCGCGAACAGGCGGCGGCGTTGCGGGCCAGGATCGGCGGCACCGCCGCGCCGCGGGACCGGCGCCTGCAACGCTTGCAACGGGATCTGGCCGCCTATCGCGCCCAGGAAATGGCGTGGCGGCACCTCTAGAGCACTTTCCGCTCGCCCGGAATCGGTTTGGGATTCCCATGGGGCGTGCAATCTGATTCAAGATACAGGCTGGAGACGGAGGCCAGCCTGTATGCCGAAACCTCTTTCCCAGGACCTACG
>JAFAAW010000084.1 GCA_023426365.1 Pseudomonadota bacterium
AACTAAAAAACCAACCCCCAAAAACAACCCCGCCGCCGGCTCCGCGGGGGGCGCTTTTGCGTTCCGACTCGTTGTTGATTCTTGCCTTTGCAGGCGTCCTGCGTCATGGTCCGGCCCCCAACCGCCACTGAAAAGGGAAAGAGGCATGGACGGACAGGCCGCACGGCCAATGACCAGCATCACCGAGGACAGCTCGCCGTTTCAATTGCGCGCCGCCTCGATGACTTTGCTGACGCTGAAGGTCCACGCGCCGGACGATCCCGAATTCTTTCCCCGGCTGGCGACCATGCTGTCGCTGGCGCCGGGCTTTTATCGCAATGCGCCCATCGTCCTGGACCTGTCGGCCACCGGAGCCAAGCCGCCGGTGGACATGGCCGAATTCTGTGCCCGCCTGCGCGCCTTGGGCATCAACCCGGTCGGCGTGCAACGCGCCAATGCCGCCTGGGAACGCGCCGCCGCCGCCCTGGGCCTGCCGCCGTTTCCCGCCGGCCGCGCCACCGATCCGGCCGCCGCGAAGGCGGCCGCCACCGCGCCGGCCAAGGCCGCCGACGGCACCAAGATCATCTCGGAGCCGGTGCGTTCGGGCCGCCAGGTCTATGCCCACAAGGGGGACCTGATCGTGCTGGGGCCGGTCAGCCACGGCGCCGAATTGCTGGCCGACGGGCACATTCACGTCTATGGGCCGCTGCGTGGCCGCGCCCTGGCGGGCATGAGCGGCGACAAGTCGGCGCGCATTTTCTGCCGCGCGATGGACGCCGAGTTGGTTTCCATCGCCGGTCTGTATATGGTCAGCGAACAACTGGATCCGGCCCTGGCCGGCAAGCCGGCGCAGATCCGCCTGGATGGCGAGACCCTGCGGCAAGAGGCTGTTTGAGAGGAGAAAGTCAGTTGGCAAAAGTCATCGTTGTCACCTCGGGCAAAGGCGGTGTCGGCAAGACCACCACCTCTGCCGCGCTGTCGGCCGGCCTGGCGCTCAAGGGTTTCAAGACCGCGGTCATCGATTTCGACGTGGGCTTGCGCAACCTGGACCTGATCATGGGCTGCGAGCGCCGCGTCGTGTACGACTTCATCAACGTGATCAACGGCGACGCCAAGCTGCATCAGGCGCTGATCAAGGACAAGCGGCTGGACAAGCTGTTCGTGCTGCCCACCTCGCAGACCCGCGACAAGGACGCCCTGACCCAAGAGGGCGTCGAGCGCGTGATCGGGGAACTGCGCGCCGATTTCGACTACATCATCTGCGACAGCCCGGCCGGCATCGAGCGCGGCGCCTTCCTGGCCATGTATTTCGCCGACGAGGCCATCGTGGTGTCCAACCCGGAAGTGTCGTCCGTGCGCGACGCCGACCGCATGATCGGCCTGCTGACCAGCAAGTCGCGCAAGGCGGAACAGGGCGAGAGCGTGCCGCAAAGCCTGCTGCTGACCCGCTATGACGGCGACCGGGTGGAAAAAGGCGAAATGCTGAAGGTCGAGGACGTCCAGGACATCCTGGCCGTGCCCCTGCTGGGCATCATTCCCGAATGCCCGTCGGTGCTGCAGGCGTCCAACATCGGCCAGCCGGTGATCCTGGACGAGAAATCGCTGGCCGGCCGCGCCTATGGTGAGGCCGTCGCCCGCCTGCTGGGCGAGGACATTCCCGTCACCGTGCCGCGCGTGGCCAAGCGCGGCCTGATCGACCGCCTGCTGCGGAGGAGCGCGTGAGCATTTTCTCGCTGTTCGGCCGCACCCCGAAGAAATCGGCCGACGCCGCCCGGGAACGCCTGCAGATCCTGCTGGCGCACGAGCGTGCCGGCCTGTCGGGCGCCGACTTTCTGCCGCAGTTGCAGCGCGAGCTGATCGAGGTCATCCGCAAATACGTGGCGGTGGACGACGACCGCGTCCAGGTGAAGCTGGATCGCGAACAGCACCTTTCAGTTCTGGAAGTCAATATCGAACTGCCCTCACCGGTTGCGGGGCGGCGCGACTAGGCGTTGCGCCTTCGCCGCTTGACAGCCCCCCTGGCCGATGGCCGATAGTTCAACGGCAGGGGGCTGTCGGCGGATGATTTTCCATCGTCCGGCGCGGCAATCAACGTTGGACGTCGCATGCCGCAAGGGTTCGGGGCCTACCGCCATCTGGTTCTGCTGTGGGTGTTCATCCTCAGCTTCGACGTCTACATGGCGGTCGATCTGTGGACCTCGCGCCGGCACGCCTATGACCAGGCCAACCAACTGGCGACCTCGTATGTCCGGCTGGTGGAGGAACAGGCTGCCTCCTCGTTCGACCGCGCCAACCTGGTGTTGCGTCAGGTGGCGGCCCTGGTGGAGCCGGGGGAGTTGCGCGCCGGCCTGCGGCTGAACGACCACCGCGTGACATTCCTGCAATCGGCCATGGCCGACATCCAGCGCGAGGGGCACGGCATCGTGTCCATGACGCTGACGGATGCCGACGGCCGGGTGGTGGCCAATTCCGTGGGCACCCCGCCGGGCGGATCGCTGGCCGACCGCGACTATTTCCGGTCGTTGCGCGACGGCTCCATGGACGGGCCGGTGATCTCGCGGCTGATTCGCGGCCGGATTTCCAACAAATGGGGCATCCAGGTCGCGCGCGCGCTGCGGGTGGATGGCCGCTTCGCCGGCATGGTGGTCGCCAATGTGGGCCTGATCGAGTTCCTGTCCCCGTTCTGGCAAAGCCTGTTGCTGCCCCCGGCCTCGGTGGTGTCCGTGCGCGACCTGGACCATCGCGTGGTGGTGCGCCATCCGCTGGTGGAGGAGATGATCGACCGCCCCGTCCGGGCCGAGGACGTGGACCGCGTCTTCGCGGCCGGCGAGGTGGAGGGCGTCTATCGCCGCGCCTCGCCGCTGGACGGCGTGGTGCGCGCGGCGGCCTTCCGCAAGCTGGACCGCTATCCGCTTTACGCCACCGTGGCGCTGGCCGATCGCGACATGCTGGCCAATTGGCGCGCCACCTTCGGCCGGACTATCGCCTTCATGATCCTGGTGACCATCGGCGGCGCGCTGGCGACCATCGCGCTGCGCCGGCAGGACCGGCTGGAGCGCACCGCGCGCGACACCGCCGACAAGTTGGCGGTGGCACTGCGTGCCGCCCATGCCGTCACCTGGCATTGGGATGCCGTCACCGACGGGCTGGACTGGACCGGCGACATGGGGGCGCTGTACGGCGCCGGCCCGCCGCCCAAGACGCTGAGCGAATGGCTGGAACTGCTGGCCCCCGACGACCGCGCCGCCGTGATGGGCGAGATCGACCGCGTGCTGAGCACCCGGTCGCGCGAATACCGGGTGGAGTACCGCATCACCGACAGCCAGGGGCGCATCCGCTGGCTGACCGGCATCGGCATGGTGTCCTACGACGTGGATGACACGCTGTTGGGGGCGTTCGGGGTCAATATCGACATCTCGGCGGTCAAGGGGGCCGAGGCGCAGTTGAAGGCGGCGCGTGACGAGGCGCTGGAGGCCAAGGCCGAGGCGGAGCGGGCATCGCTGGCCCGGTCCAAGTTCCTGGCCGCCGCCAGCCACGATCTGCGCCAGCCGGTCCAGTCGCTGCTGCTGCTGATCGAGGTGATGAAGATCCGGCTGGCCGGCACCCCCATGGAGCCGGTCACCACCCAGATGGAACATGCGCTGGACGGCCTGCGCCTGCTGCTCAACAGCCTGCTCGACATGTCCAAGCTGGATGCCGGCGTGGTGGTGCCCGCGCTGGACCGGGTCGATCTGGGCCAGTTGCTGGACCGGCTGGCCGAGGAATATCGCATCCGCGCCGCCGAAAAGGGGCTGCGGCTGCGGCTGGTGGCGCCGCGTCTGGCGGTGATCACCGATGCCGCCCTGCTGGAGCGGCTGCTGCGCAACCTGATCGAGAACGCCATTCGCTACACCCCGGCCGGCCGCATTCTGCTAGGCTGCCGCCGCAGTGCGCACGGGGTGGCCATCGTGGTGGCCGACACCGGCATCGGCATCGCCCAGGAAGATCAGGAAGCGGTGTTCGAGGAATTCCATCAGGTCGCCAATTCCGCCCGCGATCGCAGCCAGGGGTTGGGGCTGGGGCTTGCCATCGTTCGCCGCCTGGCCGGGCTGCTGGGCGGGCGCATCGCACTGCGTTCGACACTCGGCAAGGGCTGCCGCTTCACCCTGCATCTGCCGGCCCATCCCTTGCGTCTGCCCCACCAACCACAATGACGGGCGGGGCCGGCTGTGGCATCCTGATCCCCGGTTATGTCAGGGGCGGATGACACGATGGCGCGTGAACCCGAAGTTGTGGCCCTGCACAGGCAGGCGGCCGAGGCGGGCGATGCCGCGGCCCAGTTCAGTCTGGCGGAATGCTATCGCCTGGGCGCCAAGGTGCCGCGCGATCTGGGCGAGGCGGTCAAGTGGCTGAACCGCGCCGCGGCGCAGGGGCACGGACAGGCGCGCTCGACGCTGGCGCAACTGGCGGCCCAGGGGGTGGACGTCACCCCGCCGGCGGGCGAGCCGGCGCCGGCGGCCCGCCGCCAGGAAAGCCTGGAGGACCTGCTCGACAGCCTGAAGCCGGCCGAGGCGCCGGAGGGCGACGGCGGCGTGGACCTGCCGCTGACCGCGCCCGACCCCGATCCCGATCCGCTGTACGAGGGCGAGGCGGCCGAGGACATGGGCGCGCTGGCCCGCGCCGCCCAGGCCGGCGATCCCGCCGCGCAGGTAGCCCTGGGCAACGCCTATCGCCTGGGCCAGGGCGTCGAGGAGAATCCGGCCGAGGCGGCCCGCTGGTATGGCGCCGCCGCCAAGGCGGACGACCCGCGCGGCCAGTACGGGCTGGCGGTTCTGTACGATCTGGGCCTGGGCGTGCGGCAAAGCGATGCCGAGGCCCTGCGCTGGTATCTGGCGGCCGCCCAGGCCGGCGACCCCAGCGCCCAGTTCAACCTGGGCAACATGATCCGCGCCGGGCGCGGCTGTGCCGCCGATCCGGCGGTGGCGGCGCAATGGTTCCGCAAGGCGGCGGCCGGCGGCGACGCGGGCGCGCTGTTCGCCCTGGGCGCCCTGCACGAAGGCGGCCTTGGCGTCGCCCGCGACGAGGCCCGCGCGGTGGACCTTTATCGCCAGGCCGCCGACCGGGGCGAGGCCGAGGCCCAGTTCAACCTTGCCAACATGCTGCGCCAGGGGCGCGGCGCCGAGGCCGACCCCGTGGAGGCGGCCCATTATTGCCAGCGCGCGGCCGAACAGGGGCTGGCCATCGCCCAGTTCAACCTGGGCCTGATGCTGTCGGCGGGACTGGGATTGCCCAAGGATGCCGCCGCCGCCGCCCATTGGTTCCGCGAGGCGGCGCGCGCGGGCGAACCGCGCGCGCAATATCACATGGCGGTGCTGCATCAGTTGGGCCAGGGCGTGCGCAAGGACGCCACCGCCGCCCTCGACTGGTACCGCAAGGCGGCGGCCGGCGGCAATGCCGGCGCCCAGTACGATCTGGGCCTGCTGCATCTGGCCGGCGACGGCGTGCCCCATGACGAGGCCGAGGCGGTGCGGCTGTTCCGCCTGGCGGCGCGCCAGGGGCACGCGCTTGCCTGCTACAACCTGGGCGTCCTGTGCGCCACCGGGCAGGGCGTGGCCAAGGACGAGGTGGAAGCCTATGTGTGGCTGACCCTGGCGGCCGCCTCGGGAGAGGGGGCGTTGGCCGAATCGGCCCGCCGCGGCGCGGCGCAACTGGCTGCCACCATCGGCGCCGACGGCGTGGCCGAAGCGGCGCGGCGCCGTCCGCTGCTGGCGCCGGAGGTGCCGGCATGAGCGCGCCCAACGTCTCTTTCGAAATCCAGGTGCTGACCGACAAGCACTGGGTGGTGGCCGAGTTCGCCACCGACGAGGCCAAGGCCAAGGCGTTCGCCGACAACCTGCTGCAAAAGGGCAACCATTCCGCCGTGCGGGTGGTGCGCGACCGCAGGGGCGTGGACGGCCGGCACAAGGAAACCGTCATCCAGGAAAAGACCGCCGCTCCCAAATCGGGCGGTGCCGACATTTCGCTGTCGCCGGTCAAGGACGCCCCGGTGTGCCGGGCGCTGTCCGATTTCTATGGGCTGGACGCGCGCCTGACCATGGGCCGGCTGTTGCGCAAATATCTGGACGAGGTGGTGGTCAGCCCCAGCGAATTGCTGCACAGCGCGGCCGAGCTGAAGCGGTTCGGGGACCGGGGCACCTTGCTGTTCTCCTCCATCGACCGCATCTCCACCCTTCAGGCCGCCGCCACCGGCGACGAGGGCAAGGCGCGGCGCGATTACCTGTCCAAGGCGTGGGACGAGGGGATGGCGCGCGCCCGCAAGTTCGCCGCCACCAAGCCCGCCACCCCCAAGACCTTCGCCGACGTGCTCAAGGGGGTGGGGAAGGGCGGCGACGAGCATCCCTATCTGTGCCTGTCGCACATGGCGCTGCGCCTGCTCGAGGTCCGCTCGTGGGTCGGCAAGCTCGATGTGCTGCTGGCCTGGGCCGACGAGGCCGCCGGCCTGGAGGCAGGGGCCGGGCCGGCGCTGGCGCTGATGGACGGGGTGATCGCCGACATCCTGAACTCGGCCCAGTTGATCCAGGACCTGCTGGGCTATCAGGCCAATCTGGGGGCGGCGCTGTGTTCGCTGGCCGATCTGGCCGAGGGCAAGGGCCAGCCGGCCAAGTTCTCGCCCGAGACCTTCAAGGGCCTGAACGCCCTGCTCGCCAAGGGGGCGCTGCCGCAATCGCGCCAGGTGCTGCTGGCGCGGGTGGTGCGCGAACTGGGCGGCCAGAACCCGCTGTCGCGCAATGAACCCAAGCAGGAATCCGAGGTCTGCCACAAGGTGATGCACCGCCTGGTCGGCCATCGCGGCGTGCTGGGCGGGGGCGAGGCGGCAGAGGCGCTGACCCATCGCGTCAGCCGCATCCACGCCCATCTGGGGTCCGTGGGCGCGGCCCAGGCGGTCGAGCTGACGCTGTCCGCCCTGGCCGACAACGTGCTGCGGGTGCAATTCCTGCTGGCGCTGGCGGATTCCTCCGTCGGGCGCAGCATGGGGCGGGCGCTGACCGACATCCTGGCCGGGCGGGTGCGCGGCGCCAAGGGCATCGACGCCTGGGTGCCGGTGCGTCTGGCGCCGCCCGAACGCATGGCGGCGCTGGCGGCGGTCAATCGCACGCTCCTGGGCGCCGAGCCGGTGGAAGCCGACCTGCGCCAGCAGCTTGCCGGCCATGTGGATGATACGCTTGCCTCGTATCTGGTGGATGAAGGGGTGATCGAGAAGATCGACAAGCCCGACGACCCCCTGGCCATGCGCGCCATACGGCTGATCAAGTTCTGCGGTTCGGGCGTGCTGATCGAGGGCAAGTCCTTGAATTTGGCTCGTGCGCGGGTCATCGACCATCTGCGCCAGCCCCAATTCGAGGAGAAGTTCCTGGCCAGCGTTCCCGATCCCGGGAAGGCGGAAAAGCACCTGCGCGAGTTCCACCGGCTGCTCGTGGAAACCGGTTTTCGCTGAGACCCCTGCATTTCTGCCATTGACGGGCGCATGGGGGTCTGGCAATTGGGGAGGACGGATGGGTCCGAATGGATTTCACACTTTCAGGGGAATGTAGACCGATGAACAAGGCTGACCTGGTTTCGCGCGTTGCCGAACTCTCCGGCCTGACCAAGGCCGATGCCGAGAAGGCCGTCGAGGGTGTGTTCGAGGCGATCACCGCCGCGCTGAAGGGTGGCGACGAGGTTCGCCTGGTCGGTTTCGGTTCCTTCTCGGTGGCCTCGCGTGCCGCCTCCGAGGGCCGTAACCCCCGTACCGGCGAAAAGATTCAGATTCCGGCCTCCAAGCAGCCGAAGTTCTCGGCCGGCAAGGGCCTCAAGGAAGCCGTGAACGGCTAATCCGCCGTCGCGTGTGAGCGCTGAGAAAACCCCCGGAGGGCCTTCCTCCGGGGGTTTTTCTTTCGCCGCCGCCCTCTCGCAAAGACCCATCGACCCACCATATTTGCCAAGGCCCGCCCAGGTGGGGCACGACAGGTTCGCGGCGGCTCGCCTTGACGCCCCGGCCGGGCCTTTTTAGAGTACGGCACAAATTCGGAGAGCGCGCGGCCCGCCCAGGCGGCCTCTCCTCTCGACCATGGAGCAAGGATACTGGCGATGAAGAATGTGACCGATGCGACCTTCGAAGCCGAGGTGCTGAAGGCTTCCGGCCCGGTGCTGGTCGATTTCTGGGCCGAATGGTGCGGCCCCTGCCGCCAGATCGCCCCCGCGCTCGAGGATCTGTCCAAGGACATGGACGGCAAGATCACCGTGGTCAAGCTGAACATCGACGAGAACCCGGGCACCCCCGGCAAGTACGGCGTGCGCGGCATCCCCACCCTGATGGTGTTCAAGGGCGGCCAGGTGGCGGCCACCAAGATCGGCGCCCTGCCCAAGAGCAAGCTCTACGAGTGGGTCGAGGCCAGCCTCTAGAGCACTTTCCGCTCGCCCGGAATCGGTTTGGGATTCCCATGGGGCGTGCAATCTGATTCAAGATACAGGCTGGAGACGGAGGCCAGCCTGTATGCCGAAACCTCTTTCCCAGGACCTACG
>JAFAAW010000133.1 GCA_023426365.1 Pseudomonadota bacterium
TCTCTCGACCCGGTGGCGCCAGCGGGGCATTCTTGTGGATGCCCATTCGGTCCCCCTAATTAGCCAATGTGTCGCAACATCAGCTTCCAAGGTTCAGACCGAGTGGGCAACCTCCTGAGACTTCACACCTAGAGCGGCCAACACCCAGTCTGGCGCATAGCCGCGCGCCCGGCGAGGGGCAAACATGAAACCAGACCAGCGTGCGTCATATGTGACGCTCGATGGTCTAGCGGCCCAACTGGCTGGAATCGGGCGAGGTCAGGCCCAGTTGCGAGGCCGCGACCACCGCGCGGGTGCGGTTGTTGACGTTCAGCGCCTTGAGGATGGCGGTGACGTGCAGCTTGACCGTGCCCTCGGCCAGTTGCAGGACGCGGGCAATCTCCTTGTTGGACTTGCCTTGGCCCAGCAGCGCCAGCACCTCGCGCTGACGCGGGGTCAGGAAGGAGACGGCGTTTTCGTTGGCCAGCGGGCCGATGCCGTCGGTCTGGGACGCGCTCTGCTCCAGCAAGGCCGGCGGCAGGTAGACGCCGCCCGACAGCACCAGCTTGAGCGCCGACAGCATGACGCGCGACGACGACGTCTTGGGGATGAAGCCCGCGGCGCCCATGTTGACGGCCTGCAGCACGTGGCGGCGGTCGTCGGAAGCCGACAGCACGATGATCGGCACCGATTCCGGCAGCATGTCCTTGAGCCGCTGCAGCCCTTCGTTCCAGGTCATTCCCGGCATCGCCAGGTCCATCAGCACGATATCGATGTCCGTCTCGCGCTCCACGGCGGCGACAGCCTGCGAGAAATCGCTGGCCTCGACGATGGTCAGCGACCCGCCAAGTTGGTCCAGCACATGGCGCAGGCCGTCACGGAAAAGTTCATGGTCGTCGGCGATCAGAATCTTCATGGTCCCACCGTCTTCTTTTTCGGTCCGGCATCCGCCGGTTGCCCGGCGGCGTTCATTATTGCTTGACCGGGGCGCAGCATCCGGGGGCGTCCCCGTTCGGCCATCCGCTCCGTGGCAGTCCGTGATGCTAAGTTGCAGCAGTCAGGCCGTGCCGTCACTAGGAAAAAGGTTGTCAGACCACTCACAAGTCACGGCCCGAATGCCCTTTTCGCACTTGCAAAAATAGGCAAGGGGCCATGGAATGCAATATGAAACTCGGCGATGACTACCCCGCCATACTATGGGCATAAAGCAGCAATACATTTGTCCAGCGCAAATTGCCAGGTTATCCTACAATAGTCGCAGGATATTAATTAAAGCATGACCTTTATCATGCTTTTGTGTGCTTTGAGTGTCAAAAACCAATGGCCGTCGTCTCGCGCACAGGGGGGCGAACACCATATTTCTCTTCCAAAGGGCAGGGGCTTGCCCTAGACACTCCCGCCCCAGGGGGATGGATGCGGGCCACAAGTTGGAGAAAGACGCGATGGCGCGACGCGAGGTTGTTGCAGGACAGAGGTACCAGCCCACCGATTCCAGCGCGGTGTGGGAAGTGCGCGAACTGGTCAAGGATGCCGAGGGCATCGTTCATGCCCGCATGGTCAAGGTGGGTGATGCCACCGCGCTCAAGATGATTTCGACCTCGGCGCTTCGGGACGGGCGGCTGTACAAGCTGGTGGCCGTCGCGCAGGAGGCGGTTTAGCTCGTGATGCAGAAAATCTGCATCACGTATTCGCCCTCGCCGGGCGCGGCCTCCGGCAGCTTGGCCGCTCGCTCAATGCTCGCAGGAGCGGCACGCCTCGTATTCAAGGCGCGCCGCTTCTAGCCCGCACGCGGCCGGGCCAGGGGCGTGATCATTGTGGGAAGTGGGCGCCGCTGCCTTTTTCGTGCCACAAACCGCCCTTACCCCACCGGGCCTGGAACGCCCTTGTTGGAGGTATCATGGCCCGCCGCAGAAGCCGCCGCGGCCAGCATGACTGGCAGATCTGGCGCAAGCTGTTCAAATTCACGGCCCTGGTGGCGGCGCTGGGCGCCTCGGGCTTCTATGGCTACCAGGTCGGCCAAAGGCTGGCCGACGAGGAGCTGGCCGCCGCCCGCGGCGAAATCCAGCGCCTGAGCGTGGCCGAATCCGGCCATCAGGAAACCGTCGCCCGCCTGCAATCGGAATTGGACGAACACAAGAAGCGCGCCGACGATCTGGCCGTGCGCTATGCCGAGGTGGCGCCGTCCGAGGAGATGCGGGAGCTGATCGCCGGCCTGCGCGCCAAGCTGGACGGCGGCCTGGACGCCAAGCGCCTGGCCTTCGTCATCGCCAATGCCGAGCCGCCCAAGCGGTGCGGCGGCGAGTCCACCAAGCGGTTCATGGTGAAGACCGCCAAGTTCGACGGCGCCGCCACCTGGGTGCGCTTTGCCGATCTGATCACCGTGACCGCCGAAGGCGTCGGCGGTGGCGACGGCGCGGAACAGGCCTTCGATCCCGACAAGCCGGTGACCGTCCATTTCACCGCCATCGGCGGCAAGAACAGCCAGGTGAGCGGCAAGCTGCCGCTGCAGCATTCCATGGTGGTCAAGGGGGGCGAATACCGCTTCACCATCGCCCCGGGCGCCAAGGGCTTCGTTGAGGTGACCGGCGACCGCTGCGATTACCGCTGATGGGGTGCGAGAGAAGGCGCCCGATGACAATCGGGCCGCCGGACATGTGTCCGGCGGCCCGACCGTGACGAGGTGCCCAAGGGGGGATTGGGGGGAAGGGCGCCCTCGGTGATGCCGCCGGGGGGGTGGCGGCAACCTCTGTGTTCGTGTGGTCACTATGACGCCAAAGCCGGGGCGGCAAAATCGTTCTTCCGCCGTACCCACCCAGGGCGAAAGAGGCAGGACGATGGTCGGGATCGTCCCGAATGGGTGACGGTTCTGTGCCAGATGGATCGGATATCTTCGCCCTATGCATGGCCGCCCTGTGCAAACCGCCCTTGTCCCCGCATTGCGCGCCCCATCGTCAAGCCAGCGGATAAAAGGGCGCGGTCCGGACCGGTTGATCGAAGGCGCGTGAAGATCACGCCAAGCGCCGCATTTTTTGCGGCCAGTGAATTCGCCACCTGTCCGGGTGGGGCGTGGTGCGCGATTACTCTTGGCGGCGGCGCGGCCCCCGTTCGAGTTCTTTTTCTTCCTTGCAAAGGGCCGGCGTTTTCGATGCCAGGGGTGGCGCATTTCCACACAATTCGCGCTGCGTTTTGGCGCTTTCGGGGCTGGATTTGACCCCGCAGGTGTGCAATATGGTCTTCGTTAGAATTCGGCAGGCATTCCGCCCAACAGACGCCCCGCGCCCTCTGGCTTGTCCGCCCCTGGGCCGGTTGGCTGACGCCGTGTCGTTACCCAAGTGGAGGAAGATATGACTGTTCGTGTAGGCATCAACGGGTTCGGCCGCATCGGGCGCATGGTGTTCCGTGCCGCCACCAAGCACTATCCGGAACTCGAGATCGTCGCCATCAACGATCTGCTCGATCCCGAGTACCTGGCCTACATGCTGAAGTACGACTCGGTGCATGGCCGCTTCGAGGGCGACATCTCGGTCGATGGCAACACCCTGGTGGTCAACGGCAAGAAGATCCGCCTGACCCAGGTCAAGGACCCGGCCGAGCTGAAGTGGAACGAGGTCAACGTCGATCTGGTGATCGAGTCCACCGGCCTGTTCCTGACCAAGGAAGCCTGCGAGAAGCACATCGCCGCCGGCGCCAAGAAGGTCGTGCAGTCCGCCCCCTCCAAGGACGACACCCCGATGTTCGTCTATGGCGTGAACCACGAGACCTATGCCGGCCAGACCATCGTGTCCGCCGCCTCGTGCACCACCAACTGCCTGGCCCCGGTCGCCAAGGTGCTGAACGACAATTGGGGCGTGAAGCGCGGCCTGATGACCACCGTGCATGCCGCCACCGCCACCCAGAAGACCGTTGACGGCCCGTCCTCCAAGGATTGGCGCGGCGGCCGCGGCATCCTGGAGAACATCATCCCCAGCTCGACCGGCGCCGCCAAGGCCGTCGGCGTGGTGCTGCCCGCCCTGAACAAGAAGCTGACCGGCATGTCGTTCCGCGTCCCCACCTCGGACGTCTCGGTGGTCGATCTGACCGTCGAGCTGGAAAAGCCGGCCAAGTACGAAGAGATCGTCGCCGCCATGAAGGCCGCCTCCGAAGGCGCGCTTAAGGGCGTGCTGGGCTTCACCAATGAAAAGGTGGTCTCCACCGATTTCGTCGGCTGCCCGCTGCCGTCCATCTTCGACGCCGAAGCCGGCATCCAGCTCGACAGCACCTTCGTCAAGGTCGTGTCGTGGTACGACAACGAGTACGGCTACACCTGCAACATGCTGCGCTTTGTGCAGTACGTCGCCACCCACTAAGGGCCGGAGGGAACACAATGTTCCGCACCATCGACGCCCTTGATGTGAAGGGCAAGCGGGTGCTGGTCCGTGCCGACCTCAACGTCCCGGCCAAGGACGGCAAGGTCACGGACACCACCCGCATCGACCGCTCGGCGGCCACGCTCAAGGAGCTGGCCGCCAAGGGCGCCAAGGTCATCGTGCTCACCCATTTCGGCCGGCCCAAGGGCCGCGAGGACAAGTACTCGCAGAAGCTGCTGGTGGAGCCGCTGGCCAAGGCCGTGGGTCAAAGCGTGGCGTGGGCCGACGACTGCATCGGCCCCGAGGCGGAGCGTGTGATCGCCGGCCTGAAGGACGGCGACATCGCGCTGTTGGAAAATGTGCGCTTCCACCCCGAGGAAGAGAAGAACGAGCCGTCCTTCGCCACCAAGCTGGCGGCGCTGGGCGACCTCTACGTCAATGACGCCTTCTCGACTGCGCACCGGGCGCATGCCTCCACCGAAGGTTTGGCCCATATTCTGCCGGCGGCCGCCGGCCGTCTGATGCAGGCCGAGCTGGAAGCCCTGGGCCGTGCCCTGGGCGCCCCGGAAAAGCCGGTGGCGGCCGTGGTCGGCGGCGCCAAGGTGTCCACCAAGCTGGACCTGCTGGGCAATCTGGTGGCCAAGGTGGATTACCTGATCATCGGCGGCGGCATGGCCAACACGTTCCTGTATGCGCAGGGCAAGTCGGTCGGCAAGTCGCTGTGCGAGAAGGACATGGCCGACACCGCCCGGGAAATCCTGGAGAAGGCCAAGGCCGCCAAGTGCCACATCGTCCTGCCGGTCGATGCGGTGGTGGCCGGCGAGTTCGCCGAGAACGCCGCCAACGAGGTGGTCTCGGTGGATGCCGTCCCCGAGGACAAGATGATCCTGGACGCCGGCCCGGCCAGCGTCGAGGCCATCATCGACCGCCTGGGCGGCTGCAAGACCCTGGTGTGGAACGGCCCGCTGGGCGCGTTCGAGATCGCGCCCTTCGACAAGGCGACCAACGCCGTGGCCCAGGCCGCGGCCGAACGCACCAAGCAGGGCAAGCTGCTGACCGTGGCGGGGGGCGGCGACACCGTCGCCGCCTTGGCCAAGGCGGGCGTGGACGACAAGTTCTCGTACGTGTCCACCGCCGGCGGCGCGTTCCTGGAATGGCTGGAAGGCAAGACCCTGCCGGGCGTCGCCGCCCTCGAGGTCAAGCACACCCATTCCGGCTGCGGCTGCGGCCACAGCCACTAAGCTGCCGCTTAGGGTGAAATGAAGAAGGCGGGTGCCGCAAGGCGCCCGCCTTTTTT
>JAFAAW010000142.1 GCA_023426365.1 Pseudomonadota bacterium
GCTCTGGCCGGTCGCCGTGCAGGGCGAGAACGCCGCGGCGCAGGTCGCAGCCGCCATCCGCGGCTTTAACCTGTTGCCCCAGGGCGGGGCGATCCCGCGGCCCGACCTGCTGATCGTGGCGCGCGGCGGCGGCTCGATCGAGGATCTGTGGGCGTTCAACGAGGAGGTGGTGGTGCGCGCCGCCGCCGCGTCCGCCATTCCGCTGATCAGCGCGGTGGGGCACGAAACCGACACCACGCTGATCGATTTCGCCTCGGACCTGCGCGCGCCCACGCCCACGGCGGCCGCCGAAAAGGCGGTGCCGGTGCGCGCCGAACTGGTGGCCCAGGTGGCCGATTGCGGCGGCCGGCTGGTGGGCGCCATGGCGCGCGGGCTCGAGGAACGGCGGGTGCGGGTCGAGCATCTGTCGCGCGCCCTGCCCAATCCCCGGCGGGTGATCGAGGATTGCACGCTGCGCCTGGATGACCGGGTCGAGCGCCTGCGCCTGGCCCTGCCCAACCTGCTGCACCGCCGCGAAGCCGAGGTGGAGCGGCTGGCGGCGCGGCTCCGGCATCCGCGCGAGCTGCTGACCGAAAAGGGCCATGCGCTGGCCCAATGGGGCACCCGGCTGGAGCATGCGGTGAAAACCGCCCTGGCCGCCGAGAAGGCCCGCATCGACAAGGCCGAGGTCAAGCTGGAACAGGTGGGCGGCCGCCTGCGCCCCGCGCTGGACCGCGCGCTGGACGACCGCCGCCGCCGGCTGGACAGCCTGGGCGCCCTGCTGGAGAGCTTCAGCTACAAGGGCGTGCTGCAACGGGGCTATGCGGTGGTGCGCGACGGCACGGGCGCGGTGATGCGCGCCGCCGATGCCCGGCCCGGCGCGGGCTGGAGCGTGGAATTCCAGGACGGCAAGGCCGATGTGGTGGTCGGCGACGCCCCGCCGCCGCCCGCCCCGCCGGCGCCGCCCGCGCCGAAGAAGCCGGCCAAGGCCAGGGATGACGGCCGCCAGGGCAGCCTGCTGTAGTCGTCGCATCGGCCTTCGGTTTGCCCATGCCCGCCCTTGGGCAGGCCTGCGCGCATACACTTCGTTTATTTGCGACGGAAACTTCGTTCATGTCCGGGCGCTAATGTGCCGCCCGGAATAGGAGCGACTTTCCATGAACGTGACCGACTCTCCGGTCGATGTGGTGGCGGTGGATGACGAGCCGACCACGCGCGCCATCATCGCCGGCCTGCTGAAACATCAGGGTATCGCCGTCGCCACCTGCGCCGATGGCGAGGAATTGCGGGCGCTGCTGCGCCATGTCCGGCCGCGGGTGCTGATCCTGGACGTGGAGATGCCCGGCGACGACGGCTTCGTGCTGGCCGAGGAGATGCGGCAGCGCTTCGGCCTGGACCTCGGCATCGTCATGCTGACCTCGCACGGGCTGGGCGCCGACATGGCGGTGGGCATGGCGGCCGGCGTGGACGAATACCTGACCAAGCCGTGCGACCGCCACAAGCTGGTCGCCGCCGTGCGCCGCCACCTGCATGGCGCGGCGCTGGCCTGGGGCTGACGGCCGCGCGGGCGGCCCGATCGGGCGTGGCCGTCAGGAACAGTTGACGCATGGCCCCGCCTCTGCCAATCCCAGGTGGGGACGGCCGCCGTCCGACCCGTGACGGAGACAGTCCATGCACCAGGGTACCTTCCGCCTGCTGGCCCGCCGCCGCTTCCTGCCGCTGTTCGTCAGCCAGTTCCTGGGGGCGGCCAATGACAACGTGTTCAAGAACGCGTTGATCATCCTGGTGATCTATCGGCTGGGCGATGGCGCGGGCATGGACGGCAAGCTGCTGGCGACGGTGGCGGCCGGATTGTTCATCGCGCCCTATTTCCTGTTCTCGGCCCTGGCCGGCCAATTGTCGGACCGCTACGAGAAGACCGGGCTGATGAAGCTGTGGAAGGCGGCCGAGATCGTCATCAGCGCCCTGGGGGCGTGGGCGCTGTGGGCGGGCAACGTGCCGCTGATGCTGGCCGCGCTGTTCCTGCTGGGGGCGCAGGCCACCTTCACCGGTCCCATCAAATACGCCATTTTGCCGGAATTGCTGGCGCGCGACGAACTGATCGCCGGCAACGCCCTGGTGGAGGGCGGCACCTTCCTCGCCATCCTTTTGGGCACCATCGCCGGCGGCATGCTGATCCTGCTGGATGGCGGCGCCGTGTGGGTGTCGGCGGCCATGCTGGCGGCGGCGGCCGTCGGCTTCGGCGCCGCGCTGCTGCTGCCGCGCTGCCATGGCGGCAATCCGGGGGTGGCCGTGCGCTTCGCCCCCTTCCGCGACACCGCCGAGTTGTGGCGGCTGGTGCGGGCGCGCCGCGAACTCTTTTTGTCGGTCCTGGGCATTTCGTGGTTCTGGCTGGTGGGCGCCACCTATCTGTCGCAGTTTCCCGCCTTCGCCCGCGATGTTCTGGGCGCCGACGGCCACGCGGTGACCCTGATGCTGACCATGTTCTCGGTGGGCATCGGCATCGGCTCGGTCCTGTGCGGCCGCCTGCTGGGCGGCGAGATCTCGGCCCGCCACGTGCCCTTCGCCGCGCTGGGCATGACGCTGTTCGCCCTGGACCTGTGGTTCGCCGCCGGCCATGCGGCGCCGTCCGCCACCTTGTTGCCGCTGGGCGAGTTCCTGGCCCGGCCGGGCACGTGGCGGGTTCTGGCCGATCTGCTGGCCTTTTCCATCTGCGGCGGCGTCTATATCGTGCCGCTCTACGCCATCTTGCAGGCCGGCAGCGACGAGGGCGTGCGCGCCCGGGTGGTGGCGGCCAACAACGTGGGCAACGCCATCTTCATGGTGGCGGGCGCGGTGATCAGCGGATTGCTGCTGGCCATGGGGGTCTCGGTCACCGGCATCTTCCTGCTGCTGGGGCTGGCCAATCTGGCGGTGGCGGTGCACATCTGCGGCCTGTTGCCCGACGCGGTGCTGAAAGGGGTGTTCGCCGCCCTGTTCCGGCTGGCCTATCGCGTGCGCGTGCAGGGGCTGGAGCACCTGCCGGCGGCGGGCCAGCGCGCGGTGGTGGTGGTCAACCACGCCTCCTTCCTGGACCCGGCGCTGCTGGCGGCGTTCCTGCCGGAAAAGCCGATGTTCGCCGTCAATACCCTGGTGGCGCGGCACTGGTGGGTGCGGCCGTTCCTGCGGGTGGTGGACGCGTTCCCCATCGATCCCACCAACCCGATGTCCACCAAAAGCCTGATTCGCGCGGTGCGGGGCGGGCGCAGTCTTGTCATCTTTCCCGAAGGGCGCATCACCGTCACCGGCGCCCTGATGAAAATCTACGAAGGTCCCGGCATGGTGGCCGACCGCGCCGATGCGGTGGTGGTGCCGGTGCGCATCGACGGCGCCCAATTCACCCCGTTCTCGCGCCTGCGCGGCAAGATGCGCCTGCGCTGGTTTCCCACCATCACCATCACCGTGCTGCCGCCCTGCCGCTTCCAGGTGCCGGCGGACGTGGTCGGGCGCGACCGCCGCCGCCGCATCGGCGCCGCCCTGTACGACGTCATGTCGGGCATGATGTTCGAGACGGCGCGGCGCGACCGCACCTTGTTCGCCGCGCTCCTGGAGGCCCAGCGCCTGATCGGCGGCAAGGCGGTGGCGGTCGAGGACATCGCCCGCAAGCCGGTCACCTACGACCGTCTGGTGGCGTCGTCGCTGGTGCTGGGCCGGGTGCTGGCCCGCCATGGCGGCGTGGGCGAGCCGGTCGGCCTGCTGCTGCCCAACGCGGCCGCCACCGCCGCCTGTTTCTTCGCGCTGCAGGCGTTCGGCCGGGTGCCGGCGCTGCTGAATTTCTCCACCGGGCCGGGCAACGTGGCGGCGGCGTGCGAGGCGGCGGCCATCCGCACGGTGGTGACCTCGCGCCGCTTCATCGACCAGGCGCGGCTGTCGGCCACCGTTCAGGCCCTGGCCGGGCGGGTGGCGCTGGTGTATTTGGAGGACCTGGCCGCTCGGCTGGGTCCGCTTTCAAAGCTGCGCGGGCTGCTGGAACGGCCCGTCGCCGCCGCCATCCATGCCCGCGCGCGCCGTCGCCCCGACGATCCGGCGGTGATCCTGTTCACCTCAGGCTCCGAGGGCGCGCCCAAGGGCGTGGTGCTCAGCCACGCCAACATCCTGGCCAATTGCGCGCAACTGGCGGCGCGGGTGGCCTTCACCCCCAGCGACAGCGTGTTCAACGCCCTGCCGGTCTTCCATTCCTTCGGCCTGACCGGCGGCCTGCTGCTGCCGCTGTTCGCCGGCATCCGGGTGTTCCTGTATCCGTCGCCGCTGCATTACCGCATCGTGCCGGAAATGGTCTACGACACCAACGCGACCATCATGTTCGGCACCGACACCTTCCTGTCGGGCTATGGCCGGGTCGCCAACGCCTATGATTTCTACAGCGTGCGCTACGTCTTCGCCGGGGCGGAGAAAGTGCGCGACGACACCCGCCGGGTGTGGATGGACAAGTTCGGCCTGCGCCTGCTGGAAGGCTATGGCGCCACCGAGACCGCGCCGGTGCTGGCGGTGAACACCCCCATGCATTTCCGGGCGGGCACCGTGGGCCGCCTGCTGCCCGGCATCGAATGGCGCCTTGAGCCGGTGCCCGGCGTGGCCGAAGGCGGCCGGCTGTGGGTGCGCGGCCCCAATGTCATGCTCGGCTATATGCGGAGCGAACGCCCCGGCGTGCTGGAGCCGCCGGCCCAGGGCTGGTACGACACCGGCGACATCGTGGCGGTGGACGACATGGGCTATGTGCGCATCCTGGGGCGGGCCAAGCGCTTCGCCAAGATCGCCGGCGAGATGGTGTCCCTGGGCATGGTCGAGGGCGAGATCGCCGCGCGCTGGCCCGAGGCCGGCCATGCGGTGGTCGCCGTGGCCGACGACCGCAAGGGCGAGCAATTGGTGCTGGTCACCGAAGCGGCCGCCGCCACGCGCGACGCGGTGCTGGCCCATTTCCGCGCCCGGGGTCTGGCCGAATTGCTGGCGCCCAAGGCGGTGCTGCGGGTCGATCGATTGCCGCTGCTGGCCACCGGCAAGGCCGATTACGTGGCGGTCAAGGCGCTGGCCGAGGCGTTCGTGCGCCCGCTGGCCTGACGGCGGCGCCCGTGCTCAGCGCCGGGGTTCGACGCTGACGCCCGACCGGGGCGCCGCCGCGGGCGGCGGCGGCTCGGCGGCTGGGCCGGCCTCGGCCTGCGGCTGGGCGTCGGCCTCCGCATTGGCAGGGCCGTCCTTGCGCGCCCGGTTCTCGCTTTCCTTCAGCGCCAGGACCAGCTCGCCCATCTGGCGGCGGAGCTGGTGGGCGGCCTGGGCCTCGGCCACCAGCACGCGGGTCAGGTCCAGGCGCGAGGAATATTGCCGCTCATAGGCGTCCAGCAGGTCGAACAGCGGGCGGCTGGCGTTGATGTACTGCTCCTCGAACGCCGTCACCACCTTGCCGTTGGACTCCACCGCCTGCTCCAGCACCGGCACCCGGCTTTGCGCGGCGGTCAGCGCGTTGTAGCTGATGCGGACCAGTTCCTCGACGCGGGCACGGGTGTCGAGCGACTTGTAATTGGCCTCGCGCGCCTTGGCGCTGGCGGACATGCCCTGGGCGATCTCGGTGCCGCCGCTGAAGGTCCAGGTGGTCACCACCATGGCGCGGCGTTCGTTCTGATAGGGGAACACCTCGTCGCCGCCCATGCTGGATTCGCCCAGGCCCGAGCCGCCGGCGTTCCAGGTGCGGCTCTTGCTGATCTCGAAGCTGACCTTGGGCAGCAGGCGGCTATAGGCCTTGTCGCTCTCGTATTGCTGCACCTCGGTCTGCTTCAGGCTCAGCAGGTAATCGGGGTTGGCGCGCAGCGCCTTGGTCAGCGCGTCCTCGACGGTGGCGGGCGGCTGGGGCACCAGCGAGGCCGGCACCTGGAACTGCAGCGGCGTGATGCCGGTCAGGCGGCGGAATTCGTCCATGGCGGCATCGAATTCCGAGCGCGTCTCGATGATCGCGCTTTGCGCGCTGACCGACCGGGCCTTGATGCGGTCCAGGTCGGACTGGGCGGCGCCGCCGCCCTCGACGCGGGTCTGCATCAGGTCGTTCAGCTTGTCCAGATTGGCCTTGTATTCCTCGGCATGGCGGATGGACAGGCGGGCCTGGATGATCTTGTAGAAGGCGCTGACCGTCTGAAGCGCGACGCGTTCGCGCGTGCCGGTGGTTTCGATGTCGGCGGCGCTCTGGCTCTTGTGGCGCAGCAGGATGTCGGAAATCAGGGTCAGGTCCACCAGCGGCTGGCGGATGTTCAGTTCCTTGTCGCGGCGGCGGTGGGTGTCGTCGGTGACGCGCTGGTCGTTGACGTTATAGGCCGCCGGGGCCGAGCGTTCCGAGCCGGCGCTGCGCGAGAACGTCACCGTGGGGGCATAGGCCAGATAGGCGCCCACCACGTCCCAATCGGCGGCGTCGGCCTTGGCGACCGAAGCCTGGACCTCGAAATTGTTCTTGAGCGCGAAGGCGACCGACTCGTCCAGGCGCAACGCGTCCACCACGTCGGGCTGGCGATTGGTCTGCTCCAGCCGCACCACCGGGTCGCCGCCCAGCATGCGCACCAGCAGGGCCGAACGCTGGGCGCCCCGTTGCGGCGCCTCCTCGGCCCGCGACGCCGGGGCGGACAGCAGCGAGACGCAGACCAGCGCGGTATGAACCCACACAGCTTTCACGGCACGACCCCTTGCCAATAGACCTCTCCCCCTCAATTGCCCAGCACGCGTTCGCGCGGGCCGTCGGTGATGATGCGCCCGCCGTCGATGACGATGATGCGGGTGCACACCGACAACAAAGTCCGGCTGTGGCTGCTGATCACCATGGCGCGGCCCTCGCGCAGGGCGGCCAGATGGTCGGCCAGCGCCCTCTCCAGCGGCGCGTCCAGGCCGGTATTGGGCTCGTCCAGCAGCAGCACCGGCGGCGCCCCCAAAAGCGCGCGCGCCAGCGCCACCATCTGGCGCTGACCGCCCGACAGGTTGGCGCCGCGCGGCCCCACCTCGGTGGCCAGCGTCAGCTCGCCGCGCTCGAAGGCATGGATCAGCCCCGATGCGGCCAGCGCGCGGTCCATGTCGTCATGGGCGGCCGCATGGTTGCCGGCGCGGATGTTGTCTTCCACCGTGCCCTCGAACAGGCACGGGTCCTGCGGCTTGTAGCCGATGGTGGCCGAGATGTCGGCGGGCGCCAGCCGCTCGACCGGCAGGGCGTCGATCAGCACCTGGCCCTCGGCCGGGGCCAGCACGCCGGCCAGCATGCGCATCAGGGTGGACTTGCCGGCGCCGGGATGGCCGGCGATGCCGACGATCTCGCCCGGCTCGATGCGCAGATTGATGCCCGAAAGCGTGGGCGGCGCCTCGGGCCGCAGGCGGCAGCCGACGCCCACCAGCCGCAGCCGGGGCGGCAGCGCGCCGCGGGCGGGCGCCTCCTCCGTCTCCTCGGCCGGGCCGGGCAGCAGCGCGTCCATTTCGGTCATGGCGGCGCGGAACTCGCGATAGCGCGTCGCCAGCAGCACCACGGAACTGAGCGCGGCCATGGCCCGGCCGGTCAGCATGGTGGCGGCCAGCAGGCCGCCCGCGGTCAGCGCGCGGTTCTCGATCATCAGCGCGCCGCACACGATGGTGGCCACATAGGCCAGGTTGGATGCCCCCACCGACAGCGACGACGCCAGCACATGCCAATAGCGCGCCCGGCCCGAGGCAAGGCCCGCCCGGGTGCTGGCCTTGCGCCAGCGCCGCGCCAGCTCGTCGCGCAGGCGGCCGCCCACGATCACTTCGCGCGCGCTCAGCGTGTCGGCCAGCAGGGCGAAGCGCTGCTCGCCGGCGCGGCGGGCCTGGCCTTCGTAATCGTGGACCGGGATGACCAGCAGCAGATGCAGCCCGATGGTCACCGCGCCCACCGCCAGCGGCACCAGCACCAACGGCCCGGCGATCACGCCGACCACCACCAGGAACAGCGCCAGGAACGGCACGTCCAGCGCCGACAGCATATACGAGGTGGAGACGAAATCGCGGCTGGCCAGCACCTGCTTGTACTTGTCCAGCACCCGCCCGACCGAAGGCAGGCGGGCGACGTTGCCGGCCATCAGGTTGCGGAACAGGGCATGGTCGATATCGGCTTCGGCGGTGACCGCCAGGCGTTCCATCATCAGCGCGCGCACGGCCCGCACGGCATAGTCCAGGCCGATGGCCAGCGCCAGGCCGATGGCCAGCGCCCACAGGGTCTCGGTGACGCCGTTGCCCAGCACCTTGTCGTAGACGAAGCTGGAGAACAGCGGGAACAGCAGCGCCAGCAGATTGACGATCAGCCCGCCGGCCATGATCTCCAGCAGGCGGCCCTTGTGCCGGCGCAGGAAGGGCAGGAACTGGCGCAGCGATTCCACCCGCGTCTTCAGCACCACGGCGCGCCCCAGATGGGCGATGCCCTCGGCCACCGTGCCGCCGCCCACCCGTTCCAGCCCCAGGGGGCCGGCGACCAGCGGCAGCCAGACGTCGTCGTCCACCTCCAGCAGGGCGCCGACCATGTCGCCTTCGGGCAGGCGGCCGTCCTCGACGCGGACAAGCCGCGCCGCCAGCCCCTGGCCGCGCAGCACCTGCTCCAGCGCGGCCGGGCCGTCCGCCGTCTCCTCGGCGGTGCGGCCCAGCGCACCCAGCAGGGTTTGAACTGCCTGAACGAAGCTGCCCAACCTCAGCTCCAATGCACGACGATGCTGGAGGTGCCGTAGGTATAGGTCATCTGCGACCCGGCATGGTTGGCATAGCCGGTGCCCGCGTCGCTGTTGCGGGTGTTGAAGCGGTCGCCGCTGTCCAGATAGAGGTGCAAGGTGGTGTTGGTCGTGCTGTCCAGGATGTTGTTGATCACGTTGCGGGCGTTGGTGGTGTTGGATTGGTTGCCGAACAGGTCGATGTCGATGGCCGCGCCGCCGTTGCGCAGGTCGATCACCTCGATGGAATGCAGCCGGCCGCTGTTCAGATTGCCCAGGTCCCAATTGTCGGTGACGCGGAGCGTGTCGGTGCCGGTTTCCGTGGGTCCCGAAGTGACGCCGGTGCCGCCGATCACCGTGGTGTTCTGGGTCTGGGCGGCGGTCAGGACGAAGGTGTCGCTGCCGGCGCCGCCATACAGGCGGTCGCCGCCGTCGCTGCCGTGGATGGTGTCGTCGCCGGTCGAGCCGTAGACGGTGTTGGCAAGGGCATTGCCCGTCAGCGTCAGCCCGGTGCTGCCCACCGCGTACAGGTGTTCCACGTTGTCGGTCAGGGTGAAATCCACGCTGGTATAGACGGTGTCGGTGCCTTCGTTGGCGTTCTCGGTCACCGTGTCGCCGACATTGTCCACGTAATAGATGTCGTTGCCCGAGCCGCCGGCCATGGCGTCGGCGCCGGCGCCGCCGTCCAGGGTGTCGTTGCCGGCGCCGCCATCCAGGATGTCGTTGCCGTTGCCGCCGTACAATTCGTCGTTGCCGTCATGGCCTGCCAACGTGTCGTTGCCGTCCAGGCCGTACAGGGTGTCGTTGCCGGCCATGCCCCACAGGATGTTCTCGCCCGAGCTGCCGTACAGGGTGTCGGCAAAGCCCGACCCCTGGGCGTTCTCGAAGTTCCTGAGGTCGTCGTAATCGCCGTTGCTGGTGCGGGAATACTGGTTCCAGCCCGACACGCCGCGCCCGGTATCCAGGTGCACGATCACGCCCCAGGTGCCGACGGTGCCCAGGCCCACATAGCTGACCCAGTCGCTGCCGGCCCCGCCATCCGCCTGGTCGCGGCCCGAATTGGGGCTGAGCCCGCTGTTGGTGTAGGCGTAGCCCAGATTGATGATGTCGTCGCCGCCATAGCCGTTGATGACGTCGTCGCCGCCGCCGCCGCACAGATAATTGTTGGCGTCGCTGCCATTGATGGTGTCGGCGCTGTTGCCGCCGATGAAATTCTCGATGCCGTACAGCGTGACCGTGCCGGTGGCCGAGGTCATGGACCCGGCGGTCAGCGACCCGTCCATGACCAGGGTCACGGTATAGGCGGCCTGGTGGTTGTCGCAGTTTATGGTGTCGCCGCCCACGAAGGCCGAGGACGTGGCGCTGGGGTTGTTGGCGGCGGCGATGGTCGTGGCGGTGCTGGTGCCGCCGTCGATGTAGTTCGAGGTTCCGGCGCTGTAATAGAAGACGTCGTCGCCGGCCAGGCCGTACATGGCGTCGTTGCCGCCATTGCCCCAGAACGCGTTGTCGCCGTCGTTGCCGATCAGCACGTCGTTGTAGCCCGACCCCAGCACCCGCTCGATGGTGCCGATATAGCGGTCGCCCTGCGCATCGCCGAAAAAGCCCCGGCCGGCGGTGGCGCCGGCGGCGATCCCCATGGCCGTCCAGTCGATGGTCATGGCGGTCAGCACCATGCTGGTGCCGTTCCATTGGTACCAGTGGGTGGTGGTGCCGGCGGCGGTCAGCGCGCCGTCATTGCCCACCTTCCAGTCGTTGCCGGTATCGAGGTTGACGAACACGCCGTAGCGCACGCCGCCCACCGTGGTGTAGCCGGTGTTGTTGTACTGGACGCGGTCGGTGGACCCGGCGGTGGAGCCGTCGATGGTCTCGGCGCCGGCGCGCAGGCGGTATTCGTTGTAGCCGGCGCCGCCGTTGTAATGGGCGGTGTGGCCGGCGCCCGCGGCCGAGTTGATGTAGTCGGTGCCGTCGCCGCCGAACACGGTGTCGTTGCCGCCGCCCACGTTGATGGTGTTGGTGCCGTTGCCGGCCCAGAATTCCTCGTCCGCCGCGGTGCCGATGATGTAATCGTCGCCCGAGCCGGTGATGACGCGTTCGATGCTGTCGTAATAGGCGATGTCGGCGCCGTTGTTGATGCGGCCCACCTTGTTGCCCAGGTCGATGACCAGGTTGTTGGTATAGGTGCTGTGGTCCACCGTGTCCTTGCCGTCGCCGCCGATGAAGCTGTCGTTGGCGGTGCGGCCAGCGTTCCAGGCCTCGTTCATGGCACCGACGAAGTAATCGTCGCCGGCCCCGCCCACCAGCGTGTCGGCGCCGTCGCCGCCGTCGGCCACGTTGCTGAGGCCGGTGAAGGTATGGCCGCCGCCATTGGCATGGGCGGTATAGGACAGCGAGCCGGGCGTGCCCGGCGTGGTGGCGACGTCGATGCCGGTGCCGGCGACCTGGGTGCCGTCGATGCCGGTCATGCCGACATGGATATAGTCGTTGCCGCCGTTGCCCCGAATGACGTCGTCGCCGGCGCCGCCATACAGGGTGTCGTCGCCGTCGGCGCCGGTCAGGGCGTCGTTGCCGTCCAGGCCGTAGATGATGTGCTTGACGCCGTTATAGGCGGACAGGTCGATGGTGTCGTTCTTCCAGCTGCCGATGACGTTCTCGATGTTGGCGACGTCGTCGCTTTCGCCGTCGGCGGTGCGGGTGGCCGTGCCGGAGCCGGTGGCATCGGTGGTCAGCGTGACGCCGTTGATCTCGGTGCCGGCGTGTTTCAGCCAGTCCTCCAGCGTGACCTTGCCCGATTTCAGCTTGCCCTGGGGATGGTCGGCGGAAATCTCGTTGCCGATGCCGTTGAACGAAATCCAGTCGGCGGTGCCGGTGCCGCCGTCCAGGATGCCGCCATTGGCGGCGTTGTTGCTGCCCCTGCCGCCGTAGATCCAGTCGTCGCCGGCGCCGCCGCGGATATGGTCGGCGCCGTCGCCGCCCAGGATGGTGTCGTTGCCGGCGAATGCGTACACGGTGTCCTTGCCGCTGCCGCCGATGACGATGTCGTTGCTGTTGCCGGCATAGACGGTGTTGTTGCCGTTGCCGGTATCGATCAGGTGCGGTGCGCTGGCGGTGGGCATCACATAGATGTCGCTCCAGCCGCTGCCCTCGCCGGTGATGTAGATGGGGCTGTTGCGGGTGATGTCGTCGGTGCTGCCCGCCTCCATGAACCGCAGGATGAACTTGCGGGTGACGTCGAACGGTTCGGCGCCCATGCCGACGATGTTCACCGTCATATAGACGTCCTTGTCGGGCAGGGCGTTCATCTTGGTGACGTCGTAGACCAGCGTCAGCGTGGCGGCGTTGGGGATGACGGAGCCGACCGGGATCGTCCAGGTGCCGCCGCTGGTGCCGGTGGCGCCCTCGATATAGACGCCCTCGGGCAGGCCGGTCACGGTGATGCTGTCGGCGCGGCGCACATAGCCGGCCACGTTGAGCTGGATTTCCTTGGCGTAGTAGAAGGCGCCCGCGGTCTTGCCGGTCTCCACGTCCAGGCCGGCATAGGCGGCGGCATCGTTCAACAGCGCCGAACCGGTGGTCGCCCAGGTTCCGCTGTCGCGGCGGAACGCATCGGCATAGAAGGTTTCGTCGCCGCCGCTGCCGATCAGCGTTTCTGTGCCGTATTGCAGGGGGTCGCGGGCCAGGATGCCGTCCTTGTTGGCGCTGCCTTCCGGGCCGCCCGAGCCGTAATAGACGTTGCCCACCTTGGACACGCCGACCACGTTGCCCTCGCTGAGCGCGATGTAGAGCGGAATCTTGGCCGTGGGCGGCGGGTTGGGCGGCGCGTCGGGGCCGGATGGCGGCGGCTCGTACACCGAGGGCGGCGCGGGTTCGAACGCCTTCTTGCGGATGTCGGCGTCCATGCTCTCGGCCTTCTCGATCAGCTTGTCCACTGTCGAGGGCGCCCCCTGGATCGGCAGGGGGGCGACCTGCTGGGCCTGGGCCTCCTGGGCCTGCTGCTCGGCCGCGCTGTGTTCGTCGCCGTCCTGGGTCAGGTTCTTCTTGCCCACCGTCCGCTTCTGGTCGAACTGGGTCAGGCTGGTCATGGCCGGGATCGAGGTGGGCGGCGTCGTCACCTTGTCCACCGCCGACAGCAGATCGGCGGCGCCCACCGCGCCGTCGGGGAAGGCGACGGTGGGCGGGGTGGCGGTCATGGCCTCCATCGCCGCGCCGGGCAGGATCAGGCGGTCGCCGCCCTTGGTCTGCAGAACAAGGTCGATGTCGATCACATCGATGCGTTCGATGCTGGCGCGCGGCACCGGGACCGTGAACTGGCCCTTGTCGTTGGTGCCGACGATGGTGGTCTTCTCAGCCATTTACCGATCCCCCCTGACCGCGATGCCCGGTTCAGCCCACCTGGGCGTTGGCCACCACCTCGCGGGCGGCGTCGCGGGCCACTTCGCGCAATTGCTTTTGCAGGTCGCGGGCCATGTTGCGCTGGTTGGTGCGCATTTCCTCCAGCGTGACCTCCAGCAGCGTGCTCTGGCGGTTGATGCCCTGGGCGATGGTTTCCAGCGCTTCCAGCGACGAGCTGATGCCGCCGAAATTCTCCTTGATCTCGAACAGGTGACGGTTGGCTCCGATATCGGCGTCCTCCACCTTCTTGATCCGCTCGCCCAAATCCTTGAGCGCCCCCAGCATCTCGGCATTGGCGTCGCGCGCCAATTGCTGGGCGGCGGCCATGGCCTGCAGCTGGTTCTGGCCGGTCATGGCCATTTCGCCCAGCTTGGCCGCCAGGCCCTGCAGGCCGCTGGCCATGTTGGTGGTCGAGGTCGTGAGGCCCTGCAGCTTGCGGTCCAGCTTGGATTCGGAATCCGAGCCGCGGTCGTTGACCGAATGCAGAAGGCCGACCGCCTCGTCCAGCTTGGTCAGGGTGTCGCGGCCCAGCGTGCCCTGGGCGTCCTGGTACAGGCGCTGGGTGTCGTTGCCGACGCCCAGCTTCTGGTCGATGGCGTTGAGCACGTCCACCAGGCGGGCGGTGACGCGCTGCTGGTCGGTGCTGGCGGTCTGGATGCCGCGCAGTTCCGCCAGCATCTGTTCGTTGGTTTCCTTCATGCGCGGGCCGAAGCCCAGCAGGTCGTTCGTCTTCTTGTTGGCGGCCACGTTGCTTTCGATGGCCTGGGCCACCAGCTCCAGCCGCTGGGACAGGCCGTCCACGCGGTTGGACAGTTGCAGCGAGGCATCCTGCGAGCGGTGGAACAGGTCCTGAAGGTCGTTGATGTTGCCCATCAACTCGGCCATGAAATCCGACAGGAAGGCTTCGGACACGCCGCCCTGGCCGCGCGGCATGGCGGCGCCGGCCACCGCCGGGCCGACCGGGCCGCGGATGCGCTCGGTCAGCTCGTGCAGCACGGTGCGGGCGTCGGCCAGCAGCTTGTGCACGTAGCGCCGGATGGCCAGCAGCGACACGCCCAGCATCAGGCTGCCGATCAGGCCGAACAGCGAGGCCGAGAAGGCGATGCCCATGCCGGCCAGCGGCTTGCGCAGCTCGCCCACCAGCTTGATGAACTCCTCCTCGACGGCGCCGCCGCCGGAATTGGACATGCCGTCCAGCATGCTCGAAATGCCGGTCAGCGTTTCCAGCAGGCCGATGAAGGTGCCCAACAGGCCCAGCGCCACCATGAAGCCGACCAGATAATTGGGCAGCTCCATCTTGCTCTCGAACTCCGCCGAGATGGAGCGCAGCTCGTTCTCGATGGCGTCCTGCTCCAGGGTGGAGGCCAGCTTGCCGTTGGTCTGGGCGATGTGCTCCAGATAGCGCCGCACCATGCGGCTGGACAGCCACCGGCTGTCCAGCAGGTCACGCATGGCTTCGCCCGACCGCGCCTCGCGGCCGAAGCGCAGCAGCGCCAGGTGCTCGCGTTGGGCCTCGACCAGGCGCAGGATGATCAGGACGGTGCCGGCGACGCCCACCGTGAGGATGCCCAGGTTGAGGATCAGGTGGCCTTCCATGGAGTGCCACACGAAATCGCGGAAGGCGATGCCGCCCGCCACCACCACGGCGGCCGGCAGCACGGCCTGGAACATCACCAGGATTTGCAGGCGATAGGCTGCGACAAGGCTCAGGAACTTATTCATCAACGGGCATCCCGGAACGTGTTGTCGGCGAATTTGGTAAGCGGAGAAAGCAGGTGGCGGGCGACGGTGCGGCGGTTGGTCACCACGTCGCCGGTGACCGTCATGCCCGGCGCCAGCAATTTGCCGGCATAGGCGGGCGGCAGGGCGTCGATGCGGATGCCGACGCGGTAGAACGCGTCGCCCTTGGCATCGGCCACCGTATCGGCGCTGACCTCGACCACGCGGCCGGTCAGCGTGCCCAGCGCGGCGCTGTCATAGGCGGAAACGCGCACCTTGGTGTTGAGGCCGGGGCGCAGCTCGCCGCGGTCGCTGGGCCGCGCGCGGGCCTCGATCAGAACTTCGCCGGCGGTGGGGGTCAGCTCGACGATGACGTCGCCGGGCTTGATGACGCCACCCACGGTGTTGGCGGTGATGCGGTTGACCACGCCGTCGGCGGGGGCGCGCACCTCGGTGCGGGTCAGGCGGTCGGCCTGGGCGGTGATGATCTGGGTCAGGCGGTCGATCTCGACCCTTGTGGCCACCAGATCCTCCTGCGCCTGGGAGCGAAAACGGGCGCGGGCCTCGTCGGCGCGGGCGCGCGACTCGGCGATGGCCGCGCGGATCTTGGGCATGGCGCCCTCGGCCTCGCTCATCTCGGTGGCCAGGCGTTGCTCGCGGCTTTGCGCGTCCAGCACCTCGAGGCGCGAGGCGGCGTTGCGGCTGGCCATGCCGGCCAGCATGGCCGAGCGCTGGCGCGCGGTCGCCAATTCGCCCTGCAACTGGCGGCGGCGGTTCTCCACATCGGCCAGCTCGGCCAGGCGTTGGCGGTTCTGTTCCTCGAACACCCGCAATTCCTGCTCCAGCTTGTGGGTGCGGGTGGCGAACAGCCGCCGTTCGTCCTCGGCCACCCGGCTGGCGGCCAGTTCGGGCGGGAAGGCGATGGCGGCCAGCCCGCGCGCTTCCGCCTCCAGGCGGGCGGCGCGGATGCGGCTTCCGGTCAGCTTGACCTCGGTTTCCGACAGGGTGGCGCCCGCGGTGGTGGCGTCGATGGTCAGCAGCAGGTCGCCGCGCTTCACCGAGGCGCCCTCGCTGGTGTTGATGGCGGCGACGATGCCGCCTTCCAGGTGCTGGATCTGCTGGGTGCGGCCGGCCGGCACGATGCGGCCGTCCACCCGCACCACCTGGTCCACCTCGGCCAGCACCGCCCAGACGGTCAGCAGGCCGAACAGGGCCAGAACCGCCACCAGGAAGGTGCGCGGCGCCTCCATCCGCCGCCGCCAGCGCCGGGCCAGGGCGGCCAGGGGCGCGGGGGCAAGCGGACGGGCGGCGGGGTCAGCGACGGCGGAAGCGGATCTCGACCCGGCCATCGCCGACCTCTTTGTCTTGCTCAATGGTGATGTTGATGGTCTTGCCGGTGCCCAGCCCCTGGTCGATCAGCGTGTTGCGCACGGTCAGGCCGCGATAATAGGCCAGCCGGCGCGCTTCCGAGAACGTCTCGGCGCCCATGACCGAGCGCACCTGGGCGTTCAGCCCGCTCAGTTGGGCCTTCTGCCCGCCCAGCGCCTTGGCCAGCTCGGCCTTGGCCTTGTCGTTGATCTCGAACACGCCGCGCGGGAAGGTGATGACGATGACGCCCGAGCCGCGCTCCAGGTCGGTGTCTTCCCGGTTGTCGTTGGCCGCCGGCTTGGTATCCACCTGGATCTGGACTTTTTCCTTGAGCGCGTTCAGCTCCTCGCTGCCGGGGACGTGGTTGCGCTTGAGCCGCTCGATCTCTTTCTTCAGGCGCTCGTTCTCGTCGCGCGCTTCCTGCAGCGCGGCCAGCGCGTCGCGCAATTCCTGGCGCAGGTCAATCATCTCGCTTTCGGCGACCACGCGCTGCACCTCGCGCTCCTTGGCCAGTTCGGCCAGTTCGAGCACCTTCTGGCCCACCTTGTTCGAGGCCATCACCAGCGCGAAGACGAAAACCACCAGCACGAAGACGAGCGTGAGCACGACGTTGCTCAGCGCATCGACGAATCCAGGCCAGTAATTCAGTTCCTTGCCATGCCCCATCGTCCCCCCACAGGCTTCTGGACCGGGCAAAGCGAACCCGCCACCACCCCCGCAGCGGCCGTCAGGCTCAGGCTCCCCCTTGCGGCGGCGCCCCGACCTCCGACCTTCGGCCGGGTGGGGCATCCACCGTACTCCGGTACATATACAAGCGGTTAGCGGTGGCGGAAACAGATTGCTTCCCGGGATGTTTTTTTAATAAATAAAAAAATAAGACTAAG
>JAFAAW010000051.1 GCA_023426365.1 Pseudomonadota bacterium
ATCAACAAACTCAAGCACTTCCGCCGTATCGCCACCCGCTACGACCGCAAGCCCGCCAACTTCATGGCGTTCCTATGCCTCGCAACGCTGCCGATGTGGCTGCCGCTGAATGTCGAATCAGCCTAGGGCATCGCGCGTCAGATATGACGCACGCTGGTCTGGTTTTGTGTTTGGTCCTCGCCGGGCGCGCGCCTGTGCGCCAGATTTAGCGCTCGCCGCTATATTCGATGCGGCGGCGGAAACGCAGCACGGGGCGCCCACGGCGGTGGGCGCCCCGTTCGCGTTCTCAGCGCATGGCGAACAGTTCCTGGTGGAACCGCTTGCTCACCTTCAGCCCCTGGGCGGCGAAGTCGCGCCGCAGGGCCTGGCCGAAGCCGGCGGGGCCGCAGAACCAGATGCCGGCGTCGCGCCATTGCGGCACCAGCGCCCGGATGCGCTCGCCGTTCAGCAGGCCGTCGCGCGGAGAGACCAGCACGTGCAGCTCGACGCCGGCGGCCTGGGCCAGCGTCCGCAGCCGGGCGATGATCCCGTTCTCCTCCTCGGCCGTGCAATAGAACAGATGGGTGCGCGCCGCCGGTCGCCGGCCTTCGTCCATGGCGGCCAGTTCCTCGAGGCGGGCGAGGAACGGCGTGATGCCGATGCCGCCGGCCACCCAGATCTGATGGGGCAGGCCGTCGTCGAAGGTGAAGCGCCCATAGGGGCCTTCGATCGTCACGCCCTGGCCGACGCGCAGCTTGTGGCGAAGAAAGCTGGTGTGGTCGCCCAGTTCCTTGACCATGAAGGTCAGGCGCGGCGTCGCCCTGTCCCAGGCCGACGCGATGGTATAGGGGTGCGCCCCTTCCGCCGGGTCCGACATGCCGAAGGCGAATTGGCCGGCCCGGTGCCCAGGCCAGCCGTGGGGCACGTCCACCTGGGCTTCCAGGGTGCGGGCATGGGGGTGGTGGATCAGCGCGGCGATGGTGCCGCGCACCTTGCGGCCGGCCCCCACCCGGCGCAGCAGGACCACGATGGCGGCCCAGGTGCCGCCCGCCAGCAGCGGCGCCATGACCAGCCCGATCGGCGTGGTCCAATAGGCGAACTTGATCAGCACCACCGCATGGAACACCAGCACCAGATAGGCCACCGCCAGCAGGCGGTGGGTCTTGAAGAACAGGCGATAGGGAAAGCGCGTGACCAGCGCCAGCACGATCAGCGCGATGGCGGCATAGAACGCCCATTCGCCCACGTCCTCGGCCAGCCGGCGCTGACCGGACAGCAATTGTTCGATCACGTTGTCCGGCGGCTGGCGCGGACCGCGCTGCGGCCGTTCCAGCCAGCCCCAGCCCACCGCCCATTTCGGACCCTTGGCCCACAGCCAGTGGGTGATGGAAATCACCAGCGCCGCGATGCCCAGCCATTTGTGCAGCCGGTACATCTTGTCCAGGCCGTCGAACCAGGGTTCGGCCCAGCGTGGCCGCAAGGCCAGGATCATGGCGACGCTCATGCACGCCATGCCCAGCAAGCCGCTGTACTGGACCATGGCGCCGCGGATCGCGAAAAAGGTGGACGCCTGGAAAACCGACGGATCGACGGCAAGCCACAGCGCCGTCAGCAGCGCCAGGATGCCCCACAGCGAAATCTTTATGTTGTGCACGCTTATCCCCCCGGAAGCTTCTGACTGACAAAGGATAGCGGCAACAGGCGCCGGTCGCCCCACGCGTTTGCGGGGGCGGGGCATGCAATTGCCGTAAGGATAACGAAAGCGGGCGCGGTGTGATCTCAGCGCAGGAAGAACTGCACCGGCACCACCAGATTGATGTGTTCGCCGCCCACTTCCGACGGCGGTGGCGGCAGCGGCTGGGCGCGGCGCACCAGGTCCAGCGTTTCCTCGTCCAGGCTGTCATGGCCCGACGATTTGTGCAGCCGCACGGCAAGAACGTAGCCGCGGCGGTCGATGGTGAACGCCACCTGGGCAACGCCCTGGTTCCGGCGCATCTGGGCGTTGCGCGGATAGCGCTTGTGACGCTCCAGATGGGCCAGGACGCTGCCCTGCCAGGTGGGGGCGGCGTTGGATGCGGCGGCCGGCCTGTTGCCCTGGGCCGGTGCCGCCGTGCGCTCGGCGGTGGGCGCGATGGCGCCGACGGGCGGCCTGGCTTCCTCGGCCGGCTTGGCGCTGTGTTCCTGCGGGGCGGTGTCGGCCGGAACCTCCTTGGTATGCTCCAGCGCCACCTCGGCCTTTTTCGGCGGCGGCGGCTTGGGTTTTGGTTCCGCGCGCTTGGGCTGCGGCTTGGGTTCGGGCTTTGGCTCCGGCTTCGGTTCCGGCTTGGGCGTCGGCGGCTTCTCGGCCTGCACCGCCTGCGGCGCGGGCGCGGAGGTGGGCATGGGCGCCAACTCGATCATCAGCGCGGCAGGGGTTGGTTCGGCGGCCGGCAACGGCACGCTCTGCCACGACAGCATGACGGCGACCGCCGCCGCATGGGCGGCGACCACCACGGCCAGAGAACCGCCCCAGCGGGTGGCGTCCCTGTCCGTGCTCATCCTTCCAGCCCCACCAGCGCGACCTTCAGGTAGCCGGCGCCCCGCAAGGCGTCCATCACGCCCATCAGGTCGGCATAGCTGACCGTCTTGTCGGCACGCAGGAAGATGCGCGTGTCCTTGTCGGCGGCGGTGGCGGCATCGAGCGCCGTGCCCAGCGCCTCCTTGGCCACCAGGTCGTTGCCCAACGCCAGGGTGGTGTCGGCCTTGACGGTGACGAAGACCGGCTTGTCCGGCTTGGTCGCCGGCTGCGCGGTCGAGGAGGGCAGGTCCACCGGCACGTCCACGGTGGCGAGCGGCGCCGCCACCATGAAGATGATCAGCAGCACCAGGATGACGTCGATGAACGGGGTGACGTTGATTTCGTGGTTTTCGGCCAGATCGTCGCCGCCATGGTCCAGTTTGACCGACATGGCTATTCAGCCGCCTTCAGCGAGGGCAGGGTGTTGCGGTCGATGTCGCGGCTGACCAGCCGCAGCACCTCGGCCGCGCAATCGCCCAAAGTGGCCCTGACGCCCGAGATGGAGCGCGCCAGCGCGTTATAGATCACCACGGCGGGAATGGCGGCGACCAGGCCGATGCCGGTGGCCAGCAGCGCCTCGGCGATGCCCGGCGCCACCACGGCCAGGTTGGTGGTCTGGGTCTTGGCGATGCCGATGAACGAATTCATGATGCCCCACACGGTGCCGAACAGGCCGATGAACGGCGCGGTCGAACCGATCGAGGCCAGGATGCCGGTGCCCTGGCTCATGCGGCGGCCGGCGGCGGCCTCGATGCGCTCGAGGCGCGAGGCCACGCGCTCCTTCAGCCCCTCGCCGGGGACGTCGGCCGACAGATGGCTTTCCACCAGGGCGGCGCGCACCAGCGCGGCAATGGTGCCGCCCTGGCGCTCCAGCCGGCCGGCCGCCTCGCCCAGGGTGCGGCATTCGCCCAGCATGTGGGCGCCGGCACGGGCGCGGCGGCGCTCGGCGCGCAGTTCCAGCGTCTTGGCGACCAGCACGGTCCAGGTGGCGACCGAGGCCAGCACCAGGCCGATCATCACCGCCTTGACCACCCAGTCGGCCCCCAGGAACATGCCCCAGGGGGACAGGTCGTGGGGCAGCAGGGCGGCGGCGGCCACCGCCCCCTCGGTCAATGTTTCGGTTGTCATGGGCCGATCCCCTTCGTCCAGCGTGGTTGGACCGTCACCAT
>JAFAAW010000062.1 GCA_023426365.1 Pseudomonadota bacterium
AAACGCAGGCCAATAAAGCCTGCGTTTCTCGTTTCAGCCAAAACATTGCCGCGGGGTGGAGCAGCCCGGTAGCTCGTCAGGCTCATAACCTGAAGGTCGCAGGTTCAAATCCTGCCCCCGCAACCAAGAAAATCAAGGGCTTAGCCGGAAACGGCTAGGCCCTTGAAACGTTTCTGGGGCCTGATTGGGCAACAACTGGGAAACGCTTGCCCCAGGTGGGCAACACGAAACCCAGCAGGCATCGGACCTGGGAAACAAATTTGGCCTCCCTGGTCATGCTCCGAACCGCCGCCGGTTTTCCGCCTCCATCTGCGCTCCCCATTCCCGTAAGAACCGCAGCGCTGCCCCGGCGTCATCGCCCTCGATCATCGCAAAGCGCCCCGGTGAAGCTGCCGCACCATGGTCGTTGTTGGTGCCGCCGCCTGCGGCTGCCGCTGCGGTTGCTTGCCGCTTGAGGCTGTCCAGACGGCCCCGCTGGCCGCCGAGGACACGATTGATCAGGGCTGCGTCGAGGCGGTTGCGACACACAACGCGGTTATCTTCGCGTCGATCACCTGAACCGCCACGGTCAGTTGCGACAGCGTTTCCAGGATCATCATGATGGGGGATGGTTCTCCGCTGTCCTCCAGTAGAGCCAGCAGCGGCATCAGGGACTCTGTGTTGCGCCGGGCCGCGTGTGCTTCGGCCAGAGTTGTTCGGATGATTTGCTCCATTCCCTCTTCCTTTCATGAACGTTCGGACGTCGGCGCGGCGCATCTGGGCCAGTCGGTCCAGTGATCCCAGCACAGCGCCGGTCTCCCGGCTGGCAACGATCCACACCCCGGATTTGAGGCCCGGTAGAACACGCAATCCTGACCGAGCCAGGGCGGCCACCAGCGCGGCGGGGCCATCTGCCAGGGCCATTGCTGTCCGCACGGCTTGCCGTGCTTCGGACAGGTTCTCGTGCAGGCGCTTCGCTCGTTGGTGTTGTTGTTCCCGGAAGGCCGACCTGGGCCGGTCGCCTTCTGTTAGGGCTGCCATGGCGTCGGCGATGTCTGTGCGGCCTTCACGGCGTAGCGCGGCAACGACGGCCCGGTTATGGCCCCCCTTGATCAGCCGATGGCCGAACCGCACTTCGCACACCCTGGAAAGCTTCTCGTCGCGCCGCATGGTGTGGCGGCTGTCGAGCACGCGCCCGGTCTCGGGGTTCACTTCACCGATCAACAGGTGATAGTGCGGCACCTGGGAGCCATCTGCCCGGCCCTTGACATGTTCGATCATGGTCATAGGGTTGGCTGCGGGCACCCGATATTCCGCAAGGATCAGTCGAACCACTTCCCGAAGCTGGCTGGCGTCAAGGGGCGCGTCAGGGCTGATGGTGAAATGGCGGAGGCCGTATTTCTGCGCCCAGGCTCGGGCGATAGCGTCACCGGCAAGGATCGTCTCGCGGCTGCCCGCCAGGATGGCAATAGACTCATTGCTGTCCTCTCTGTCCAGCACATGCCGGGCCGCATTTGGCGCGCCACCAGCCTGTATGCGGGTGCTTTTGATGATCATCCGCCGACTTCCCGCTCGATGGTTTCGCGGGCCGCCCGGATTTCGCTTAGCGCCTGAAGGAGAACGTCCTGGCCCGGCCCATCGCCCCGCTGGTGGCAGAGTTTGGCAAGCTGGTTGAGGTTGCCGCCAATGCGGCCCAGGGCGGCCAGGGAGGCGGCGAGGTCCATCGCCTTGGGATGGCGACGGTTCCTGCGAGGCGGCACGGCGAGGCGTTCGCGGATGGTGTCGGACAGTGTGCGCCCGGCTGTCGCGGCCTGCTGGCGCAGGGCCGATTCCTCATCATTGGTCAGTCGCACGCTCACCATGCCCATGCTCCGCTCCTTCGGGGGTCCACGGGGGCGAAAGCCCCCTGGCAAGCTGGCCGTCGTCAGACGAGCCACGACTTGCTGTCTCTATCAAGGTAGGCCCGGACGCCAGAGGGCGGGTTAAGCGCGGGTTAAAGCGAGGCGACCTCCACGCTGGTTCCTTTCGTCGGCTGCCCCAAACCTGTGATCAGGATCATCAGGAAGGAGAGGGCCGATGGATGGGCGGAAGGTCGCAGCCGATTTGGAGCGCAGCATGTGGAGTTGGGCAGGGGCGCTGCTGCCTTTGCTGCAAGATGTGCTTGGAATTGTCCTCGGGTTCTTCCGCCGCTTCCTGCTGGCGCTGTTGGGCGGCGTGCCCGCCGAAAATCAGCGGGAGCCGCCAAAGGCCGGGGAGGGCGACGACAAGGCGCGGCAGTGCGAACCGGAGGCGGACATCCGTCCCGAGAGCGGTGTTGCTGGCAAGCCGGTGCTGGTGCCGCGCTGGCGAGAGAGGGTAGTTCGAGACTGCCTGCGGCGCATTGGTGAGGGCCTGCCGCTACGGGAACGGCACCTCGTCCAGCTTCCCGCCGATGTCCGCGAATGGCTGGGCAGTCTGTTGCCGGAAGAGGCCGACGCCATCAAGCATTTGCCTGACAAGGCACTCCGCAACGAGTTCCTTCTCGGCACCATTGCCGATGAAATGCGCGGCATGACGCCAATGGATGGCCATCCCGTCACTCAGAACCGCGAAAGTGAAAGCGAGGTTAATGGCCCGCGACGTGCCAACGGTCCTTAATGGCGCTGGGCCGGACTACGCATTACAGTAATTCATGAAGGGTCCGCCCACTCCTACGCCCTTCGCGGGATGAAATGGGCGGCGCTAGCTCCGGAGCGTGGCCGGTGCCTGCGTCCTCCTAGGCTGCGCACCTGGGAGGACGTTCTGTTTTTGAATGGCCTTCCTCTCCCTTCCCAGCAACGCCCTGCCCCTGGTGGGCTGAGCAACGATGACGACAGTCACCGTGTTCTCCCCCGCCTTGTTCTCTGCCCCCGGAGCCGCATCGCGGTCCAAGGAAGGCCCGAAGGCTGACTGGAGTGCAAGGGGGTGGTGCGGGCGCAGCCTACAAAGGGCGAGCCTCGGCCCCGCAGCACGGGAAGGAAGCCGTAGGGGCATGGACCGTGAGCGATGCGGGTTCGGGGGCTGGGCGGTGTTCTCTCCATGACTTGGGGATAGCCGTATTCTCAAGTTGAGAGGAATTGGCGCGCGCGCTCCGTGGCATAGGCGAGGTCATATTTCGCCTCCAGTGCCTCCCAACTTGTAAAGTTGTTGACCAGGGCGGCCCATCGCAGTTCGCCGTCAATCCGCACCAGCCGGATTGCTATGAGGTCGTTCTCGCCACCGCGAGGGCGGGGCGCAAACCGGCGGCGGGGTGGACGATGAAGCCTGGGAACGCGGATATACGTCATGGAGCCATCTTCCCCGCGCCTCGCCGTTGCCATCTCGTCTGAGGCGTCCAAGTCCGCCTTGTAGGTCCGCAGACCGCCCAGGAACGACCATAGATGCAGGCCCTCGACTTGTTGGATGTACGCCGCGAGGTGTTCGTTGTGGAGGGCGTCGGTGTTTTTGCACGGCCCCTTCATCGTGTAATCGTCGATCTTGGTGCCGCCGTCGATCTCCCACGGTTCTGCGGGGCCGAAGTCGTGGAATTTGCCGGTGAGGTAGGTTCGGAAGCCGTCGAGGTCGGCACCATCCAGGGGAACCGCCCAAACGTGGGCATGGACATCCACCAAGGCCCCACCGAGGTGCGGCTCCGCTTCCAGCTTGCGCATGATCACGTCCACGGCATACCGCTTCCGTGCCCACTCGGCGGCACGCTGGATCAGCTTGCCCAGGCGGCGCAGAGCCGCACGGCAACGGGGCAGGGGCACCCAGGGGTTGGCGCGAAGTACGAACCGAACCACCGTTTCATCGGCGATGGAGTGCTCGGCAAGGTACGTCCTGAGCGTGGTCACGTTGATCATGCCTTGGCGGACGGCGACGGAGCGGAACAACGGGATGTTGCGCAACTGTCGCCCACGGCGCTCGGCGTGCTTGCCCTTGGTGGCAAGATCAACGGCAGTTTGATCTGCCTCGGATGCGTAAGGGCTGATGCCGACCGCCAGCAGTCGGGCGGCGAGTTTGGCGTCGTGCGCTTTGCGGGCGGCGCGGCGTAGGTCAGCGGGGCCTTCGTGGGACTGCGGCTGAGGCCGGACAGAAGAAGAGCAAGCAACCATAGTGTCGATCTCCGAGCGGATCGACAGCCGGTAGGGCGGCCAGGACCTTATCTGCTGCGTCTGAGGTTGGTTGCTGCTTCGCTCGGATGTCGGGTTCTGCTACTGCTCGGTAGGTTTCTACACTTGATGCACTGTTGTTTTCTGCTCTATCCTGATGTCGTGGGTCTGGATGACCGCCCCATCGGCTGCCGTGGTGGGAATGGCCGGTGGGGCAATTCCTTATTTGTTCCCAAGCTCTCGGCAGGCGTCAAGGTCCCCATCAACGTTTGAGGCCCTCCTATTCCGTTGTGTGGCTAAAATGTCGCATCGCGTTCTCTTGGTTGTGCTTCCGTCTAGAAAGGGGTTGTCAAAGTTGTCCTACTGGGTATAACCCACAGATGAATTTTGCTTCGGCAATGACGCAATAGGGGACTTTCATGAAGAAGATCATCGCCGCTACTGCTGCTGCAATCGTGCTTTCGGCGACCGCCGCTCAGGCCGCTGACGAGGGGGTCTATGCTCGTCTGGACAGCGGTTGGTCGTTCTCCCGCGACGCCGGTAAGGATATCGACGATGACGTTGGTAACAGCGCGATCATTGGCGCGGGCGTTGGCTATCGCTTCAACCAGCATGTGCGCGCGGACGTGACCCTCGGCTATCGCGGCGGATACGAAATCGACACTGGCTTCACCCAGTCGGGTATCAATGCCAATTTCAAGGGCGATGTGAGCGCGCTCACCGGCATGGCTAATGTTTATGTCGATGTCGCCAAGATGGGCATGTTCACCCCTTATGTCGGCGGTGGTATCGGTTTCTCGCGTAACAAGGTCGATGATGTTGCGGTCCGCACCAACGCGGGTGTGAATGGGACTCTCCAGGGTGACACCGAAACCTCGTTCGCGTGGCAGTTGAGCGCTGGTGTTGGCATCGAAGTTGCGCCGAAGTGGACCATCGACGTGGGCTATCGGTACATGGACATGGGTGAAGCCAAGAGCGGCGACACCATTACCGTCGGCGGTGTGAGCGCGACTGGCGCGACCTCCAAGGGCGACCTCCGCGCGCATGAAATTCAGGCTGGTATTCGTTACCAGTTCTAATCTCCTGAACGGACCGGGAAAGGGGAGCTTAGGCTCCCCTTTTTCGTTTCAACGCTGTCTCTCTTCCTCCAATTCGTCGTGGGAGAAATCGTGGACGCTGGGCAGTTCCTCCATGCCCACCACGATCTCAACCGGAGGCGGGATAAGCAGGTTGATGTCGAGGCCGCACTCCTGCTCCAACAACCGGGTCCATGCGTCGATGGCGACCTTTTTTTCGGCGTAATAGTTGTAGATGTTGTAGTGCTTTCGGGTGATATTCGACCGCAAGTTTCCTTGTCCGTCGGCGATTGGAAGGGTGTGGGCCAGGACCAAGCCACTGTAAAACTCTGAGGTGCCGCGCTCTGCCAAAAGCGTTGTGAACGTCCTGCGGAGATCGTGCGGGCTGAAGAGTTTCGTCACCCCGCGCTCATACAGATAACCGGGCCTTGGCTCCAGCGGTTCTCTGCGAATGCCACGGCCACGGCGACTCGGATCGTGTGGGGCCAATTCCGGCTTGGGGGCGATCATCCTCTCAATGGCATTGTTTAGGCTGGTGCCGTCCACGTGAGGATCGCCAATCACGCCCTTGCGAAGCTTTCGCACGGAGGGGAACAGCCATTTCGATCCACTCTCCTGCGCATAGGCTGCCATATATTGGGCCACTGTCAGTGCGGGGGCGGCCAGAGGGATCGCATGGTCGCGTTTGGCCTTCATCGTGCGCCAAGGGAAGACAATGTGCCAGCCGTGCTGATGGTTGTGTCTGATCCATGTCCATTCGGACATGAGCCAGGGGCCTTTGCGGTTGGGGACCAGCAGCGACATCATCAACGCCATCCGTACCGGGACAGTCAGGCCATCCATGTAGGTGATGGCTGAAATGTAGTGGCGTAGTTCCCTGACCGTGAGACTCCGTCCGTCGTCGCGGCTAATGCCACGCCGTTCCTGACGCCGCTCACGGCGTTCTGAAACCTCCGGGGCAAGGCTCGCCAAGACGGAAGGTGCCACCTCGCGGCCAACGTACTTCGCAGGGTTCTGAAGCACTTTGCTCTTGCCCTTGTTCTTGATGGCGTAGCGATATGCTTGGGAAATGTAGCTGACGAGCTTTACGGCGCGGCTCGGAGCGATGCGACCATAGGTGTCGCGGATGTGCTCGATCTCATACTCGGTGATCTCGGCTGCCGGGCGGGAACGAAGGTCGAGTTCCTTCAAGCCTTCGAGGCCATGCTCGCGGTCGAGCAGTTTGAACGCGCTGCGATACTCGCGGAAGGAGTTGCTGGGATCGTCTGGGTGTTCCGGGGCTTTCGAGGCAACGTAGGTGTCGAGCATTACGCCAAACGACCATCCGGCCTCATCAACATGAACGCCGCCCCGTTGAGCATTGCTGAGGTAGCTTTCAGGGTCCATGCCTCGGTCGATCAGCTTGATAGCCTCATTAGCGCGCTCGCGGGCAACGGCCTCAGAGGTTCTGCCGACTTCGCCGAGGTCCCAGTACCGTTGCTTCCTTTCTGCCCCATCGCCGAACCGTTTGACGAGCCGCCACGTCATCGAGCGCGGGCGGATACGGATGTGCAGGCCGGGAATGAGGGCGTCCCAGATCAATCGTTCTTTGCCGGGTCGAAGGGTGTCGGCCAACGCCTGAGTCAGCTTGCGTTTATCGGTAGCCTTTGCCATTGGAGTGCCGCTATAGCCAGTCTGATGGTTTGGAGTTTAAGCTCTGGGCCACAACTGGGCAACAAATTTTGCGGGGCATATTGGCGGCTGGTTGGCGCGCAGACCTCAGTCGTCGGCAAAAAACGGCGAAAAACCGCGTCTTTTCGTATTGTCGCGCCATCCTATTTTAACAAACACTCAGACTCATAACCTGAAGGTCGCAGATTCAAATCCTGCCCCCGCAACCAAGTCAAGCCGTCAACTCAATGAGTTGGCGGCTTTTTTATTCTTGCCCCGCCTTTGGCGGTTTTTGGGCTAGACCGTGCTGCCCAAAATGTGCATCACGGTCTAACGCTTGTAAATTTTGCCCTCGCCGGGCGCGGCCTCCGGCCGCTTGGCCGCGCCCATAATGGGCGCCAGAGCAACGCCCCTCATAGTTAAGGCGCGTTGCTATAAGGGCTGCATGAACAGCTTTGAAGCCTTTGTTCTGCGTCGATAGAGCTTCAGGCGAAGTTGCGGCCTGTAGTGTGCTCTGAGCGACGGGGGAGAGCGCACAGTAGGGCTGAGTTCGCATAATCTGCGCTGACAGTATGCTCCAGGCCCATGGGGGGCGGCACCGGTTGCCCTAATTTTCGAGCAGTTCTCGGCCCGCGCTCAGGGGGGCGTGATTTTGGCGTGACTTTTGCGTCGCTTGGGGGCAGAACCTTTATCTCGAACCCCATGCACAGAGAATATGTATGCCACTCATCCTTTCCATTCATCACGGCATCCACGATTCCGCAGCCGCTTTGTTCGACGATTATCAGATCATCGCTGCGGTCCAGAAGGAACGTCTGACGCGAATCAAGAAGGATGGCGGGCTGGCCACGGAGAGCGTGGCCGAAGTGCTAGAGATTGGCGGGGTGTCGGCTGCAGAAGTGGATGTGGTCGTATTCACGCGCGGTGAGTTCCCGCGCGATTGCTATAAAACGGACCTGCTGCGCCGTGTCCGCGACTGGATGCGGGGACGCGACGGAACCCGAGACCTCTCAACCGTCATGGCCAAGGTCGGTGCATCCGACCCGTTGGCCGTCCTCGATGTCGCTAAGGTGTTGGCAATTTATGGACTGCCGGAAAACACAACTGTTTTCTTCGCGAACCATCATTTCGCTCATGCCCTGCCGTCGCTTTTTTATACGGATTGGGATGATGCCCTGCTCTATACGGCGGATGGCGCAGGAGATAACGTCAATTACAGCCATCGTGTTTTTCGCGACGAGTCCTTGACCACTCTGTTCGGCGATGATCGGTGGTTGCACCAGCCCTATCGGATCGACAGCCTCGCGCGCGCTTATGCCAACGTGACCGAAGCGCTGGGCTTCCGCCCGCTGCACCACGAGGGCAAGGTGACTGGCTTGGCGGCCTTCGGCCGGCCGGTGCTCAAAGACGCCTTCGGCGCGCATTTCTCGGTCGGTAATGATGGCCTTTTCACCAGCGACTTTGCGAATGGGAGCGTGATGCGTGAGGCCTTCATGGCCCTATGCCACGACCATAGCCGCGAGGATGCCGCAGCTTCCATTCAGGCCTTCCTTGAAGAACTGATGCTGAAATCAGTGGGGCAACTGCTGGAGACGCACAAGGTGCGCCACCTGGGCATGGCGGGGGGGCTGTTCGCCAATGTGAAGTTGAACCAGCGCTTGGCCGAGAGTTTCGGCCTGAATGAGGTCTTCGTGGTCCCGCCCATGGGCGACGAGGGCTTGGCAATCGGCGGCAGCCTGCAATACCTGCTTGAGCGGGATGGCATGAGCAGATGGCTGAAGATGCGCTATCGCTTGCCCAATGTGTATTGGGGGCGTGAGTTCGGTGCCCATACCGGCCGCCGTTTCCTTGACTATTCCAGCAAGATTTATCGGCTGGAGGGCGGGGCCGTGCCCACAGCCGCCCGCTTGTTGTCGGAAGGAAAGGCCGTAGCCATCGTCAACCGCCGCATGGAATACGGGCCGCGCGCCCTCGGGGCCCGCTCCATTATGGCATCGCCCTGCCATCGCGAGATCAACGATTCGATCAACAAGCGGTTGGATCGCAGCGAATTTATGCCCTTCGCCCCGGTGATCGCGGAAGAGGACGCCCGATCGGTATTCGACATCTCCGATGTAAATGCCTATGCGGCCCGCTTCATGACCATCACCTGCGGCGTCAAGCAGGAATGGCGCGACCGCATCCCGGCTGTGGTTCACGTGGACGCGACCGCACGCCCCCAGATCATTCGCCGGGCGGACAATCCGCTGTATTACGATACCCTTGCGGCGTTCAAGGCTGAAACGGGCCTGCCCGCTGTCGTCAACACCAGCTTCAACGTTCACGAAGAACCCATTATCAACACGCCGGAAGAAGCGGCCAGGGCGCTAGTGGATAACCGCGTGGATTATCTTGTGACCGATGACGGTGTTTATGGCGTCCGAGAGGATGGCCTGTAGGGGGATGGCGATTCCCCCAAACAGCACCATTAAAGAGTAAATATGAGGGGGGCCGCTCCTGCGAGAACTGAGCGAGCGGCCAAGCGGCCGGGAGGCCGCGCCCGGCGAGGGCGAATACGTGATGCAGATTTTTTGCATCACGGTCTAATCATTCGCCAAGGTTGGCCCCGCCTGCGATGTGCCGACGCAGATTTCCAGCTCTGTGTTCGTTTGAGATGGTTGCGCCTTCCGGCCACAAAAAGGCCAGCACTCGAAACGGGGTGCTGGCCTTTTTGCTTTTGGTTTCCCGGTTTCGATAATAGGTGCTGTATCGCTTTCTTCGCTGGAGGGAACGATGCCATCTTGCGGACGGCCTGCGCGGCGATCACAGGTGGCGGGCGACCAGCGGGATCAGCAGGGCGCCGGCCACCGCCATCAGGCCCATGCCCAGAACGGCGAAGGCGGCGCATTTCTCGCTGATCTGCAATGCGCGCATGACGCCCAGGGCATGGCAGGTCAGGCCCAGCGACAGCCCGGTCGCCTGTTCCGAGCGGATGCCCAAGAGGCGCAGCAGCGGAACGCCGAACAGCACGCCCGAGATGCCGGTGGCGAAGACGAAGAACACCACCAGCGACGCGCTGATCTCCAGCGGCCCGGCCAGGGCCAGCGCCACGGGGGTGGTGACGGAACGGGGCAGCGAGGCCAGCGCCAATTCGCGGCCGCCGCCTTGCCACAGCATCAGCGCCGCGAAGGCCGCCGCGCTGAGGATGATGGCGCCGGCCGGCAGCAAGGCCCACACCCACGCCTTGCGGATCAGCGCCATGTGACGGTAGAGCGGCACGGCCAGCGCCACCGTTGCCGGCCCCAGCATCAGTTGGATGGGCGACGCGCCTTGCAGATAGGCGACATAGTCCTGCCCCACGGCCAGCAGATACAGGTTGATGGCGACGATCGAGAAGATCACCGGATTGGCCAGGGCGTTGCCGCGCAGGCGCCGCTGCAGCATTTCGCCGGCAAGGAAGGCCAGCAGGGTGACCGCAAGCGCCGTCAGCGGATGGTCGCGCAGGTGGAAAAGGGTCTCCGTCACGGCTGCTTCTCCCGCTGCGCCAGACGATAGAGCCAGGCCGACCCGATCAGCGCGCAGGACGTCCCGCCCAGGATCGCGACGATTACCACGGCCCCCTCGTCCAGAAGGGTGCCGAGATGCAGGCAGACACCTACGGCCGAGGGGACGAAAACCAGGCCGATGCGGCGCAGGATGGCCGCCGACACCTGCTCCACATCGGGGGCGATTCGGCTACGCGCGCACATGGCGGCCAACAGCAGAAGCATGCCCGCCAATGCGCCGGGGAAATTGACGCCCAGCAGCTTGACCAAGCCTTCACCCGCCAGGGTGAAGCCGACCAGCTTAATCAGCCCGGTGATCATCGCTGCCGCCCGCGCGGGCCCGACGTTCCTGGCCGCAGGCCGCCACCGGTCGAGGTCATCCCGCGAACTCCTTTTCCATGGGTCATCCGTGCAGTGTGCCGATCAATGACCATATTGATTGTATCTTCTTCACAGATGATCGCTCCTTGCGCAAGCGCATAAGCCTGCTTCATCCATCAATGTTCAGGAACAAGCGGTTTCTCGAGGTGTTTCCGGGACACGGTGCGTGTCATACAATCCATGCATTGACGGCTTTCCGCCGGGGCGCACCCCAAGCACCGCCTGCCGCTCGACGCGACCAAGGCGCGCCGACACCGTCGCAGTGACGCCATTTCCGGAGAGCCTGGGTCAGACCACCGACAGCGCCATGGTGGGCGGTTGATCCAGCAGGTCGGCCACCTGCGCCAGAACGCGCCGCGTTTCCGCCCCGTCCGCAAGCGAACCCAGGCACAGGCGCACGGCCTCGGGGGCCTGGGGCGCCACCGAAAAGGCATCGCTGGCCGCCACCAGCAGACGGCGTGCACGCAATTGCCCGGCGAACTCGGCCCGCGACCAGTCCTCGGGCAGGTGGAGCCACAGGTGGAACGCCTCAGGCGCGCCCACATAGGATCCCGCCGGCAGCACTTCGGCGGCGACGCGCTGGCGCCGCCGGGCCTCGGCCCGGATGCCCGCCAGGACATCCGTGGCCACGCCGGACGTGATCCAGCGGGTGGCGACGGCGGCGCCGACGGGAGCGGCCGCCATCATGGTGGCGCGCACGGCGCCCACCATGCGCATGGCCTGCCGCCGGTCGGGCGCCACCAGGAAGGCGACCCGCAAGGCCGGCGACAGGCACTTGGCCAGCCCGGCCACGTGATAGACCACGTCGGGGCCAATGGCGGCCAGCGGCGGCGGGCCGTCGGCGGGCAACATGCCGTAGGCGTCGTCCTCGATGATGACCATGCCGTGGCGGCGGGCGATCTCGACGATCTCGGTGCGGCGTTCGGCCGACAATGTCACCGTGGTCGGATTGTGCAGCGTGGGATTGCAATAGAGCGCCTTGGGGGCATGCCGTTCGCAGGCCGCCTGGAACGCGTCGGGCAGCAGGCCGTGCTCGTCCATCGCCACCGCGGCCAGGTGGACGCCAAGCTGGGCGGCCAGCGACCTCATGCCGGGATAGGTCAGCTCCTCGGTCAGCACCGTGTCGCCGGGATGGACCAGGGTGCTGAGCAGTGCCAGCAAGGCCCCCTGGGCGCCGGGACAGACGATGAGGCGATCCTGGGACAGGCCGGGGATGCGCCCGGCCAGCCAGCGCACGCCGGCCGCCCGGTCCTCCTCGGCCCCGGCATTGTCGCCATAGGACAGTAATCGGCGGTCGGGAAAGCCCAGCGCCACGTCGGCCATTTCCTGGCGCATGCGGGCCAGCAATTGGGGGGCGTCGGGCAGCGGCGGCGCGTTCATGGACATGTCGATGAAGGCGGCGGGCGACGCCTTGGCCTCTGGGCGCGATGGGGTGCGGGCCTCCACGAAGGTGCCCAGTCCGACCTTGCCGACCACCAGGCCGCGCCGCCGCGCCTCGCCATAGGCGCGCGAGACGGTGGTGAAATCCAGCCCCAGCACCTCGGCCAGGGTCCGAAGCGGCGGCAGCTTGGCACCCGGCGACAGCACGCCGTCGCGGATGTCGTCGGCGATGGCGTCGGCGATGGCCTGGTAGACGGGCTTCCCCGCTTTTTCCAGCCTGGGGACCCATCCGCTTTCCGCGTCCATCACTCCTCGCATGGTCGTTCCATCATAAACCCGTCAAGTATGGCAGCACTGTTGTCCCTGCGGCAAGCCGGGCTCTGCCCCGGGGAAGCGGGAGGCGGCGCCCCCGTTGCCCGGGGCACCTCATACCAACCAGCCAATGAATTGGCCGGTTGTATTGTCCCTCGCCGGGCGCCGCCGCAATGGCGGCCGGATACCGGCCACAAAGCTTGGCCGGTATTAGTGCGCATCCCCGACGATGAACGTGGTCGGGCGGGTGGCCGTATGGCCGGTGGCAAGGTCGGTCAGGCGGAATTCCACCGCGATCACGTCGCCCGCCTGGGCGGCCGGGCCGCGCACCGAGACACGGTAGATGGTGACGTCGTCCGGGGCGGCGATCAGCGCCGGCCCGTCGCCCGACTGCCCGAGGCTCTGGACCTCGATCTGTCCGCCGGCAAGCCCATCCACATCCAGCCGCAGCCGCCGCGGGGCGCGTTCGCGGTTGATGATCTTCAGGGTGTAGTCGTTGCGGATCGAGCCGTCCGACAGCATGACCGAAACCGGCGAGCGGTCGTGCAGCACGTTCATGTCGAGCAGCTTGCGTTGTCCGCCGGCCACCGCCATGCCCGCCAGCGTCACGGCGATAAGGACGCCATAGACGATCAGGCGCGGACGGCGATGCCACGGCCGCTTGGGCGGGGCGATCTCGGCGGCGGTGTGGGAGAACGGGCGCCAGCCCACCAGGTTGGTGGGAAGGCCGAAACGCGGCATGACCGAGTCGCAGGCGTCCGCGCACAGGCCGCAGCCGATGCATTCCATCTGGACGCCGTCGCGGATGTCGATCCCGACGGGGCAGACCTGCACGCACATCCGGCAGTCCACGCAATGGCCGCGCCCGTCGAAGCTTTGACCCAGGCGGGCATGCGCCCGGCCTTCGCCGCGCCGCTCGTCATAGGAAACCACCACCGAATCATGGTCCAGCATGGCGCCCTGGAAGCGCGGCCACGGGCACATGTAGATGCACATCTGCTCGCGCGCCCAACCGGCCATCATGTAAGTCATGAAGCAGAAGAAGGCGACGAAGCCGTACAGCACCAATCCGGCGTCACCGGTCAGCAGGCCCATGGCCGAGCTGGGCGCGTCGTTGAAGAAGAACAGGAAGGACGCGCCGGTGAACAGGGACACGGCAAGCCAGGCGGCGTGCTTGACCACCTTCTTGGCGACCTTGCCAGCCGACCACGGCGCCCTGTCCAGCTTCAGCCGGGCGTTGCGGTCGCCTTCCACCTGATGCTCGATCCAGACGAAGATGTCCGTCCACACCGTCTGCGGACAGGCGAACCCGCACCAGACGCGGCCGTAAAGCGCGGTGACCAGGAACAGACCGATGGATGCGATCACCAGGATGCCGGTCAGGAAATAGAATTCCTGCGGCCATATCTGGGTGTCGAAGAAGTAGGCCCGCATGGCGACGAAATCGAACAGGATCGCCTGATCGGGCTGGCCCGCGCCGCGATCCCAGCGCAACCACGGCACCAGGGCCACGAACAGCAGGGATAGCCAGACGATGATGGTCTTCGCGGTCCGGTTCGCCCCCTTCACCTTGCGCGGATGAATTTTCTGGGACACCGCGTACAAGCTGCTTTCGGTGCTGGTCGCCGGCTTGAGGGTATGTGGGGCTTGATCGGTCACGGGGCACCTCGGTGCAGAAAGGCATATCCACTCATGTGCGAGTGATTGCCTCATCATTACTCTGCATTGTATGTGGTGTGCAAGGGCATTGTATGCTGATTATACATACATTGGGGTGTTTCCAATTCCGCGCGGGCAGGCGGGCGCCTATGCAGGGTGTTCCGCCTCGGAGGTCTCGGAGCGGGGCGGAGCCTGCCAAAATCGCCGGACCCTGGCATTTCACTTTCGCCGCGCCGCGCCGCGCCGCGCCGCGACGGCTGCGGCAATGGCGGGGATCGGGCCGGTGAACAGGGGAGGGCTTCCGGCCTACCGCGTGGAAAGCTGATCCGCATCGGCCTGGGGGAACTTGCGCCAGACCACCGGGGCCGCCCCGATAAGCGGCGTGCGGCGGAGGTCATTTGCCCCTCAATGGATGAGATCGCCGAAATCCCGGGTGGTCAGGCGGCCGCCGCTGACGGCGATGGCGGTCGAGATGGCGTCCGCCAGGGTGGCGCTGGGCGCCTGGACGACGATTGCGGCGGTGGGCGGCGCGCAGCGGCCCGCCAGTGGATCGAACAGGTGATGGCAAAGCGGGCTGAAGCGGGTGCCGTCGGCCATGGACACCGCCAGCCCGCCATGGCTCAGGAACCGGGTGGCGCCGTCCGGTGTCCGTGCGCTCCACGCGCGGCCATCGCCGCGGCGGCCCAGGGCGGCGACCTCGCCCATATCCACCAGGGCATGGCGCATGCCGCGCCGGCGCAGCAACGCGGCCATGCAATCGGCGGCATAGCCCTGGGCGATGCCGTTCAGCGTCAGCGCCATGCCCGGACGGAGGGTGATGCGCTCGGGCGACATCGACAGGCCGGACCAGCCGACGGCGCCGCGCACGGCCTCCAACTGGGCGGCGGACGGCCCGCGCGGGTCGGCATCGGCGCGGGCGAAATGGCGCGCATGCAGATCCCACAGCGGCTGTACGGTGGGATCGAACAGGGCGTCCGAATGCCGCCAGACCTGCCCAGCCTGGGACAGCACCTGCACCAGGTCCAGGGGCGGCGCCTCGAGGGCGCCCCGGGCGTTGAGACGAGACAGCGCGGAATCGGCGCGATACAGGCTGAAGACACGTTCCAGGCGCGTCAGTTCGGCCTCGCACTCCGCCAGCAGGGCCAACGCGGCCGCCCGGTCCTCGTGGTGCAGGATCAGGCGGGCCGGCGCTCCCATGGCGACGCCGCGCCATTCCACCGGGTCCAGCCGGAAGGCGCGGGCGGGCGAGGCGGCGACGGCGCCGCTGGCGGCAACGAGAGCCAGAAAGCGACGCCGGTTCATTGGTGGCTCCCGTGCGTTGTTTCGCCCGGCCGTTGGCCGGCCGGGGTGTCGTCGCCCAGCACCATCTCGCGCGGGACCTTGTCGAAGGCATAGACCTGGCCGCCGTGCTCGATGCGGAACGCCTCGGCCGCCCGGGCAGAGGAAAACGGCACCACCTCGCGCTGGCCCATGCCGCCGGTGGCGTTGCTGCCGGCCACGTAAACGGCGGTGCGGGCATCGACCCAGCTTTCATCGCCCGGCCGGTCCCAGCTTTTCGCCTTGTCCATGGCGGTGACGTAGATGGCGGCGATGTCCTTGGGTTCCTCGGGCAGCAGGGTGAAGGCCAGGGTGTCGCGGGCGGACGAGAACCAGAACACCTCGCTCAGGCCCTTCACCTTGATCTGCCCCTTGGGACCGGTATGGTCGCCCAGCGCCATGCCGCAATAGCGCCCGATCGCCTCGGCGTTCATGGCGTCCGGCGGCGGCGGGGCGGAAGAGGTCTGTTCGCCGCAGGCGGCCAGCAGCAGGAACAGGCAGCACAGGACGATGCGGGTCATAGGCTTCTCCGCGCGAACAGGGCGTGGGCAAGGGCCAGCGGCGCCGCCACCCACGCCACCAGGGCGGCGGCCAGCAGGGCGGGCGGCAGGCTGGCCTGGGCGGACAGGCCGGCCATGCCGGAAAACCGGCTGATGTCGGCAAAGCCGGTCAGGTTGAACAGGCGAAACACATCCGCCGGGTTGAGCAGCAGCACCCAGCGGAACAGCTCGGGCGGGATGCCGCGCCCCTCGGTGGCGGCCAGCACGCCCAGCAGCGCCAGATCGAACAGCAGCACGAACACCAGCCACAGCCCGACCGCGAGGCCGGCGGCGGTGGCGCGTTCGCGCACCACGGCGCTGGCCAGCAACCCCATGGCCAGGAACGCCGCGCCCAGCGCCACCGAACTGGCGATCAGCGCGGCAAAGGCGGGCCAGTCGCCGGCGCCGCTGTCATCGCCGGCCAGGGCGATGCCCAGCCCGGCGGCGCCATAGCCGCAGGCGGTGCTCAGCGCCAGCAAAACGAACAGGCCGAGGAATTTGCCCCACACGACCTGTCCCCGGCTGATGGGATAGGCCAGCAGCAGCAGCATGGTGCCGGCCTCCATCTCGCCCACCAGCCGGTCATAGGACAGCATCAGCGCGATCAGCGGCAGCAGGAAGATGGTCAGGCTGGCCAGACTGACCACGGTGACCGCCAGCCGTGATGCGCCGACCGTTCCGGTGGGCGCGCTGCCCAGAAAGGCCAGACCCACGGCCAGCGCCGCCAGCACCCCGGTGGCCGCCGCCACCCAGCGGTTGCGGATGCCGGCGCGGATTTCCTTGAGCGCCACCGCCCACAGCGCGTTCATGCCGCCTTGCCTCCGGTGAAATGGGCATAGAGTTCGGCCAGTCCCGGCGTCAGGATGTCCACGTCCACCACGTCGGCGCGCGCCAGCAGGGCGCGCAGCCGCGCCATCTTGTCGCTGCTGCCGCATGTTTCCTCAATCACGCCGCCATCGGCCAGCGTGCCGCGCAGGCGTAGCGGCAGCCCGGCCTGGACGCGCAGGTCGTCCAGCGTGCCCGCCGCCACCAGCCGGCCGCGATCCATGATCAGCACGCGATCGGTGCGTTCCTCCAGCTCGGTCAGCAGGTGCGAGGACAGCAGCACGGCGGCCCCTTCGGCCGCGCGCTCGGCCAGGATGGCGTAGAATACCGCCCGCAATTCGGGGTCCAGCCCGGTGGTGGGCTCGTCCAGCAGCAGCAGCCGCGGGTTGCCCAGCAGCGCTTGGGCCAGGCCCAGGCGCTGGCGCATGCCCTTGGAATAGGTGCCGACGCGGCGGCCGGCGGCCTCGCCCAGGCCCACCCGCTCCAGCAGCCGGCCCGGCTCCGCGCGGGGGCGGCGCTTGAGGTCGGCGAAAAAGCCCAGCACGTCGCGGCCGCTGAGCGCGGGATCGAAGGCCACGTTCTCGGGCAGGAAGCCCAGGCTGCGCCGGGTCGTGGCCGGCATGCGGCGGGGGTCGTGGCCCAGCACCCGCAGGTGGCCGCCCGACGCGGGGGCGAGGCCCAGCATCATCTTCATCAGCGTGGTCTTGCCGGCGCCGTTATGCCCCAGCAGGGCGACGCGCTCGCCCGGCGCCAGGTGGAACCCCACCTCGCGCACCACGGTGCGGACGCCGTAGGTCTTGCTCACCCCGGCCAGTTCCGCCGCCCAGGCGCTCATGGCGCCGCCACCGGCCGCATCAGCGGCGCCGGGTCCACCACGCCGCCCGGCGTCAGGGCGGGAAACTGCGCCTGCGACCATCGCACCACCTGCACCGCCGGGCTGTTGAGCAACAGCTTGGCCAGCGGCACCGCCCACACCACCCGGTCCACCACGTCGTTGGGGCGGTAGGCCGTGTCGGCGATGCCGTCGCCGTCGAGATCGAAAGCCGGGTTGTCGCTCCAGTAATTGCCGCGCCGCCCCTCGGCCCACACCACGTCGCGGGTGCCCACGTACTTGACCTGCACCTGATTGGCGACGAAGGCGTTGCCGGTTATGACGTTGCGTTCCGATCCGGCGGTGAAGTGGATGCCGATGCCGCAACCCTGGAACAGGTTGTCGGCGATGCGGTTCTTGTTGGCGTTATAGACGAACACGCATTTCTCGCCGCCCGTCACCCGGTTGCCGGTGACCTGCGAGCCGTTGGTGTAGTTCAGCAGCACGCCGTGGTCGCGATCCCCGCGCGACACGTTGCCCGACACCGTCAGGCCCGACGAATACATGAGGGCGAAGCCGACGTAATTGCCCTCGGAAACGTTGTCCGACACCTCGCTGTCGTTGCAGTACATGTAGTGGACGGCAAAGCGGACATTGTTGAAATGATTGCCGACGAAGCTGTTGCGCCGGCTGGTGGTGACGAAGATGCCGTCGCGGCCGTGGTTGATGCGGTTATGGGCGATCCGCGCGCCGGGGGCGTTCCACAGGCTGATGCCGTTGCCGCGTTCGTTCACCCGCAGGTCCTGCCGGCCGACGATGGTGTTGCCCTCGACCCGCGCGTCGGCGGCGCCCCACACGTAGACGCCGACAAGATTGTCGAGCACGCGATTGTCGGCCACCACCGCGCGCACCGCCGCCTTGTCCAGGAAGATTCCCGCATCCATGGCCTCCAGATCGAGACCCGATCCGGTGACGTCCACTGCCCGAATGGTGACGTCGGGGGCGCTCACCTGGATGACCCGTCCGTGTCCGCCGCCATCCACCACGGCGCCCGGCTGCCCCTCGATGGCCAGCGGCTTGTCGATCACCACCGGCCCGAGATGGCGGCCGGGCGCCAGGCGCAGGACGTCGCCCGGCGCCGCCGCCGCCACCACCGGGGCCAGCGGTCCCGGCGGCACCTCGACGGTGGCGGCCCAGGCCGGCGCCGCCGCCGTCATCCAGGCCATCACGGCGGCCAGACGGATTCCGATCATGCCGGCCGCGGTTCCACCAGCATGCGCCCGCGCATTTCCATGTGCAGGGCATGGCAGAACCATACGCAATAGAACCAGTGCACCCCCGGCTGGTCAGCGATGAAGGTGACCGAGGCGGTGGCCTGGGGCGCGATCTCGAACTGCACGCCGTAATTGGACAGGGTAAAGCCGTGGGTCAGGTCCTCCACGTCGTCCATGTTGGTGATGAAGATGGTCACCTCGTCACCCTGGCCGACGGTGAACTTGTCCAGGCTGAAGGCCGGGGCCACCGAATACATATAGACCCGGGCCTTGCCCGGCTCGCGGATCACCATGGCGGCGTCCTCCAGCTTGACGCCGTCCTTCTGCGCCCATTTGCGCGCGTCCTCCCACATGGGGTCGTTGCGGTCCCACACCTGGCGCGGCCTGATCTTCGAGCGGTGCACGATGGTGGCGTCGTGCGGCTCGGCATAGGTGGGGCTGTCGTGAACGATGCGCATCTGGTCGCCCGAGATGTCGATCAACTGGTCGTTCTCGGGCTTGAGCGGGCCGACGTTGAGATAACGGTCCTTCGAGAACTTGTTGAGCGACAGCAGCCACTTGCCGTCCGCTTCCTTGGTCTGGCCCATGGAGGTGTGGTTGTGGCCGGGCTGGTAGTGGACATCCAGTTTCTGGACGATCGGGTCCACCTTCTCGCCCTTATAGGCGCGGATGGCCTTGTCGATGTTCCACTTCACCACCTGGCTGTCCAGGAACAGGGTGGTGAAGGCATTGCCGCGCCCGTCATAGGCGGTGTGCAGCGGCCCCAGGCCCAGTTGCGGCTCGGCCACGATGACGTCGCGCGGCTTGATCTTGCCGGCGAACGCGTCGTCCAGTTTGCGCACGTCCATCACCGACACGGTGGGCGCCAGCTTGCCGTTGATGGTGACGTGGATGCCGTCGGGCGCGGTGTTGATGCCGTGCGGGCTGTTGGAGATGGGAATGTAAAGCGTGAACGGGGAGCCGTGGCGGCCGTCCAGCACCGGGACGCCGTTCATCATCTGGGCCTTGCCGGCCTTGACCGCCTCTTCGATGCGCTTGATGTTGAACACCACCACCCAGTCCTGTTCCTTGGCGGTCATCTCGGCGGTGTTCATGCCCATTTCCGAGTTGTAGCAGGTCGAGAAGCAGTACTTGCCCTGGTAATCGGCATCCACGTTGTCCAGGTTGCCGTCCACGATGACCTGCCACGCCACCGTCATGGTGTCGCCGTCGATGGCGTTGAAGATGGCGCGATAGGCCTGGGGATCGTCCAGCACCTTGCCGTCATTGGGGACCGGCGCCTCGTGCTCGCCATTGGCGAACACATAGCCGGTGCGCGGATATTTCTGCACCCGCAGGCCGTGGATGTCGTGGGCGTTGGGCACCTCCAGGATCTTGTCGCACTTCATCACGTCCAGCCGGATACGGCAGATACGGGTGTTGGCCTTGTCGTTGGCGAACAGGTAGCGGCCGTCATAGGTGCCGTCGGTGAAGCTGGGATGAGGGTGGTGCAGGTCGCCGTTCAACCAGGTGCCGCCGCGTTTTTCCAGGCGCTTGCGGGTCTCGGGCGTCAGCCCCGAGGTCAGCACCTTCAGCGATTCGTTGGTCTGGCCCCAGCCGGTGGCGCTGTCGCGGTTGAACACCGGGATGCGGATCAGCTCGCGCATGGACGGCAGGCCCAGGATGCGCACCTCGCCCGACTGGCCGCTGGACGAGAAGACATAGTATTCGTCCAGTTGCCCCGGCGGCACCTCGGCGCTCTGCTGGCCGGGCTTGGCCTGCTGCTGGCGCTGCTGGGCCTCGGCCGGGCCGGGCAGGATGCGGCCCGCCCCGGTGGCAAGGGCCGCGCCCACTCCGCCGGCGGCCGCCAGCTTGAACAGGTTGCGGCGGGAAACGCCGCGCTCGTCGTCGTCGTTGTCGTGTTCGGACATCATGGACCTCCTGGGCTGGCGGCTTTCGGCGGCCGCGGGGGCGGGGACATGGCCTCGGCTCGCTCGCGCCTCAGGCGGACCTGGATCATGTGCGGGCAGCGATGCTCGTCCCAGTAAAGTTCCTGGCAGTGCATGCAGTAGATGCATTCGTTGGGATTGATGTGGCCGTCGGGGTGAATGGCCTGGACCGGGCATTCATTGGCGCAGCGCTGGCATGGGTTGCCGCATTCGCGGTGCCGTTTCAGCCAGTCGAAGGTGCGCAGGCGCGCCGGGATGGCCAGTCCCGCGCCCAGCGGGCACAGATAGCGGCAGAAAAACCGTTCGATGAACAGCGACCCCGCCACCAGCGCCACCGCGTACAGCACGAACGGCCAGTCGCGGATAAATTTCAGGATGATGGCGGTTTTGAACGGCTCGACCTCGGCCCAATGTTCGGCCGCGGCCAGGGAATAGAAGCTGGCGCCGAACAATCCCAGAAAGATCATGTACTTGATCGGCCACGCCCGTTCATGCAGGCCCCACGGCACCGTCACCTGCGGCAATTTTAGGCGGCGGCCGGCCAGATTGGCGAATTCCTGCAGCGCGCCGAACGGGCACAGCCACCCGCAGAACGCGCCCCGCGCCCAGAACACCAGCGCCGCCGCCGTGGCCGACCACAGCACGAAGATCAGCGGGTCCATCAGGAAATAGTCCCAACTGAAATCGCTGGCGAGCGCATTGAACAGCGCCAGCACGTTGACCACCGACAATTGGGCGTTCCACACCCAACCCAGCAGAACCAGGGTGAACGCCAGGAACCCCAGGCGAAACCATTTCAGCAGCCGCGGGCGGCGCACCAGCCAGTCCTGGAAGAAAAAGGCCGCCGTCAGGGTGGCCAGGGCCACAGCCAGCACCACCACCGCCGCCGCCTTGGATTGCCACATCTGCCGCCACAGGGCGCGCGACTGGTCGGCGGCCTCGTCAGCCGGGGCGGTTGCCGCCTGTTGGGGCGGGGCGGGGGGCGGCGCCGCCAGATAGCGGCGCGGCAGTTCATAGGGCAACTGGAAGGTCAGGAACGACTTTTCCAGCGCGCCCACGGCGCGCGATACCAGCAATTGCAGCCGCCACGGCGCCGCCGGGTCGAGTTCCTGCCCTTCGGGGACGATGAACACGCCGATCTCGGGGAAGGACGGTGCGCCGGCGGCGGCCACGTCGCCCAGGCGCTCGTAATCGCGGTCGCGGAAGCGGATGGCGTTGTCGCCCTGGATCACCTCGAAACGGTCGAACAGGCCGCCGCGCACATAGCCCGAGCCACGGAAGGAATAGGTGCCCGTGCTCATGATCATGATGGCGGGCCGGTCCTTGGGCAGCCGGGCGAAGCCCTCCTCGCCCAGCAGCGAGCGGCCGATCACCGGCACGCTGACCGGGGCGGTGTAAAGGTCGATGAAGGTGTCGTCCGGCTCTCCCGGTTCGGGGCGCGCGGCGGCGCGCGGGTCGTCGGCAAAGGCGTCGTTGACGTCGGCCACCGACAGCCTGAGGCGGCGGATCGAGCCGTCCCCCACCAATTCCTCCCAGGCGCGCGTGCCGGTTTGGGTGGGGTCGATGCGGGCGGCCGGCTCGGCCGTTGCGGCCGCCGCCGTGCCACCGCCCTGGCGCGCGCGCACCACCTTGGCGGCGGCGCGCACGATGGAATCGCCGATCACCACCACGGTGACGGTGGCGCCCGATACGATGTCCACCGGCGGCCGGCTGTCGCTGCCGTGGGCCAGCACGTCATAGCCCACATAGCCTTGGATGAACTCCACGATGCGCTTTTCGGGAATGCCGATCAGCACGATGGGCTCGCTGTGCTTGAGCAATTTGGCGCCGACGATCTTGCCGGTCTGATCCACCCCCACCGCCACCCGGATGGGCTTGCCCGAATAGCCGGTGGCGGCCACCCAATCGGTGTTCAACGCCACCCAGCCCAGCAGGCGGTCGCCGGCATAGGCGGCGGCGGACGCGGGCTTGCCCTCGGCCGGACCCAGGCGGTCGGCGCCGGGGAACACGTCGGACGGGTTCAGCGTCGGCAGGAAGTCGGCCAATGTGGCCGCCGGCGATTCGGGCGCGGCCAGGACCGGCGCGGCGAACCCCAGCAGGCAGATCGCCGTCATCAGCCGGACCATCGCAAGGATTATGGGCATTCGCGCGTGACCTCCCTACAAGACGATTGGCGGAGGCACACGCCCTTTCAATTACCGCCGAGGGGGGAGGCACCCATCGGCGGTCCTCGGACGTTGGTGCGGCATGGGGGGCGGAAAGGAACAACGCCCGTGTCAGGCCCCATCAATCCGGACTATCCGCTGCGCAATCTCGGGTCGCTTGATGAACTGATGGGCATCGCGGTCGCCATGGAGCGCGAGGCGGCCAGCCGTTACGAGGAATTATCGGCCGCCATGCGGGCGCAAGGTGCGGCCGAACTGGCCGATCTGTTCGCCGAACTGGCCGAGCTGGAGCGCGACCACCGCGACGGCCTGGGCCGCTGGGCGGAGCGCGAGGGGCGGACGCTGCCGCGGGTCGAGGTGGGCTGGCGCCTGCCCGAAACCTTCGACGACGCGGTGGGGATCGGCGGGCTGGACGCCTATGGCGCCTTGCGGGTGGCGGTGGAGAACGAGGAGCGGGCCTTCGTCTTCTACACCTATCTGGCCGCCATGGCCGACCGGCCCGATATCGAACGGCGCGCCGAATCGCTGGCGCGCGAGGAATTGGCCCATCTGCGCCTGCTGCGCGCCATGCGCCGGCGCGCGTTCCATGCCCGGCGCGGGCGTGCCGAACCGCTGCCCGTCCCGCGCGACCACGATCATTACCGCATGCTGGCCGACGGGCTGGACGCGGCGGGCGAAACGCTGGAGGCCTCGGCCGCGCGGTCCCTGCGGGCGGCGGGCGACGCGGCGGGCGCCGACCTGCTTTGGCATCGCCGGCCGGGCACGGCCGACCATCCGCCCCCGGGCGTGCCGGCATCCAAGGATTCCGTGACCGCCGCCCTGGCCGCCGCCCTGGAACACGCCGGCCGGGCGGTGGAGTTCCATCTGGCCGCCGCCGAGCGGGCGGGGGACGATGCCATGCTGCGCGACGCGCAGGGCCGTGCCGAACAGGCCATCGGCCGGCTGGCGCTTTTGCGCACCCTGATGGACGACCACCAGAGGAGAGGCCCATGATCGGAAGAACCGCCGCGCTCGCGCTTTCAGCATTGCTGACCGCGACAGCCGCCGCCGCCCAATCGGCATCGGAGGCGCCGGCGGCCCAGCCCCGGCCACAGGAGCAGTCCCAGGCTCAGGTCCAGCCCCAAGCCGGTTCGCAGGCGGAGCAGGGCGCGCTGTCCGCGCTGGCCCATGACGTGATGGCTGCCCAGCAGGTGGGCTATCTGGCCGCCGACAAGAATGTCCAGGCCGCCCACGCCATGCTGGGCGACCAGATGGCGCTGGTCAATTCGCAGATCAACCAAAGTCTGGACCGACTGGTGTCCGAGGGGAATCTGAACCTGCCGCGGACCATGGATCAGGACGCGCGGGGCAAGTTCGAACAGATGAAGGGGCAGAATGGCGGGCAATTCGCCCAAAGCCTGGTGGCGTTCGTCAACGAGACCTATCCGCGCATGCTGGACAACATCGATGCCCTGGCGCGGGAGATGCCTGATTCGCCGGTGGTGGCCAATCTGGTGCGCGACGCCGCCCCCCGCCTGCGCGAGCAGATGCAGACCGCCCGCCAACTGGCCCAGGGCGAGGCCGATCAGCAAAAGGCCCAGATGCCCGATCGCGGCCCGATCCAGCGCAAGGACGATCCGGCCGCGATCCCCGATACCACCGCGCGCTGATCGCGCGCGGCCGTCGGGTGATGGGTCAGGCCGCCCGCCTCGGTTCATGGGCGGCCAGCACATCATCGCCGGCCGGGGTCAGACGCCATGCGCCCTCCTTCCACTGGAGCAGGCCCTTGCGGCTCAGGTCGTGGGCAAGCCCGGGAAAACGCGCGACGATGAAGGGGGCGTCACGCATCGTCTCGATGTGTTTCTCGCTCAGAGTCACCACTGCATCTCCTGCATACGCACTGCTTGCTGCGCTGCAACATAGATAGGTCGCCTTTACGATTGGTAAAGGGTCTCTATGACGAAAGTCGGTACCTCCTCGGGTCCGCGGTCCCACTTGGACGAAAGCAGTCCCCGACCTACTTCCGTCGCATCGGGGCATGCGTGCCCCGTCCGGTGCTACGGGAGGAGACATTGCCATCATGGAGTGGTTAGCCGACGTTCTTGCCATGCCGTTCCTGGGCAAGGAGGCCTGGGTCTGGCTGGTTTTTCTGGGGTTGGTGCTGACCTTGCTGGTTCTGGATCTGGGCGTCCTGCACCGCCCCGATCCCAAGACCGGCAGCCGCCGCGAGATCGAGGTGGGCGAAAGCCTGGTGATGAGCGCGGGCTACATGGCCGTCGGCCTGGCCTTCGGTGCCTGGGTGTGGCACGCCATGGGGCGCGAGGCGGGCATCAACTACCTGACGGGCTTCGTGATCGAAAAGAGCCTGGCGCTCGACAACATCTTCGTCATCTCGCTGATCTTCACCTATTTCGCGGTGCCGCGCGCCTATCAGCACCGGGTGCTGTTCTGGGGCATCCTGGGCGTCATCGTGCTGCGCGGCATCATGATCGGCTTCGGCACCGCCCTGGTGCAGCGCTTCGACTGGATCATGTACCTGTTCGGCGGCTTCCTGCTGCTGACCGGCGTCAAAATGCTGTGGGCGGCGGACAAGCCGGCGGCGGACCTGGCCGACAATGCGGTGCTGGGGTGGCTGCGCCGCCATCTGCGCGTCACCGCCTGCATGGACGGCGACCGCTTCTTCAAGCGCATCCCTACCGCCGACGGCGGCCGCGCGCAATTGTGGGTGACGCCGCTGTTCCTGTGTCTGGTGCTGATCGAACTGGCCGACATCGTGTTCGCGGTGGACAGCGTTCCGGCCATCTTCGCCATCACCACCGATCCCTATATCGTCTACACTTCCAACATCTTCGCCATTCTGGGCTTGCGCGCGCTTTATTTCGCGCTGGCGGCCATGATGCATCGCTTCGTCTATCTGAAATACGCGCTGTCGCTGATCCTGGTGTTCATCGGCGGCAAGATCTTCTGGACCCAGCTTGTGGGCAAGCCGGACCCGGCGATCTCGCTGGGCGTCACCGCGCTGCTGATCGCGGGCGGTGTCGGCGCGTCGCTGTGGCGTACCCGCAAGCTGGCGGAGAGCGGTTCGTGAGTCAGCCCTCGCTGGCCCTGACCATGGCGCGCCTGCGGCGGCTGGGGCGGGGCGGCGGCGCCACGCTGGGCCAGGCCGCCCAGTTGCTGGCGGAGCGGTCCACGCCGGTGCTGATCATGGTGCTGGCGACCCTGGGCATGGTGCCGTCGCCCGGACTGCCGCTGGGCTTTGTGTGCGGCGCCATGGTGGTGTGGCTTGCGATCGCGCGCCTGGCGGGCCACCACCATGCACCCATCCCTGAGCGCCTGGGGCGCTGTCCGCTGCCGGCATCGGTGCTGGACGCGGCATTGCGGCGGCTGGTTCCGCTGCTGCGCAAGGTGGAACGGCGGGCCTCGGCGCGCCTGACACCGCTGGCCACCGGGCCGGGCGCCATGGTCGCGGTGGTCGGCATCGGCCTGCAAGGGGTGGTGATGGCGCTGCCGATTCCGTTCGGCAACGTGCCGCCCGG
>JAFAAW010000029.1 GCA_023426365.1 Pseudomonadota bacterium
CCCCCCCCCCGTCCCGAAAGACCACGCCGAATCCGGCCGCACAACCCAAACCCCCGCGCGCATGATATCGCCAAATTCCAGCAATGGCACGTGCGGAAAGCTTTCCGCTCTTAATCCATTAGTTGGGTGCCCAAATCCTGAACAGGAGTTGATCTAAGCCCGAGGGGCCGCGCAGCTTATGCCGCGGGAGGCAAGCGGGCCGGATGGCCGGCGCCCGCCGTTTGAGGGTGCCGGGGAGCTGCAAAGATCACTGGAACATGGGTTCGGGACCGGGGAGAATCTCGCGCAGATAGGCATCCAGGCCGCGCCGCAGGTCCCATTGGCGGGGATGGCCCAGCGACACTTCCTCGAAGCGGGTGCCGTCGCGGTGGTCGGTGCGGCGCACGTGCAGATGGCCGCTGACCACCACGCGGGCGCGGAAGCGGCGGTGCCAGTCTTCGGTGGCGGTGGTGCCGCACCAGGGGGTGAAGCGCGGGGCGCGCGGGATGTGGATCAGGTCGGCGCGCAGGGGAAAGTGATTGGCCAGCACCACCGGCAGCGCCGGGTCCAGGGCGGCCAGCCGGGCCTCGGTGACGCGCAGGCGTTCGGCGCACCACGCCTCGCGGCTAGCGAAGGGGGCGGGGTCCAGCAGCGTCTCGTCGGCGCAGACGTTGCGTAGCGCCGCCGCCCACGGCACCACCTCGTCGCGCGGCAATTCGGCCGGGCGGAAGCTGTAATCGTAGAGCAGGAACAGCGGTGCCACCACGCACGGGCCGCCGGGACCGTGCCACAGCGGATAGGGATCTTCGGGGGTGGTCACGCCGCACGATCGCGCCAGTTCCACCAGGGCGTGGTACCGGGCGGCGCCGCGCGGCGGCGGGGTGCCGTCCTCTTCGGGGACGCACCATAATTCGTGGTTGCCGGGCAGCCACAGCACGCGGGCGAAGCGGCGGGTCAATTGCTCGAAGGCCAGGCGCAGATGGGCGAACCGCTCGGCCACGTCGCCGGCCAGGATCAGCCAGTCGTCGAAATGGTCGGGCAGGGCGGCCAGGGCGGCGCGGTTGTCGGCGCTGGCCAGATGCAGGTCGCTGATCGCCAAAAGCCTCATGCCTCCTCCATAGCAGAGGCCCGTTCCTCCTGCCAAGCCGACGCCTTGACGGGCCTGACGCCATGGGGGAAACTCCGTCCTCATGTTCGCCCAGCGGTCGGTGCGAACGCCTTGCCGTTCCGGGGGGGGACGCCCATGCAATCCGCCATCTTGCCCGATGGCCGCGTCATCGCCTGCGTCAATTCCTACGAGGTGGATTTCTCGGTGCATGAGATTTTCGCCGAGAATCTGGAGGCGCACGGCCTGACCCTGCCGCCCGGCGCCACCGTGCTGGACGTCGGCGCCAATATCGGCCTGTTCGCCCTTTATGTGCGCGATTGCTGTCCCGATGCCCGCATCGTCGCCTTCGAGCCCATGCCCGAGGCATTCGCCGCGCTGGAACGCAACATGGCGGCGCTTCATCCTCCGGCGCTGGCGGTGCCGCTGGCGCTGGGCGCCGGTTCGGGCTGGGCCGAATTCGACTATTTTCCCGGCGTCTCGGCGCTGTCCACCCAGGACCATGCCCTGGGCGAGCGCATGGCCGGGGGGCTGCGCGCCATGCTGGGCGGCGGCCAAAGCGACGGGGTGCAGGACATCCTGGAACGCACCGGCGCCACCGAGGCGGCGGCCGACACCGCTTTCGTCGATGAGCTGTTGCGCCCGGTGCGGGTGCGCGCCCAGGTCGAGCCGCTGTCGGCGCAACTGGCGGCGCTGGGCATCGGAAGAGTGGATTTGCTGAAGATCGACACCGAGGGCGCCGAGGCCGAGGTGCTGGCCGGACTGGCCGAGGCCGACTGGCCCGCCATCCGCCAATTGCTGGTCGAGGCCCATCACGGCGAGGCGGCGGCGCGCGAACTGGAAGCCGATCTGGGGCGGCGCGGCTTCCGCACCTCGCTGGCGCGGCATCCGCTGTGCCAGCCGGGGGCCGAGGTGTTTCACATCTACGCGGCGCGCCCCTGACGGGCGGGCCAAAGGGGGGGATGCGATGAACAAGCCGGTGGTCGGCCACGATTGGTGGTCCATGCTGTACGAACAATCGTTCCTGGAAGACCCCTATCCGCGCCTGCGCGCCTTGCAGGCCGAGGGGCCGGTGCATCTGGACGAACAATCGGGCATCTATTTCGTGCTGGGGCACGAAGCCTTTGTCCAGGTGGTGAAATCCCCCGCCATCGGCCGCGATTCCCGCAACTGGAAGCCGGGCTGGAACAGCGACGAATACCGCGAGCGCGACCCGGTCGGCTACAGGCTGTACCGGGGCGTGCAGCCGCAAATGATCAACGTGGACGGTGCCGACCACCAGCGCATGCGCGGCATCTGGGAACATGCCTTCAAGGCCCAGGCCATGAAGGACGTGACGCCGCTGATCGAGGCCGAGGCCGACCGGCTGCTGGCCTCGCTGCCCGACGAGGGCGAGATCGACCTGATCCGCGATTTCGCCGGACCCATGCCGCTGCGCGTGCTGTGCAAGCTGATGGGCGTGCCCGAGGAGATGGATGCCGACATCTTCCGGTGGAGCGAGGCGCTGATCCGCATCGCCGACATCATGCTGTCGCCCGAGGACAAGCAGCACGCCCTGGACGCGCTGGAGGAGTTCAAGACCTTCCTGCGTGGCTTTTTGGCCCAGCACCGGGCCAATCCCGACGGCAGCATGACCGGCATCGCCGTGCGCGCCCAGGACGAGGGCAAGCTGGACGAGGAAGAAACCCTGATCAACATGGTGTCCATGCTGATCGCCGGGCATGAAACCACGGTGACGCTGATCGGCAACGGCCTGTGGCTGCTGCTGCGCAATCCCGATCAGATGGAACGGCTACGCGCCGACCGCTCGCTGGTGCGCCACGCGGTCGAGGAATTCCTGCGCTGCGAGCCGGGCGGCAACATGATTCTGCGCGTCGCGCGCGAGGACGCCGAGATCGCCGGCGTGAAAATTCCGGCGGGCAGTCCCATCCTGGGCATGATCGGCGCCGTCAACCGCGATCCGGCGCGTTTCCCCGATCCCGACCGCCTGGATGTGGGCCGCATCGCCAATCCCCATTACACCTTTGGCGGCGGGCCGCATATCTGCCTGGGCGCGCCGCTGGCCCGGCTCGAGGGGCTGGTGGCGTTCAACAAGCTGCTGGACCGCTGGCCCAGCATCACCGCCGCCGGCCCGGCGCGCTGGCGCACCGACCGGCTGAACGCCCGTGGCCTGGCCTGTTTGCCGGTTCGGGTCGGGCGCGGCTGATGGCCATTCCCGCCGGGATCGAGGCGCTGAACGTCTATGGCGGCGCCGCCTGTCTGGACGTGCGGGAATTGTGCGTCCATCGCGGCCTGGACATGCCGCGTTTCGACAATCTGCTGATGCGCGAAAAGACGGTCGCCCTGCCGTTCGAGGACCCCGTCACCTTTGCCGTCAACGCCGCCAAGCCGCTGGTGGGCGCGCTCACGGCCGAGGAGCGGGCGCGCATCGAGATGGTGGTGACGTGCACCGAATCGGGCATCGATTTCGGCAAGTCGCTCAGCACCTACATCCACCACTACCTGGGGCTGGGTGGCAATTGTCGCCTGTTCGAGATCAAGCAGGCCTGCTATTCCGGCACCGCCGGGTTGCAGATGGCAGTGAATTTCGTGCTGTCCGGCACCTCGCCGGGGGGCAAGGCGCTGGTGGTGTGCACCGATTTGTCGCGCTTCGCCCTGGCCGATGCCGCCGCCATCCAGGAATGGGCCTATTCCGAGCCCAGTTCCGGCGCCGGGGCGGTGGCCATGCTGGTCAGCGACCAGCCGCACATCCTGCGCCTGGATGCCGGGGCCTATGGCAATCACGGTTTCGAGGTCATGGACACCTGCCGTCCCGGTCCCGACACCGAGGCGGGCGACGCCGACCTGTCGCTGATGGCCTATCTGGATTGCTGCGAACGGGCCTACCGCGATTACGCCCGCCGGGTGGACGGCGCCGATTTCCGCAGCACGTTCCAATACCTGTGCTTCCACACGCCGTTCGGCGGCATGGTCAAGGGCGCGCACCGCCAGTTGATGCGCAAGCTGTACAAGGCCAAGCCGGACGAGATCGAGGCGGATTTCAGCCGCCGCCTGGGGCCAAGCCTCAGCTTCGGCCAGCGGGTCGGCAACATCGCGGGCGGCTCGGTGTTCCTGGGGCTGGCCGGATTGCTGCAAAGTGCCGATCTCGCGGCGCCGTGCCGGGTCGGGATGTTTTCCTATGGCTCGGGCTGCTGTTCCGAGTTCTTCAGCGGAATCGTCACCCCCGAGGGCCAGCGGCGGCTGCGCGCCCAGGACATCGCCGGGCATCTGGATCGCCGTCACGCCCTGGATCTGGCCGGGTACGAGGAATTGCTGCGCGGCACCCAGGTGATCCGCTTTGGCCAAAAGGACGCCACCATCGCCCCCGACACCGTTCCCGCCGCCTGGGCCGCCTATCAGGGCCAGGGTCGGCTTGCGCTCGAGGGCATGGCGGGCTACCACCGCAAATACCGTTTCGTCTGAAGCCGCAAAGGGGGCGATCTTGGACCGCGACAGCATTCTGGCCGTCATCGTCGCACAAATCCGCGACGTGGTGCCCGAGCTTGAGGGCCGCGCCATCGGCGGCGCCGATACCATGGCTGATCTGGGCCTCGATTCCATCGAACGGACCGAGGTGGTGATGAACACCCTGGAAGCCATCGGCCTGGACGTGCCGCTGGTGCGGCTGCACGGGCCGAAGAATTTGGGCGAACTGGCCGATCTGCTGCATGCCCAGCGCGGCGCCTGATATCGTCTTCGCCGGCATCGGTGTTGCCAGCGGCCTGGGATATGGCAAGGCGGCCCTGATCGACGGCCTGCTGGCCGGGCGCGACGTGTTCGGACCGCTGACCCGGCCGGGCCGGGCGGCGCCCGAGGGCGCGGCGCCGTTCCTGGGGGTCGAGATCGCCGACCCGCCGCAAATCCTGCCGCCGCGACTGGCCCGCACCATCGGCCTGGGCAGTGCCGTCGCCGTGGCGGTGGTGGACGAAGCCTGGCGCGAGGCCGGGCTGGATGCGGTGGCGCCGGACCGCATCGGTCTGGTGGTCGGTGGGTCCAACCTGTTCGCGCGGGAACAGGCGCTGATGGCCGGCGCATATGCCGCGCGGCCCAATCTGGTGCCGCCGCGCGCCGGTCACGTCTATCTGGACAGCGAGATGTGCGGCCTGTTGGCCGCAACCTTCCCCATCCGCGGCTTCGCCCACAGCGTCGGCGCCGCCTCGGCCAGCGGCGCCGTGGCGGTGATCCAGGCGGCCGAAGCGGTGCGGTCGGGCCGGGTGGATGCCTGCATCGCGCTGGGGGCGTTGCAGGACGTCTCGGTCTTCGACCTGTTGGGCATGCGCTCGCTGGGCGCCCTGGGCGCGCCGCGCTTCGCCGGCCTGCCGGGCCGGGCCTGTCGTCCGTTCGATGCCGATCATGACGGCTTTCTCTATGGCGAAAGCTCGGCGGCGCTGGTGCTGTGCCGGGGCGATCTGGCCGGGCCGGGCTATGGCGCGCTGGTGGGCGCCGCCCAGGTGGCCGACGGCAGCCGAGGTCCCGAGCCGGACGGCGCCGGCCAGCGCCGGGCCATCGCCCAGGCTTTGGCCCGGGCGGGCTTGCGGCCCGGCGATGTGGATTACGTCAACGCCCACGCCACCGGCACGCCCAAGGGCGACGAGGTCGAGGCCGCCACCCTGGCCGATGCCGGGTTGGGCCACGCCTGGGTCAACGCGTCCAAATCGGTGTTGGGCCACGGCCTGTCCGCCGCCGGCGCGGTGGAGGTGGCGGCGACGTTGTTGCAGATGCGGGCCGGGCGGCTGCATCCCACGCGCAATCTGGAGCGGCCGGTGGGGCCGCCGCTGCGCCATATCATGGGGGCGGCGGTCACGCATTCGGTGCGGCATGCGCTGAAAACATCGTTCGGCTTCGGCGGCACCGATGCCGCCCTGGTGATCCGGGGAAATCCATGAGCCAGCCTTCCTTGGCGGTCGAGGACCGCGACGGCGTGCGCACCGTCACCCTGATGCGGCCGGAAACCGGCAACGTGCTGAACGCCGGCTTGGTGGCCGAATTGTCCGCAATCCTGCCGGCGTGCGAGGCCGAGGACGGCCCCAAGGTCCTGGTGCTGGCCGGGGCACCCCAGGTGTTTTGTGCCGGGGGGGATTTCCAGGCGGCGGCGGCGGGCGACGAACTGGACCCGGCGCAATTGTACGACCTGTGGCGGCGCCTGTCGGACGGGCCGTTCGTGTCGGTGGCGGCGGTGCGCGGCCGGGTCAATGCCGGGGGCGTCGGGCTGGCCGCCGCCTGCGACATGGTGCTGGCCGAAAGCAACGCCAGCTTCGCCCTGTCGGAATTGCTGTTCGGGCTGTTTCCCGCCTGCGTCCTGCCGTTCCTGATCCGCCGGGTGGGGGCGCAGCGCGCCCATTACCTGACCCTGTCCACCCAGCCGGTCGGCGCCGCCCAGGCCCTGGACTGGGGATTGGTGGACGCGGTCGAGGACCCGCTGGACGGCTTGCTGCGCAAGCACCTGCTGCGCCTGCGGCGCTTGGACAAGGCCGCCATCGGCCGTTACAAGCGCCACATGGCGGCCTTGAGCGGGACGGTGAACGCCGCCCGGCCCGCGGCGCTGGCGGCCAATCGCGAGATGTTCGCCGATCCCGCCATCCGCGCAGGCATCGCCCGCTATGTCGCCGAGGGCAAGTTCCCCTGGGAGGAGTAGGGCACGCCGCGCAAGTCCACGGCGCGGACCACCGGCGGTGCCGGCCGCTCCGCCACGCATCCCGCCAATCCCTCGCGCGCGACGAAGAAGCGGTGCAGCAGGGCCAGCGACAGCAGGAATAAGAAGGTCTGGTTTTCCTTGGTGCTGATTTCGGCCGCCGGGCGGTTCAGCACCTTGGCGCAGAGGCGCTTGGCGAAACCGGCGTCCACATAGTCCAGCTTGGCCAGTTCGGCGTCCGACAGCAGCATCTCCAGATAGTCGGGCCGGGCGGCGGCGAAGGCGGCGGCGTCGGGGGCGCGATAGGGAAACTTGCGCTTGTTGACCACCACTTCCGGCAGGCGGTCGGCGAAAGCCTGACGCAGCAGGCGCTTTTCCTCGAAGCCGTCGTCGAAGCGCAGGTTCAGCCCGGCGGCCAGATGCAGCACCGCCGGGTCCAGGAAGGGGCAGCGGTTCTCGACGCCGTGGGCCAGGGCGGCGCGGTCGCCCTGAGTGGACAGCAGATAGCCGGGCAGCAAGGTCTTGTATTCCAGCCATTGCGCCCGCTGGACCGGCGTCAGCGCGGCCAGTTCCGGGTGGTCGGCCACCAGGGCGGACACGGCGGCGAAGGGATCGCCCGCGCCCTTGACCAGTCGGGCCGAAAAGCGTCCGTTCTGGAATTTGATCTCGTGCGAGAACAGGCCCGGCATGGCTTCAGCTGAGAATTGCTGGTACAGCCCGGTCAGTGCCGCGATGTCCTGGGGGCCATAATGGCCGAGATGGGGGTACAGCCGGCCCAGGCGTCGGCTGCGGCTGTCCTCATCCATGGTGTTCCAGGCCGCGCGCAGCAGCGTTTCCTTGAACAGGTCGTAACCCAGGAAGGCCTCGTCGGCGCCTTCGCCGCTCAGGATCACCTTGATGCCGGCATCGCGGGTCGCCTGCGACAACAGAAACATGGGCACGAAGGCACTGCGGAAGGTCGGCACCTCGGCGTGGTACACCGCCTCGGGACAGGCGTCGGCGATGTCCCCGGCACGGATGCACAAGGGGGTGTGGCGGGTGCCCAGCCTCGCGACCACCGCCTGCTGTTCGGCGGATTCGTCCAGGCCGGGGTCGTCGAAGGTGACGGAAAACGTCGCTGGCGGGCGTCCGGTGATGTCGGTGGTCAGGGCGGCGACGATAGCCGAATCGATGCCGCCACTCAGATAAACGCCGACCTCGACGTCGCTGCGCAGCCGCAAGCGCACCGCGTCGGCCAGCCGCTGGCGGATGGCCTCGCGGGCTTCATCCTCATCGGCCGGGGCCGGGCCGCCGTTCAGATTCAGCGGCGCATAGGCGCGGCGGGTCGCGATCCCGTCCACCACCTCCAGCCATTCGCCCATGGGCAATTGCTCGATGTCGACAAAGCCGCTCTGGTCCGGCAGCGGCGTCCAGGTCCCCAGGATCGAAGCGATCTGCGACGGGTCCTGGCGGAAGTGGAATCCGGGCACCGCCAGAAAGGCTTTCATCTCGGATGCGAATAATAGCGCCTTGCCATGGCGGGCAAGGAACAGCGGGCGCTTTCCAAAACGGTCGCGGGCCAGCACCAGGCGGCGGTCCCGTCGGTCATACAGGGCAAAGGCGAAACCGCCGTTCAGGCGCGCCAGGCAGTCTTCGCCCCAGGCGAGCCACGCCTGAAGCAGAACCTCGGTGTCGCAGCGGGTGCGGAAAACGATGCCGTGCGCTTCCAGTTCGGCGCGCAATTCGCGGTAATTGTAGATTTCGCCGTTGTAGCACAGCCAAAACCGGCCGTTTTCATCGGTCATGGGCTGGGTTCCGGCGGCCGCGTCCAAAATCGCCAGCCGCGCCGTGCCCAAGGCCCAGCCGTTGCCGGCCACATATCCCAGTCCATCGGGACCGCGATGGCCGATGCGGCCCAGCATGCCCAAGGCCAGCCCGGGCAGGTCTTCGGCGTTGTCCCAACCGATCAGGCCGGCGATGCCGCACATGGTCCCTAAACCGCCTGTTCACGCGTGGCCATCTTGGCGGCCACGGTGTCGCGGATCTGCTTCAGGCTGACCAGCACGTTGCCGGTCATCTCGCTCTCGCTGAAGGTGATGGCGAATTCCCGCTCGAGAAAGCGGCACAACTGCACGTAGCCGAACGAATCCATCACCCCTTCCTTGAACAGGTTGGTGTCTTCGGGAAAATCGTCGTCGAATTCGACCAGGAACTGCTCCTCGATGAAGGCGCGAATTTTGTCCATGGTTTGCTCCCCCCGTCACAAAGAAGTTTCGTCACGCCGGGGTTCCATCACGCTGGCGGCGGTGATGTTGCCCAGCACGTTCAGCGTGGTCAGGATTGGGTCGAGGATGGGATCCAGGGCCACCAGCAGGACCACCGCCACCTCGACCGGAACGCCGAACGGCGACAGCAGCATGGCCAGCAGCGTCATCGAGGCGACGCCCGGCGCGCTGCTCATGGCGCAGGCCACCAGGATGCCGCCGACGGCGACCACCAACCCCGCCTGAAAGCCCAGCGGCAGATCATAAAGCTGAAGCACGAACAGGCTGGCGATCACCACGTGCAGGACGTTGCCCACCGGGTACAGGGTGACGCCCAGCGGCAGCACCATTTGCGCGGTCTGCTGCCGCAACCCCAGCCCGCTTTCACACACTTTCAGCGCGGACGGCAGGGTGGCGACGCTGGAACCCGAGCCGAAAGCGGTGAACAACGGGGCGCGCAGACGCCCCAGGACCGTCAGCGGCGAAAGGCCGGTGCGGGTGGCGATCAACGCCACCATGACCGCGATCATCAGCGCCGACATGCCGTAGATGGTGCCGACCAGCCGCCCGAGCATCAGAAACGTTCCCAGCCCGCTTTGCGCCGTCTGGCCGGCCATCAGCGAGAACAGGCCGAAGGGCAGGGCCAGCAATATCCAGCCCATCACCCGGATCAGCGCGTGGTAGAAGGCGTCCATCAGATCGGCGGCCCGTTCGCCCTGGCCGTCGGCCAGGGTGCCCAGCCCCAGCCCCAGCAGGACCGAGAACAGCAGCAGCGCCAGCATATGGCCCTCGGCGGCGGAGCGAATGACGTTGGTGGGCACTATCATGTGCACCAGCCCCCACAGGCTGGGGCCGGTGGCGACGCTGTCTGCGCCCTCGCGCTTCAACATCTCATGGGCGAGAAAGATGCGCTGGTCCAGGTCCAAACCGCTGCCGGGCTGAAACACCAGCCCGGCGACCAGGGCGGCGGCGGCCGTGGCCGTCAGGCCGCACAGGAAGAGCAGCGCCAGCCGGGGTAATGCCGCGGCGCTGTCGCCGCGCATCAGGCGTGCGATCGACGCGGTCACCGCGCTGAGGATGATGGGCAGGACGCACATCTGCATCAGCGCCAGATACGTCTCGCCCGCCGGGGCCAGGGCCGCCCCCATTGCGGGCGACCATGCCCCCAGCGCGCCGCCCGCGATCAGTCCCACCACTGGGGCCCAGGGATTGGTGAGCCAGGACATGGGACTCATGGGCGCGACGCCCCCAGATAGCGGTCGAGAATACGGTCCAGCGTGCCGTCGTCCTGGCGGTCCGCGATGTAGGTGTCCAGCCACGATAGCCACGAATGGTCGTCGCGGTGAACCGCCATGGCGATGGGGTCGTGGGCGCCCTTGAGAGGCATGACCTTGACGTACAGCGCCCAGTCGTCGGGCACTTTGTAGCGCGGTGCCCCCGGGATGGGATGGTTCAATGAATACGAGAATGCTTCGTCCACCACGACCGCATGCAGCCGGCCGGCCAGCATGTCGTCGATGGCGTCGTCCACGGCGGGATAAGGGCGCAGTTCGGCCTTGGGGAAGCGTTCGGCGGTGAAATCCACATAGGCGCTGCCGTCCTCGACGCCGATGGCCACGTCGGCGCGGTTCAGTGCCTCGACCCGCTCGCTGCCGCGAAACAGCGGCGCCGTCTTGGTGCGGCTCAGCATCAGCGTCTGGCGCAGGCGCACATAGGGTTGCGAGAAGCGGACCATGGCGGCCCGCCGCAGGGTCCGGCTCAGATAACCGATGGCAACGTCGGCCCTGCGCTCGGCCACCAGGCGCGGCATGTCGTCGAAGCTCTCGGCGATGCGGGCGTATTCCAGCCCCACCCCCAGGCGCTGGGCGATGTCGGCGGCCAGCTCCACGTCGATGCCGCCGGCCCGCCCCTGGTCGTCCATATAAAAAAACGGGGGCATGTTCTGCGTGGTGGCGACCACGATCAAGGTGCCGCGCTCCAGGATGCGGGCGATGTCCGGGGCCAGCGCCGGTTCGGCAGCGCGAACCGGCATCGCCGCAGTCAAGCACAGCAGCATCGCCAGAACGGTGCGCCGTCCTTTGTCCACGATGACTCCGAACATTATCCGTCCTGTCACTGCAACGACGTCGAATTCTACTCGAAAGTGTCGGGAACGGCTACGGCAAGCTGGCGTTGCCTTGGCGGGAACTTGCCCGCCATCCCGTCAAGAGGCGTCCTGCCGCAAAATTAGGTCCCGCGCCCGGCAAAAAATCCCTTTTCCGTTCACGGCGCCTTGCCGTCGAAGGGCGGCGCATCCTCGTGCAGGCTGGCCGGGTCCTGATGGATCAGCACGTCGCAATGGGGAAAGGCGGCCAGGATCGCGGCCTCGACCTGATCGGCGATGGCATGCGCCTTGATCAGAGGCAGGTGATCGTCCAGCGCCAGATGCAGTTGGATGAACCCCTGCTGGCCCGACAGGCGGGTGCGCAGGTCGTGCATGCCGCGCACGTTGGGCACCGCCAGGGTCAGGTCGCGGATGCGGCGGCGATCCTCCTCGGGTAGTTCACGGTCCATCAGCATGTCCAGAGACCCCAGTGCGATGGTCCAGGCGTTCCACAGCAGATAGGCGCCGATGGCGATGGCGAACAGCGGGTCGGCCGAGGTCCAGCCCAGGAATTGGCCCAGCATCAGCGACACGATCACCGCGCCGTTCATCAGGACGTCGCCGGTGTAGTGCAGGGAATCGGCGGAAATGGCCACCGACCGCGTGCGCCGGAGCACGTATTTCTGGAACCACACCAGGCAGATGGTCAGCGCCATGGAAAACACCATGACGCCGGTGCCGATATCGGCGTTGGTCACCGGCACCGGGTGTTGCAGGCGGTTCACCGCCTGGGCCAGCAGCAGCGCGCCCGACCCCACGATGAACGCCGCCTGGCCCAGCCCGGCCAGCGGCTCGGCCTTGCCGTGGCCGAAGCGGTGTTCGTGGTCGGCCGGCGTCAGGGCATGGCGCACCGCCCACAGGTTGATCAGCGAGGCGGCGGCGTCCAGGCTGGAGTCGATCAGCGTGGACAGCAGCGCCACCGAACCGGTCATGGCCCACGCCACCAGCTTCACCGCGATCAGCGTGCTTGCGGTGGCCACCGAGGCATAGGTGGCCAGCCGCATCAGCCGCGCGTTCTGTTCCGGGTCCAGGGTGGACATGCCCGCCTCCTCAGGGGAACAGGGGGGTGATGGTCCAGCCGTCGCCGTCGCGGGCATAGACGAAGCGGTCGTGCAGGCGGAACGGGCGGTCCTGCCAGAACTCGATGCGTTCGGGCGCGAGGCGGAAACCCGACCAGTGCGGCGGGCGCGGCACCGCGCCGAAACCGAACTTGGCGGTATACTCGGCGACGCGCTTTTCCAGCTCGAAGCGGCCCTGCAGGGGGCGCGACTGGCGCGATGCCCAGGCCCCGATCTGGCTGGTGCGCGCGCGGCTGGCGAAATAGGCGTCCGCTTCCGCGTCGGTGACCGGGGTGATGGCGCCCTCGACGCGGATCTGGCGACGCAGGCTTTTCCAGTGGAACAGCAGGGCCGCGTGGGGATTGGCCGTCAGTTCGCCGCCCTTGCGGCTTTCCAGATTGGTGTAGAAGACGAACCCGTCGGGACCTGCGTCCTTCAGCAGCACCATGCGCACGCTGGGGCGGCCCTGGGCGTCGGCGGTGGCCAGCGCCATGGCGTTGGGGTCGTTCGGCTCCGACTTTTCGGCTTCCGCCATCCAGTCGGCGAACAACGAAAAGGGGTCGGCGGAGGGGCTGGACATGGGCTTTGGACCGATGGCGGTTTCAGGGTGGTTTGGCTAATCTGGCGTTGACGGCCACTATGTTTCTAGCCCGGCCGGCTGCCCATAAAAAGCCCCAAATCCATGCCAGTATCGCACGTCATCCCCGCCCGAGCGGGATATCGCCGGAACGAGAAAGCCATGACCACGATCCTGCAACGCATCATCCCCCTTGCGGTTGTTGCCGGCCTGCTGGCCGCCTGCGCGAACGACACCGGCCCCAAGCAGACCGGCGGCGCCATCCTGGGCGGCGTCGGCGGCGCGGTGGCCGGCGCCCAGTTCGGCAAGGGCAAGGGGCAGTTGGCGGCCACGGCCCTCGGCACCCTGCTGGGGGCCTTCGTCGGGTCCGAGGTGGGCAAGTCGCTGGACCGCGCCGATCAGCAATACGCCCACCAGGCGGGCCAGCGTGCCTTCGAAAGCGCGCCAAGCGGCCAGCCGGTGGCGTGGAACAACCCCGACAGCGGCCATTCCGGCACGGTCACCCCCACCCGCACCTACGAGGCGGCCCCCGGCCAGTTCTGCCGCGAGTACCAGACCTCGGTGAATATCGGCGGCCAGATCGAACAGGCCTATGGCACCGCCTGCCGTCAGCCGGACGGCAGTTGGAAGGTGGTGAAGTAGCGCGCGGCGCCGAAATCTGTCACAAGGAAGGGGCGGCCCGCGCGGCCGCCCTTTTCTTTCTGTCGAGGCGCATGGTGAAGGACCCCTATGAGGTGCTGGGAGTGGCCAAGGCCGCTTCCGACGACGAGATCAAGAAAGCCTACCGCGCCCTGGCGCGCACCCTGCACCCCGATCTCAATCCCGGCGACAAGCGGGCCGAGGAGCGCTTCAAGGAAGTCAGCGCCGCCTATGATTTCCTGTCCGACGCCGAGCGGCGGCGCCAGTACGACAACGGCGAGATCGACGCCACCGGCGCCCAGCGCCGGCGGTCGTGGCGCGCCCATGGCGGCGGCGGGCGGTCGTCGCGGGCGGGCTTCAATTTCGGCGACAGCGTGGACGACATCCTGGCCGAGATGATGCGGCGCAAGGCGCGCGGCCGCCAGGGACCCGAGAACGGCAACCGCGGTTCGGATGTCCGCCACACCCTGACCATCACCCAGGCCGAGGCCGGCGCCGGCACCACCAAGCGCGTCACCCTGCTGTCGGGCAAGTCGCTGGACGTGCGCATCCCGCCCGGCACCGGCGATGGCCAGACCCTGCGCCTCAAGGGCCAGGGCAACCCCGGCATCGGCGGCGATGGCGACGCCTTCATCGATATCAAGATCGACCTGCCCGCCCATTTCACCCGCCGCGACCAGGACATCCTGCTCGATCTGCCCATCAGCATCCAAGAGGCGGTGATGGGCGGCAAGGTCACCGTGCCCACCATCGACGGCAAGGTGATGATCACCATCCCGCCGGGGAGCAACACCGGCACCGTCCTGCGCCTCAAGGGCAAGGGCGCCGTCGGCGCCGGCAACACGCGCGGCGACCAACTGGTGACCCTGAAGGTCGTGCTGCCCGAACACGATCCGGAATTCCGCAAGCTGGTGGAAAAGTGGGGTCCCCGCCACGGCTATGACCCCCGCGCCAAGGCGGGTCTGGGCTGACCCTTCCTGTTGTACAGGCACCCGGGCGTCCGCCCCGCCACCGCCATGCGGTTAGTGTGGCGGACAAAGTCCGATCATGGGGTGGTGGTAATACCTGATGATTGACAGCGCGGGGGCGTACTCACAAAGATAGAAGTTTTGGAAGGTGGTTCGAGGAACGTTGGGAATGTCGTCGACACAGCAGCTGATGGAAATCATCCGCATTCAGGGTGAAATCGCCAAGCTGGGCTTGGACCTTGGTGCGGTGATGGGGTTGGTCGTTGATCGCACGCTGGCGCTGACGGGTGCGGACGGCGCCGCCATCGAGCTGGCCGAGGGCGACGATATGGTCTATCGCGCGGCGGCGGGCAGCGCCGCACCCCAGATCGGCCTACGGCTGAAGCTCGGCGCCAGCCTGTCCGGCCTGTCCGTGCGCACGGGCGAAATCCTGCGCTGCGACGATTCCGAGAGCGATGCGCGGGTGGACCGCGACGCCTGTCGCCAGGTCGGCCTGCGTTCCATGATCGTCATGCCGCTCAGGCACAACGGTGTCACCGTGGGCGTGCTGAAGGCGATGTCGTCGCAGCCGGCCAAGTTCACCGAGGACGACGTGCATGTGTTGGGCCTGCTGTCCGACGCGGTCGGCGCCGCCATGTTCTTTGCCGCCAAGTACGACGTGGACGAGCTGTTCCACCGCGCCACCCACGACGCCCTGACGGGACTGGCCAACCGCTCGCTGTTCATGGACCGGCTGCGCTCCGTCGTGGCCCAAGGCGAGCGCGAATCGCATCCTGCCGCCGTGCTAATGATCGACATGGACGGCCTCAAGCAGGTGAACGACAATTTCGGCCATCGCGCCGGTGACGCGGTGATTGCCGAATTCGCCAACCGCATCAAGGGAGCCGCGCGGCTGTCGGACACGGTGGCGCGCCTGGGCGGCGATGAATTCGGCGTCATCCTGATGCCGGTGGACCTGCCCGAGGGCGTCGGCGCCGCCATGCAGCGTCTCACTCACGAGATCGAACCGCCGTTCCTGTTCGAGGGCAAGACGTACCAGTTGCGCGCCAGCATCGGTGCGGCGCATTACCCCGAGGAGGGCGAGGACATCAATCGCCTGATCGAACTGGCCGACCACCGCATGTATGTGGTCAAGCGCGAGCGCAAGGCGAAACGGGCGTAACGCGCCGAAAGCTGCCCCTGCGGGGGGGCACCAGCGGCGGGGGTCAGGCCGGCACCAGCCAGCCGTCCTCGATCCGCGCAGCGCCGGCTTTTTCCAGGTCGGCGGCCAGCATCTCGGCATAGCGCCGCGGCGGCAGGCGGAAATAGGCGTCGTTGTATTCGCGGTGCACGTCGATCCGCTGCACGTAATCGGGCAGATCGGCCAGCCGCATGCGGCGGCGATGCAGCAGCGCATACATCAGCATCACCCGCACGCAATTGCGCGCCATGCGGTCGGGGTCGGCCTCGAACGCCCGAATGCGGGAGAATGCGCGGTCCAGCGCGGCGGCGGTGTCGGTGAAGGGGGCGCCGTGGCCGGGGATGGTGGCGCGCACGTCGAGACCGGCGATCAGCTCCAGCGTGTGGCGGGCGGCGGCCAGGCGCTCTTGCTGCTCGGACGGCATCACCACGCCGAAGCCGTTGGCCCACAGCGCATCGCCCGGAATCAACAGCCGTTCCTCGGGGCAATAGAACAGCAGGGCGTCCATGTCGTGGCCGGGCGCGGCCAGCGCCTGCCAGTGCAGGCCGCCCATCTCGACCACCTCGCCGGGGCGGATGACGTCGTCATGGACGAAGGGTTCCGCCTGCTGGTCGGCGTAATCCAGCCACAGCGCGCGGGTGTCCCAGGCGGCGAACAGCGGCGCCGCGCCCTCGGGCACGCTGATGCGGCAGCCGTGCAGCCGCTTCAGCGCCGCATTGCCGCCGATATGGTCGGAATGGCCGTGGGTGTTGACGATGCGGTCCAGGCGGCGCTCGCCCAGCACATCGGGCGCGCGCAGGCGGGCCAGGGTGTCGGCCAGGCAATCGCCATAGCCGGTGTCGATCAGGGTGGTCTCGGTGCCCAGGAACAGCACCTGATTGGCGTTGAGCCAGTCACGCACCACCACGCGCATGGAGGAGGGGAGGCGAATTTCGGTCATCGCCCCCAATATGGCGGCCCCGCACAGAGGATGCCAGCGCCGAGATCGCCCATCAGGGGACGATCAGGCCGTCCACCAGATGGATGCGGCGATCGGCCAGTTCGGCCAGGTGCATGTCGTGGGTGACCACCACCACGCTGCGGCCCTGGTTGTGGGCAAGGTCGCGGAACAGCTGGAACACGATCTGGGCGGTATGGGTGTCCAGGTTGCCGGTGGGTTCGTCGGCCAGCACGATGGGCGGGTCGTTGGCCAGGGCGCGGGCGATGGCGACGCGCTGGCGCTGGCCGCCCGACAATTGATCGGGGCGCTTGTGGCGGTGGTCGGCCAGCCCCAGCACGTCCAGAAGCTCGGCCGCGCGCCGGCGCACGGCGCCGTCGTCAAGCCGGCGCAGGCGGCGCATGGGGATCTCCACGTTGGCGAGCGCGGTGAATTCCGGCAGCAGGAAATGAAACTGGAAGACGAAGCCCAGCCGCGCGAGACGCAGCGCCGCCGCCTGATCGGCATCCAGCGCCGCGGTGTCCTGGCCCTCCACCGCCACCGTGCCGGCGGTGGGGCGGTCCAGCAGGCCCAACAGGTAGAGCAGCGACGACTTGCCCGATCCCGACGGCCCGGTGATGGCGACGAACTCGCCCGCCTGCACCGCCAGATCGATATCGCGCACCAGCGTCACCGGCACCGGGCCGGGCAGGTCGCGGGTGACGCCCCGGGCAAGCAGGGCGGCGGGGGCGGGGCGGTCGGGAGTGGGGATGGGGGGCGTGGTCATCCCGCGCCCCTGACGATGTCCACGGGGTTGAGGCGGCTGGCCCGCCGCGCCGGCACCCAGGCGGCCAGCGTGGCCGAGGCGATGGCCATGGCGCCGCTGATCACGTAATGGCGCGGCGTGCGGTACAGGATGAAGCCCTGGGCCTTGACGAAGCCCTCCATGGCGAATTTCAGCGTGCCCATGAATTCGACGATGGCATAGCCCAGGCCCCAGCCGATCACCGTACCCAGAATGCCCACCATCAACCCCTCCAGCAGGAAGACGCGGCGGATGTCGGCGTCGCGAAAGCCCATGGATTTCAGGATGCCGATGTCACGGGTCTTTTCGAACACCACCGTCGAGATGACGTTGAAAATGCCGAAACAGGCCACGATCAGGATGGCGCTGACGGTGGAATACATGATGGCGTTCTGGATCACGAAGATGCCCAGCACGTTGCGCGACTGTTCCTGCCACGGCTCGGCGCGATAGCCGAACTGGCGCTCGATGCGGGCGGCCAGGGGGGCGGCCTGTTCCACGTCGTCCAGGCGGATGTTGACGCGGTTGATGACGTTGGCGCGGTTTTGCAGAACCTGCGCCTTTTTCAGCAGGACATAGGTTTCGAAATTGTCCACCAGCGTCACGCCGCTGGAGAAAATGCCCACCACCTTCATCTTGAGGACCACGCCCACCGGCGACACCACGCTGATCAGGTCGTCCATGCGGATGCCGCCGCGCTTGGCCACGCCGTCGCCGATGATGATGCCGTTGGCGGTGGTGTAAAGCGCATCCAGCGAGGTTCCCTCGATCAGGTCCTTTTCCAGATGGGTGACCTTGCGCTGCTGGTCGGGGATGATGCCGGTGACGTTGGCGGACACGTCCTTGCCGCCGAAGCGCAGCAGGATGTTGCCCGACAGGGTGGGGGCGACGTGGACACCCTCCTCCTCCTCCAGCACCGCCAGCATGCTGCGGGCTCCCCGGATGCCGCGGGTTTCCTCGCGCGGTTTCAGGCCGCGCAGGTCGATGGCGCCGTCTTCGTATATCTGTTCGACCGGCTGGCGCGGCGGCTCGCGGAAGTCGTCCTTGACGATGACATGGGGCTGGATGTCGATGATGCGGGCGACGAAATCGCGCTGGAACCCCTGCATCATCGAGGCGATGGCGATGAAGAAGGCGACGCCCAGGGCCACGCCCAACAGCGACACCAGCGTCTGGCGCCGCCGGTGCAGCAGGTGTTGCAGCGCGATGTCCAGGCTGAGCGGCAGCGCCATGGCGGCCTCTCTCCCCTAGGGCTTGGCGCGGACGCGCTCGCCGGGGCGCAGGCCGGCGGGCGGGGCGGTGACCACCTGTTCGCCGGCACCCAGGCCCTCCACCACCTCGACCCGGTTGCGGCCCTTGATGCCCAGGGTGACGGCGCGCGGCGCCAGCCGGCCGTCCTCGACCGCGAACACCTTGCCGTCCACCACCGCCGTCGCCGGCACCAGCAGGGCATCGGCCTTTTCGGCGGTGACGATGTTGACCTCGGTGGTCATGCCCACCATCAGGGGCGTGTCGTCGGGCAGGGTGACGCGCACCCGGAAGGTCTTGTTGACCGGGTCGCCCTTGGGGGTGATGCGGCCCACCTGCGCTTCCAGCACCCGGCCGGGAAAACTGTCGGACTTGATCAGCACCTTCTGGCCGGGGCGGACGCGGGGGATGTCCTCCTCGTCCACATCCACGGTCAGGCGAAGCGGGCGCGGATTGCCCACCCAGAACAGGGCGTCGTCGATGCCGACCACCTCGCCCACCTCGAAATCGCGGCGCAGCACCACGCCGTCGATGGGGGCGGTGACCACCAGATCGGCGCGCCGCTGGCGGCTGGCGGCGATGGCGGCCGTGACCTGGTTCAGCTCGCTCTTGTCCTTTTCATAGGCATCGCGCGAGCGCACGCCGCTTTGCGCCAGCGCCTGGCTGCGGGCGATCTGCTCGCGCCAATAGGCGGCCTTGGCCTCAAGCTCGGCCACCCGGGCGCGCGCCTCGCGGTCGTCCAGGCGGGCCAGCGGCTGGCCCTCGCGCACGGCGTCGCCCTCGCGCACCAGGATTTCCGCCAGCCGGCCGGGGGTGACCGCCGATACCCGTGCCCAATTCTCGGGTTCGACCACGCCGGTGGCATAGACCGCCTCGACCGCCGGGCCGCGTGTCGGCGTGGACAGCTCCAGCTCGCGCGCCGATCCACGCGCCCACAGCACCGCGCCGCCGGCCAAGGCGGCCAGCACGATCAACAGCACGGGCAAACGGCGGGCAAGGCGGCGGGGTTTCATGACGGCGGATCTTAGCCTGGGTGGGGCGGGTTGTCCTGTGTGACGCAAACCGGCCCGTCCGGCAATTTAAATATTAGATGTGCCGAATAAAAGGAGCGGTTTGAGCGGTACCGCCATGGCCTCGCGGTGGGCGTCGCGCGCGGCGGCGATCAGCGGCTCGATGCGGGCGCGCCAGGGCGAGCCGGCGGCCACCGCGTCGTCCAGCGCCAGTTCCAGTTCCAGCGCCACCACCAGGTCGTCCAGGGTGACGCCGTCCAGGTCGCGGGCCAGCAGGTAGCGCCCGCCCGATAGCGGCGCGGCCAGGCCGGCGGCGCACAGCTTGCGCAGCACGGGGGCAAGGTCGCGTTCGGAAACCGCGGTGGCCTCCAGCAGGTCGCGGCGGGTGACCCCCTTGCCGTCGGCGCCCATGGCGGCCAGCAGCAGCGCCAGCACGTCCAGCGCCAGCGTCAGCCGCCGCGCCCCCTTGGCCCGCAATTCGGCCTCGTGATAACCGGCGCGCCATTCGGGCAGCGCCGCCGTCACCTCGGCCCCCACCAGCACCACCGCCCATGACAGGAACATCCAGAACAGGAAGATGGGCACCGCCGCCACCGCCCCGTACAGGCTGGTGTACGCCTTTGAACTGGTGATGTAGAAGCCGAAGCCCCAGCGCAGGCCCGCGAACAGGATGGCCGCCACCACCGCCCCGGCCACCGCGTCGCTGAGGCGGACCCGGCGGTTGGGGATGGCGGCGAACAGGCCGGCGAATGCCAGCACGGTCAGCAGGAACGGCACCGGCAGCGACAGCACCGGGCTGACCGCCTTGGCGAACTGCCATTTGCTGGCCGCCGTCATGTAGCCCTGCAGCGACAGGGCCGCGCCGATCAGCAGCGGCCCGAGCGTCAGCCCGGTCCAGTACACCAGCACCTTGGACAGCACGCTGCGTTCGCGCGCTACCCGGAAGATCATGTTGAACGAGCCTTCGATGGTGACCAGCAGCATGACGGCGGTGAAGGCCAGGCCGACCACGCCGGCGGCGGTCAACCGCCCGGCATTGCCGATGAAGCGGTTGATCTGGTCCTGCACCACGTTGCCGATGGCCGGCACCAGATTGCTGAAGGCGAAGCCGAGCAGTTCCTTGCGCACGGAATCGAAGGCGGGGAAGGCCGCCAGCATGGCCAGTGCGATGGCGATCAGCGGCACCAGCGACAACAGCGAGGTATAGGCCAGCGCCGCCGCCATGCGCGAGGCGTTGTCCTTGCGGTAGCGCGCCGCCGCATAGCGGGCGAAACTGGCGAAGCGCCGGGCGCGCGCCTGCATCACCAGCAGGTGGGCGCGGGACGGTTCGGTGCGGGTTTGCGCGTTGCCTCTCTCCACCTTTGCCCCCCGTTCGCTTTCGTGTAGGATGCCGGCCGCCTTTCCAAGGCTTACCATAGCATTACGCAAAGAGGATCGCATGACCGCTCCCACTCCCCTGATGGCCGGCAAGAAGGGTCTCATCATGGGCGTCGCCAACGACCGCTCCATCGCCTGGGGCATCGCCAAGGCGTGCCGCGCCCAAGGGGCCGAGCTGGCCTTCACCTATCTGGGTGAGGCGCTGGAGAAGCGCGTGCGTCCGCTGGCGCAGGAAGCCGGCTCGTCCATCGTGCTGCCCTGCGACGTGGGTGACGAAGCCTCCATCGACGCGGTGTTCGACACGCTGAAGAAGGAATGGGGCAAGCTGGACTTCGTGGTCCACGCCATCGGCTATTCCGACAAGGATCAGCTTCGTGGCCGCTATGCCGACACCACGCTCGAGAATTTCCAGAACACCATGCACATCTCGGTGTTCTCGTTCACCTCGGTGGCGCGCCGTGCCGCCGACATGATGCCCGACGGCGGCTCGCTGCTGACGCTGACCTATTACGGCGCCGAGCGCGTGATGCCGCATTACAACGTCATGGGCGTGGCCAAGGCGGCGCTGGAGGCCAGCGTGCGCTATCTGGCGGTGGACCTGGGCAAGCAGAACATCCGCGTCAACTCGCTGTCGGCCGGCCCCATGAAGACCCTGGCCGCCTCGGGCATCGGCGATTTCCGCTATATCCTCAAGTGGAACGAGTACAACAGCCCGCTCAAGCGCAACGTCACCCTGGACGACGTGGGCGGCTCGGGCCTGTACCTGCTGTCCGACCTGTCCTCGGGCGTGACCGGCGAATGCCACCATGTGGACAGCGGCTATCACGTGGTCGGCATGAAGGCGGTGGACGCCCCCGACATCAGCGTTTCCAAGGATTGAGGTCACGCCGTCGTTCCCGCGCCCGCGGGAACCTATCGCTTCCGCCCGCAACGGCGCTATCATGGACCCCCGCTTCGGCGGGGGTGACGCATTTTTAAGAGAAAGGGCGCGCCCGTGTCCGGCAACAGCTTCGGCCATACCTTCCGCTTCACCACCTTCGGCGAAAGCCATGGCCCCGCCATCGGCTGCGTGATCGACGGGGTGCCGCCCCGGCTGCCGCTGTCCGAGGCCGACATCCAGCCCTGGCTGGATGCCCGCAAGCCGGGCCAGAATCGCTTTACCACCCAGCGCCGCGAACCCGACCAGGTCAAGATCCTGTCCGGCGTGTTCGAGGGCGTGACCACCGGCACCTCCATCGGCCTGCTGATCGAAAACACCGACCAGCGGTCCAAGGATTACGGCGAGATCAAGGACACCTTCCGTCCCGGCCATGCCGATTGGGTGTACGAACAGAAATACGGCCTGCGCGACTATCGCGGCGGCGGCCGCTCCAGCGCCCGCGAAACCGCCATGCGCGTGGCGGCCGGCGCGGTGGCCCGCGTGGTGCTGAACGCCCTGGTGCCGGGTGGCGTCACCATTCGCGGCGCCATGGTGCAGATGGGGCCGCACGCCATCGATCCCGGCCGCTGGGATTGGGACGCCCGCACCCTCAACCCGTTCTGGTGCCCCGACGCCGAGACCGTGCCCCAGTGGGAGGATTTCCTGGATGGCGTGCGCAAGGCCGGCTCCAGCACCGGCGGCGTGGTCGAGGTGGTGGCGTCGGGCGTGCCGGTGGGCCTGGGCGCGCCGGTCTACGACAAGCTGGACGCCGACCTGGCCAAGGCGATGATGAGCATCAACGCCGTCAAGGGCGTGGAGATCGGTGCCGGCTTCCTGGCTGCCAGCCTGTCGGGCGAGGACAACGCCGACGAAATGCGCATGGGCGAGGACGGCCGCGTCCGCTTCCTGTCCAACAATGCGGGCGGCATCCTGGGCGGCATCTCGACCGGCCAGGACATCGTGCTGCGCATGGCGGTCAAGCCGACCAGCTCGATCCTGATCCCGAAGAAGAGCGTGGACCGCCACGGCAACGAGATCGACGTCATCACCAAGGGCCGCCACGACCCGTGCGTGGCCATCCGCGCCGTGCCGGTGGCCGAGGCGATGATGGCCGTCACCCTGGCTGACCACCTGCTGCGCCACCGCGCCCAGTGCGGGGGCTGACGCCCCCGTTCGTCCTGGCTACGGCTTGTCTTCGGCCCGGTATTCGCGGCCCTGCCAGCGCATGACCACCTTGCCGCCGTCGATGCTGCGCCAGCCGCCTAGCGTCTCGGTGGTGGCGAACACCGTGTCCTCGTCGCCCCAGCCCCAGCCGACCGCGTTCCAGCGGCCGGTGCGCCATTGCGCGACCACCATGGGAAATCCCTGTTCCGCCTCCCATCCGGGGGCATCGACCATCAGCACCAGCTCGGGCTGGGTGTCGCCGTTCAGGTCGATGCGGCCGACGCGCAGGTTCTCGCGCCCGAAGCCGTTTTCGCCGCCGCTATTGTAATAGTGCGGCCAAAAGGTATGCAGCACGGCCTCGATATCGGCCGGCACCGACTCGACCAGCGGCACCAGCGGCACCTGGGCCACCGGGCGCGCGTCCTCCATCGCCCGGGCCGACGCGGCCAGGGTCATCATGGACAGGAAAAAGGCGGTGATACGCTTCATGGGCTATTCTAGGGCTCCCGAAGGGGCGGGAGCATAAGGGCGGCCCGCGCCCCCGTCAATCGAGGTGCGACCGCCGGTTCATCAAGACCTTCGGACTCTCCCATCCGCCATACCCCGGAAACCCGCATCTACCGCACACGTCCCGTTGAGGCGGCGGGCGTTTTCCGCGATGTTCCGGGGCCTCGGAGACGGGTGGCGGCGGCCGCCTCTCCGCGACGGCGAAACGGAAACGGGAGGAGGACTGCCGATGCCGAATACCCGCCCCAATATTCATCCGGGCGAGATCCTGCGTGAGGAATTCCTGAAGCCCGCCGGCGTCGATGTGGCGCGTCTGGCGCGCGACCTGAAGATGCCGTTCGACCGTGTGCATGATCTGGTGGATTGCCGCCGCGCCGTCTGTGCCGATACCGCGCTGCGCCTGTCCCATTACTTCGGGACTTCGGAACGTTTCTGGCTGGACGTCCAGATGACCTATGACCTGGAGCGCGTGCGCCGTAGCGCCCGCTCGCGCATCGAACGCGAGATCACGCCGCTGGGCGCGGCCTGATCGCTTCGCCCCGATCCCCTGCGCCGGCCCTTCGGCGCGGGGGAGGGTTGACCGCTTGCCTGCGCGCGCTTACACCCAAGGCAGGACCATTGAAACCAAAAGGATGTCCTGTCCATGCGCCGCATCGTCCGGTTCATCGTCGCTTCCCTGGCCGTGCTGGGCCTGCTGTCGCTGTTGGTCATCGGCCTGGGCGTCTGGGGCGTCGTCGCCCTGCACGGCAAGGGCCAGCCGCTGCCCAAGCAGATGCTGCTGACCCTGGACCTGGAAAACGAGTTCAAGGACGCGCCGTCCAGCGATCCGTTCAGCGCGCTGTCGGGCGAGGACACCTACATCACCCGCGAGGTGGTGGACGGCATCGACCGCGCCGCCAAGGACCCGCGCGTGGTCGGCCTGTTCGCCACCATCGGACAGAGCGAATTGGGCATGGGACGCGCCCAGGAAATCCGCGACGCCGTGCAGCGCTTCCGCGCCTCGGGCAAGCCGGCGGTGCTGTTCGCCGAAACCATGGGCGAATTCGGCAACGGCACCGTGGAATATTATCTGGCCTCCGCCTTCGGCCAGGTGTGGCTGCAGCCGTCGGGGGACGTGGGCCTGACCGGCTTCATGGCGGAAAGCCCGTTCCTGCGCGGCACCCTGGACATGCTGGGCATCGAGCCGCAATTCGCCGGCCGCAAGGAATACAAGACCGCCATCGAGATGTTCACCGACAAGAAGTTCAGCCCGGCCAATGTCGAGACGCTGAACGGCCTGCTGGATGCCTGGAGCGCCCAGGTGGTCGCCGGCATCGCCGACGGCCGCAAGATGCCGGCCGACAAGGTGCGCGCCCTGTTCGGCAAGGGGCCGTTCCTGGCGGCCGAGGCGCTGGCGGCGGGGCTGGTGGACCATCTGGGCTATCGCGACGAGGCCATGGCCGCCGCATCCGGCGCCTCCAACCAGCCCGACGAGGTGGACGTGGCCGACTATGCCGCCAATGCCCCCACCGTCAAGGGCACACGGGTGGCGCTGATCACCGGCGAGGGCGCCATCATGCGCGGCGAATCCTCGGGGCCGTTCGGCAGCGAGGAGGGCTTCGGGTCCGACACCGTCGCCCAGGCGCTGCGCGACGCCATCGACGACGACCGCATCAAGGCCATCCTGTTCCGCGTGGACAGCCCCGGCGGTTCCTACGTCGCCTCCGACACCATCTGGCACGAGGTCCGGCGGGCGCGGGCGGCCGGCAAGCCGGTGGTGGTCTCCATGGGCAACGTGGCGGCCTCGGGCGGCTATTTCGTCGCCATGGGCGCCGACCGCATCATCGCCCAGCCGGGCACGGTGACCGGCTCGATCGGCGTGTTCACCGGCAAGATGGTGATGGCCGATTTCTGGCCCAAGCTGGGCATTACTTGGGACGAACTCCATCGCGGCGACAATGCCCCCATGTGGAGCGTCAATCGCGGCTTCTCGCCCCAGGCGTGGGAGCGGGTGAACGTGATGCTGGACCGCATCTACGCCGATTTCACCACCAAGGCGGCCGAGGGCCGCAAGATGCCGGTGGACAAGCTGGAGGGCTATGCCCGCGGCCGGGTGTGGAGCGGCGCCGAGGCCAAGTCCCTGGGGCTGGTGGATGCGCTGGGCGGCTATGACGTGGCGGCGGCCGAATTGCGCGGCCTGCTGAAGCTGGCGGCCGACGCGCCGTTGCAGATGGTGCCGTTCCCGGCCCCCGAAGGTCCGTTCGAGATGCTGTCCAAGCTGGCGTCGCGCGGCGGCATGGCCGAAAGCAAGGACGCCGAGACGCTCATGCGCGCGGCCCGCGTGCTCGCCCCGGTGGTGGACCGGCTCGAGGTGATGGACCCGCGTCAGCGCGGCGCGCTCAGTCTGCCGCTGTCGGCCTCGGACCTGCCGAAATGAGCGCAAGTACGCCCAAGACGGTGGTGATCAGCGGTGCCAGCCGCGGCATCGGCCATGTGACCGCGCGGCGGTTCCTGGCCGAAGGCTGGCGGGTGATCACCTGCGCCCGCGCCGCCGCGCCGCCCGAATGCAAGCGCGATCCCAACTGGGCGCATCACATCGTCGCCGACCTGGCCGACCCGGCCAGCGCCGATGCCTTCGTGGCCGAGGCCCGCCGGCTGCTGGGCGACGACCCGCTGCACGCCCTGATCAACAATGCCGGCGTCAGTCCCAAGACGCCGTACAAGGAGCGCCTGGGCGTGCTGAACGGCCCCATCGACGGCTGGAAGCAGGTGTTCGAGCTGAATTTTTTTGCCCCCCTGCGGCTGGCGCGCGGCTTTGCCAGCGCCCTGCACAAGGGCAAGGGGGCGATCGTCAACATCACCTCGATCGCCGGGCATTACGTGCATCCCTTCGCCGGCTCGGCCTATTCCACCTCCAAGGCGGCGCTGTCGGGCCTGACCCGCGAGATGGCGGTGGAATTCGCCCAACTGGGCGTGCGCGTGAACGCGGTGGCCCCCGGCGAGATCAGCACCGAAATGATCTCGGCCGAATACGAGGCACTGGTGCCGCGCATTCCGCTGGACCGCATGGGCACGCCCGAGGACGTGGCCGGCACCGTCTTCCGCCTGTGCGGCGACGACTTCGCCTACGTGACCGGAACCGAGGTGTTCGTCACCGGCGGCCAGCACCTGTACTGAGGCCGCCCGCCCAACCGCCCTGGACGCAAAAGGAAAGCCCCCATCCCGGCCGGGATGGGGGCTTTGTCGTTGTCGGCTACGCGGTCTTCACGTCGGACAGGAACTGGTCCACCGCGCGGCGCAGGTCGCCGGCCTGTCCCGCCAGCAGGCGGGCGGCGTCCAGCACCGAGCCGGCGGCGGCGCCGGTATCGGTGGCGGCCTGCTGTACCCCGGTGATGGTGCCGCTGACCTCGGCGGTGCCGGCGGCGGCCTGTTCCACGTTGCGGGCGATTTCCCGGGTGGCGGCCGATTGCTGCTCGACCGCCGCCGCGATGGTGCCGGCGATGGCGGAAACCTCGTCGATCACCGCGCCGATGTTGCGGATGGCGTCCACCACGGTGCGGGTCTGATCCTGGACGGCGGTGATCTGCGAGGCGATCTCCTCGGTGGCCCGCGCCGTCTGGTTGGCCAGGCTTTTCACCTCGTTGGCGACCACGGCGAAGCCCTTGCCGGCGTCGCCGGCCCGCGCCGCCTCGATGGTGGCGTTGAGCGCCAGCAGGTTGGTCTGGCTGGCGATGTCGTTGATCAGCTTGACCACCTCGCCGATGCGGCCGGCGGTGTTGGCCAGTTCCTGGACGTCCGCGTCGGTGCGTTCCGCCTCTTGGGCGGCCCGGCGCGAGATTTCGTTCGAATGGGCCACCTGGCGGCCGATCTCGCCGATGGAGGCCGCCAGTTCCTCGGCTGCCGCCGCGACGGTTTCCACATTGGCGCTGGCCTGGGTCGAGGCGGCGGCCACGGCGGTGGCCTGGCGCGACGTCTGATGGGCGGCGGCCGACATGCCGGTGGCGGTGTCGCTGAGCGTGGAGGCGGTTTCGGCCACCGTGCGCACCAGTTGGGAAGCCTGGGTGTCGAAGGCGGCGGTCAGGCGATCGACCGCTTGCTGGCGCTGGGCGCGGCGGGCCTCGTCGGCGCGCTGGGCGGCCTCCAGCTCCTGGCGCTTGTGGCCGTTGGCCTTGAACACCGCCAGCGCCTCGGCCATGGCGGCGATTTCGTCCTTGCCCTTGGCGGGGGGAATGGCGGTGCCCAGGTCGCCATCGGCCAGCGAGCGCATGGCCGAGGTCATCTCCTTCAGCGGCCGGGCAATTCCGGCGCCGATCACCCAGGCGGTCAGCAGGCCCACCAGCACGGCGATGGCGGAAATGATCACGTCGGCCACTTCCGCGCGCATGGCGTCGCTCAGCGTTTCTTTCTCCATGGCGCGCAGGAAGGCCAACTGGTTGTCCTCGACCTCCTTGATGCGGGCCTGGGCGGCGTCGCCGGCGGCCATCAGGTCGCCCATCTGCGCCTCGCCCCGCTGCAGCCGCGCCAGGGTGACGCGATAGCGCTCCAGCAACGGCGTGACCGAACGCATGCTGTCCACCAGTTCGGGCGAGCCGGCATGGGGCGCGCTTTCCTCCAGCAGCGCCTCGATCCGCTTCAGCGTGGCGTCACCTTGCTGGTAGTCGCCCGAGATGAGGTGGCGGCGCAATTCCTCGAACCGGGCATCCGCGTCCTTGATCTTCAGCGCCACCTCGGCCACGTCGGAATAGACATCCATGGCGACGCGGGCCTTGTCCATGCCGCGCAGCCCCAGAAGGGCGATAGCGACAAGCAGGATCAGGACAAGGGTAAAACCGCCGGCGATGCGCCGGGGTATGGAATAGTTGCTGAGCGACATGGAGGCCCTCTTCGCCGTATGGGAATTTATGGCTGGTGCGCCTATCCCTACTCGGCCTTTGGGGCAAGATCATGGCTTTTGCCGGAATGGCGCCATGATTATTATGCGTATCAGGGAACGGGGTTGATCGCCGTTCCACCAGGGCGCGCGTCCACCCGGGCGCGCGGGCCGTCCACCGTCACCCGCCCCTCGGCCAGCAACCGGAGGGCCAGCGGATAGGCCCGGTGCTCCTGTTCCAGCACGCGGGCGGCCAGGGCGTCGGCATCGTCGCCGTCCAGCACCGGCACCGCAGCCTGGACCAGGATGGGGCCGTCGTCCAGCTCGGGCGTCACCAGATGGACGGTGCAGCCGTGCAGCTTGACGCCCGCCTCGATGGCGCGCTCGTGGGTGTGCAGGCCCTTGAAGCTGGGCAGCAGCGACGGATGGATGTTGATCATCCGCCCGGCCCAGCCCTCGACGAAGCCCTTGGTCAGCAGGCGCATGAAGCCGGCCAGGCAGACGATCTCGACGCCGGCGGCGCGCAACGCGGCGTCCAGGGCCGCATCGAATTCCTCGCGCGAGGAAAATTGCTTATGCGGGATCACCTGGGTGGCCACGCCCGCCTTTTCGGCGCGCTCCAGGGCATAGACGCCGGGAATGTTGCTGATCACCAGCGCGATCTCGGCCGGAAAGGCCGGATCGGCGGCGGCATCCAGCAGCGCCTGCAGGTTGGACCCACGCCCCGAGACGAGAACGCCGACTTTCTTCTTCATGGCAAGACACCCATTGAACCGCAAGGGCAGAAGGAGAACCGCAAAGGCACGCGAGCCGGACGGACCACGCGGAAAGAGACCGAGCCTCCTTTTCCCACGTGCTCCGCGCCGCCGCCGTTCCTTCGCGGCGAACCCCTGTTAGAACCCGGTCACCTGGCTCTGCGGCTCGTCGCCCTGGCGGGCGCGCAAGCTGCCGATGGTGTACACGGTCTCGCCGTGCTCGCTCAGGATGCGGGTGGCTTCGGCGGCATGGGCCGCATCCACCACCACTACCATGCCGATGCCGCAATTGAAGGTGCGCGCCATCTCGTGCGAGGCGACGCCGCCTTCCTTGGCCAGCCACTTGAACACCTCGGGCATGGCCCAAGTGGTGCCGTCGATCTGGGCGACCACGCTGTCGGGCAGGACGCGCGGCACGTTCTCGATCAGGCCGCCGCCGGTGATGTGGGCCATGGCTTTCACCGTGCCGGCGCGGATGGCGGCCAGCGTGGACTTGACGTAGATGCGGGTGGGTTCCAGCAGCGCCTCGCCCAGGGTCTTGCCGGGGGCGAAGGGGGCGGGGGCGTCATAGCCCAGGCCGCCGCGCTCGACGATGCGGCGGACCAGCGAATAGCCGTTGGAATGCACGCCCGACGAGGCCAGGCCCAGCAACACGTCGCCGGGCTTGACGTCCACGGCCGGCAGCAATTGTCCCCGTTCGGCGGCGCCGACGGAGAAACCGGCCAGGTCGTAATCGCCCTTCGCGTACATGCCGGGCATTTCGGCGGTCTCGCCGCCCACCAAGGCGCACCCCGCCTGGCGACAGCCTTCGGCGATACCGGCGACGATGGCGGTGCCGGCCTTGACGTCCAGCTTGCCGGTGGCGAAGTAGTCCAGGAAGAACAGCGGCTCGGCGCCCTGGACCACCAGGTCGTTGACGCACATGGCTACCAGGTCGATGCCCACGGTGTCATGCTTGCCGGCGTCGATGGCGACCTTCAGCTTGGTTCCGACGCCGTCCGTGGTGGCGACCAGGATGGGGTCCTTGAAGCCGGCGGCCTTGGGGTCGAACAGCGCGCCAAAGCCACCCAGACCGGCGGCGCCGCCGGAGCGGGCGGTGGACTTGGCGAGCGGCTTGATGGCCTCGACCAACGCCTCGCCGGCGTCGATATCGACACCGGCATCGCGGTAGGTCAGGCCCTGCGTTTCGGTGGGGGCGGGAATGGTCTTCCTCGTCGGCTAGCGTGTGGTATGGTTGCCCGGGCTCCCTCAGAGCCAGTGCATCCAGAGTCTCCAGATCAGAGCCCCGGGCGGGCCGAAGATACTCCAACCCGGACGGTTTTCAATGCCTTCTCTCCGCTTCTTCCGCGCATGGCTGCTGTCTGTGCTGGCCCTGGCCGTGTTGGCGGCCCAGCCGGCGGCCGCCCAGGGCGTGGGCGACGCCTTCACCGTGCGCGGCATCGAGGTCGATGTGACCGCCGCCAATCCCCAGGCCGCCAAGGACCAGGCGCTGACCGAGGGCCAGAACCGCGGCTTCCGCCTGTTGCTGGAACGGCTGACCCAGCCGGCTGACCTCGCCCGCCTGCCCAAGGCGGACGGCACCCAGTACGTGCGCGATTTCAGCGTCGAGTCCGAGCGCTCGTCCTCGACCCGCTATATCGCCACGCTGACGGTACGCTACAACCCGACGGCCGTGCGCCGGCTGCTGCAAGGCGCGGGCATCGCCTATGCCGAGCCGCGCAACCGGGTGCTGGTGGTGGTGCCGGTGTTCAAGCCGGCGACGGGCCGCGCGGTGCTGTGGGACGATCCCAATCCGTGGCGTGCCGCCTGGACCGGGCTGGGCGGCGGCGGGCTGGTGCCCATGGTGGTGCCGACCGGCGAATTGGCGGACATCCAGACCATCGGCGTCGATCAGGCGCTGGCCGGCAATCCCCAGGCCATGCAATCCATGGGGGCGCGCTGGCGCACCTCGGACGTGATGGTGGCCGTCGGCGCGCTGTCGCCCAACGGCGAGACGCTGGATGTCAGCCTGATCGCCAGCCCGGGCGCGCCCAAGCCGTTCGACACCATCGCCTATCAGCTGGGCGACGGCGAGACGCTGGACAATCTGCTGACCCGGGCGGTGCGCGACATCGCTCGCGGCATCGACACGGTGTTCAAGCAACCCAACCTGTTGCAGTTCGATCGCGCCGCCACCCTGTCCACGCTGGTGCCGCTGACCGGCCTGGAGGACTGGCTGACGGTGCGCGAGCGGCTGGGGCGGGTGGCGCAGGTGCGGCGCTGGGAACTGGTCAGCCTGTCCAAGGCCGAGGCGGCGCTGGTGCTGCACACCGTGGGCGAGCAGGAACAGGTCAACGCGGCGCTGGCCAATGCCGGCCTCAGGCTCGATCTGGGCGAGGGGTACTGGATCATGCGCCCCATGGGAAACTAGGAGAGGAGGCTGGGTGGTCCGGCACGTTCCCAACGCGCTGACGATCCTGCGACTTTTCTCGGTGCCGCTGACCGTGTGGCTGATGCTGCGCGGACATTACGGCGCGGCGTTCTGGCTGTTCGTCGGCGCCGGCGTCACCGATGCGGTGGACGGCGCCGTCGCCCGTCTGGCCAATGCCCGGTCGCGGCTGGGCATGTGGCTGGATCCGCTGGCCGACAAGGTTTTGCTGGTGTCCGTCTATGTCGCCCTGGCGGCGCAGGCGTATCTGCCCCTGTGGCTGGTGGTGCTGGTGGTCTTGCGCGATGTGGTGATCGTGCTTTATGCCGTCGTTTACGTGCTGGCGGGAACGTTCGGGGGCACGCCGCTGCTCATCTCCAAGATCAATACGGCGGCGCAGTTGGCGCTGGCGGCCAGCGTGCTGGCCCATCTGGGGTTTGATTGGGGGCCGCCCGCCCTGGTGGACGTGCTGGTCCTGGTGGCGGCCGCCACCACGGTGGCATCGGCGGCGGGGTATTTGATGGTGGCGAGCCGCAAGGTTCCCGCCCGGGACTGAAACAAGGGGGAATGCGGCATGACCTCAGCGCAACGCTATCGCTTCTGGCTGATCGGGCTGGTCATCGCGCTGGCCCTGATCTACGTGCTGCGCGGCATGCTGCTGCCTTTCGTCGCCGGCATGGCGATCGCCTATTTCCTGGACCCCCTGGCCGATCGCCTGGAACGGTCGGGGCTGTCGCGGCTGGCGGCCACCAGCGTGATCACCGCCAGCTTCTTCCTGCTGGTGGTGCTGGCCATGATCATCCTGCTGCCCATCATCGAAAACCAGGTCGTCGCCTTCGCCCAGAAGGTGCCGGGCTATATCGACACGCTGAACCAGCGGCTTCAGCCGCTGCTGGCCGAGGTCAAGGAGCGCCTGTCCCCGCGCGACCTGGAAAAGCTGCGCTCCTCGGCCGGGGAATATGCCGGCACGGCGATGTCCTGGGCGGTGGGGGCGATCCGCGGCGTGCTGTCGGGGTCGCTGGCGGTGTTCAACGTGCTGTCCCTGGTCTTCATCACCCCCGTCGTCACCTTCTATCTGCTGCGCGACTGGGACGCCATGGTGCGCAAGGTGGATTCCTGGCTGCCGCGCCACCACGCCGAAACCATCCGCGAGCAGATGGAGGAGATCAACCGCACCCTGTCGGGCTTCGTGCGCGGCCAGGCCCTGGTGTGCCTGTCGCTGGGGCTGATCTACGGCATCGGCCTGACGCTGGTGGGCCTGGATTTGGGGCTGGTGATCGGCATGGGGGCCGGAATCCTGTCGTTCATCCCCTATCTGGGCAGCATCACCGGCTTCGTCGTCGGCATGGGCGTGGCGCTGGCCCAGGGGCCCGACTGGCACCTGCCGGCCATGGTCGCCGGCGTGTTCGTGGTCGGCCAGGTGATCGAGGGCAATTTCCTGACGCCCAAGCTGGTGGGCGACAAGGTGGGCCTGCACCCGGTCTGGGTGATGTTCGCCCTGCTGGCCTTTGCCACGCTGTTCGGCTTCGTCGGGCTGTTGCTGGCGGTTCCGGTGGCGGCGGTCATCGGCGTGCTTGTGCGGTTCGCCCTGGGGCGGTATCTGTCCAGCCCGCTTTACCACGGACACCGCCCGCAATGACCGAGACGCAACTGGCGCTGGACCTGGGGCATCGTCCCGCCCTTGGCCGCGACGATTTCCTGGTCGCGCCCTGCAACGCCGAGGCGGTGGCGTGGCTGGAGCGCTGGCCCGACTGGCCCGGCCATGCCCTGGCGGTGTTCGGGCCGCCCGGTTCGGGAAAATCCCATCTGCTGGCCGCCTTCGCCGCCCATCACGGGCTGGGTCAGGTGGTGTCGGTGGATGGCGAGGCGCTCAGCGTCGATGGCGTGCCCAAGCTGGTGGTGCATGCCAGCGTGGTCATGGTGGACGACCTGGACCGGCTGGCGGACGAGACCGCGCTGTTCCACCTGTGGAACCTGACCAAGGAAACCGGGCGCTGGCTGTTGCTGGCCGGCCGTGCCGCGCCCGCGCGCCTTCGGGTGCGTCTGCCCGATTTGGCGTCGCGTCTGGCCGCCACCCCGGCGGTGGGCATCGGCGCGCCCGACGATTCCCTGTTGGCGGCCATTCTGGTCAAGCAATTCGCCGACCGCCAGTTGCGGGTGGGCGAGGATGTGGTGGCCTATGTGCTGGGCCGCATGGAGCGCAGCTTCGCCGCCGCCCGGCAGGTGGTCGAGGCGCTGGACAATGCCTCGCTGGCGCGGCGGCGCGCCATCACCGTGCCGCTGGCCCGCGCCGTTCTGGAAAAGATCGAGCACGACGACCGCCAGGGCGACCTGTGGGGATAGGGCGGGCGCGCCGCATTTCCTGAACCGACGGTGAACGGGGTGTTCAGCTTCGGCTCAGGCGCGGTCTGGCACAGTCATTGGCAACACGAACCCGATGGAGGTTGCCATGAAGACCCTGAACACTCTGACCGTCCTGTCCGCGACCGTGCTGTCCGCGCTTGCCGCCGGCATTGCCGCCCCGGCCTTCGCCCAGGAAGCTCTGCCCCCCACCTATGTGGTGCACAAGCTGACCGCCGACGGCGTGCAGCTGCGCGCGCTGGAGGCCGAGGACGGCATCTACGAGGCCAAGGTGCTGACCACCGACGGCCGCATCGTCAAGGTGGGCGTCGATCCGCGCACCGGCGACCTGACCGACGCCTACAGCCATGCCCGGACCCGCGCCGCCAAGGCGCCCGAGCCGGCCGTCAATGCCTCGCAGGCGATCATGGCCGCCGCCGCCACCGGCTATTGGGACGTGCGCGAGGTGGATTACGAACACGGCCGCTGGGAAATCGAGGCCCTCAACGACCAGGGCCGTGAGCGCACGGTGACCGTGGACGGCATCACCGGGGCGGTGGGCTGGGACTGACCGCCCACCAACCGGACGTAGGGCTGGACGAGCGCGCATCGCTGGTGTGTTCTTGGTCCAGCCCCTGGCGCGAGGTTGTCATGCACGGACCCGATCCCCGCGATCCCCATCCCCTGAAGGCGTTTCCCCGGGTGGGGTTCCTCAGGAACTTCATCACCCGCCCCAACATCGTGGTGGGCGACTACACCTATTATGACGATCCCGCCGGTCCCGAGCGGTTCGAGACCGAGAACGTCCTGTACCATTACGATTTCACCGGCGACCGGCTGGTGATCGGGCGCTTCTGTGCCATCGCCACCGGCGCCCGCTTCCTGATGAACGGCGGCAACCATGCCACCGCCGGCTTTTCCACCTATCCCTTCCTGATCTTCGGCCAGGGGTGGGAGCGCGTGGTGCCGGACTTCCCCAACCGGGGCGACACCGTGGTGGGCAACGACGTGTGGATCGGGTACGGCGCGACAATCATGCCCGGCGTGACCATCGGCGACGGCGCCATCGTCGCGGCGCAAGCGGTGGTGGCCGCCGACGTGCGTCCCTATGCCGTGGTCGCCGGCAACCCCGCGCGCGAGGTCAAGCGCCGCTTCGACGATGCGGGGATCGACGAATTGCTGCGCATCCGCTGGTGGGACTGGCCGGCCGAACGCATCACCCGCCATCTGGAGGCCATCCTGGGCGCCGACCTTGACGCCCTGCGCAAGGCGGCCGCACAGGACTGAGCGGCCGCCTAATCCAGGTCGAACGGCCGCACGAAGCCGGTCAGGCGGCAACAGCCGTCCTCCAGCGCGCTCCAATGGTCGATATCGGCTTCCAGCACGGCCAGGGTGCCGGTGGGGTATTTCTCCGCCAGCCGGGCCAGCGGCCTGGCCTCGCCATGGCCGCCCGACAGCGCCGTGGCCAGCCGCTCAAGGCCGGGATTGTGGCCGATCATCAGCACGCTGGCCAATTGGTCGTCCAGCCGCCGCAGCCGCTCCAGCAGATCGTGCCTGGCGGCCTCGTACAGCGCCGCCTCGAAGCTGACGGGCACGCCCTCCAGCCCCGCGCTCAGGATGTCATAGGTTTCGCGGGTACGCCGGGCCGCCGAACACAGGATGAATGACGGGCGGATATTCGACCGCCGGATGTGGGCGGCCAGGGCACGGGCGTTTCGTCGGCCACGATTGTTCAGCGGTCGGTCGAAGTCGTCCGCCGCCGGGTCGTCCCAACTGGACTTGGCGTGCCGGAGCAGGAAAATCTGTCGCATTTCCGTAATCCTCGCGGCCATGACACGGCCTGTTCGAGCATATATAAAGGTGGATAGCGACGCTAGCGCACCCCATTCGGAGAAGAATCCGTGACAACTCAGCTGCCCGTCGAAGCCCCCGCCATTGACATCGAGTCCAAGGACCGCTTCATCAATCGCGAGTTGTCGTGGCTTGCTTTCAATCTGCGGGTCATCGAGGAGGCGTTCAATCCGCGCCATCCGTTGCTGGAGCGCCTGCGCTTCCTGTCCATTTCCGCGTCCAACCTGGACGAATTCTACATGGTGCGCGTCGCCGGCCTGAAGGGGCAGGTGGATGCCGGCGTCATGACCACCTCCGAGGACGGCCTGACCCCGGCCCAGCAATTGGCCGCCATCAACCGCGAGGCGGGCGAGCTGCTGGTGGCGCAGAAGCGGTGCTGGGCCGAGCTGAAGGTGGAGCTGCGCGGGGCGGGCATCGCCGTCATCGACGCCGAGGAACTGACCAAGGCCGACATGAAGTGGCTGGAAACCCGCTTCATGGAACACGTGTTCCCGGTGCTGACGCCGCTGGCCATCGATCCGGCCCACCCGTTCCCGTTCATTCCCAATGCGGGCATCGCGCTGGTGCTGCACCTGTTCCGCCTGGATGACGGCGAGGTGCTGCGCGCCCTGGTGCCGCTGCCGCAGCAGATCGAGCGGTTCATCCGTCTGCCCGGCGAGGCCATCCGCTTCGTGCCGCTGGAAAACCTGGTGCTTTTGTTCCTGGACAAGCTGTTCCCCGGCTTCCGCATGGAAGGGCACGGCATGTTCCGCGTCATCCGCGATTCCGAGATGGACATCGACGAGGAAGCGGAGGATCTGGTGCGGGTGTTCGAATCCGCGCTCAAGCGCCGCCGCCGCGGTCACGTCATCCGCCTGACCTTCAACAGCGGCATTCCCGAGGAACTGAAGAAGCTGGTGATCGCCGAAATGCACGTGGCCGAAAGCGACGTGTACGAGTTCGACGCCTCCATCGGGCTGGTGGACACCAAGCAGATCATCACCGACGAACGCCCCGACCTGCTGTTCCCGCCCTATAACGCCCGTTTCCCCGAACGCGTGCGCGACTTCGGCGGCGATTGCTTTGCCGCCATCCGCAAGAAGGACATCGTGGTCCACCACCCGTTCGAAAGCTTCGACGTGGTGGTCCAGTTCATCCGCCAGGCGGCGCGCGATCCCAACGTGGTGGCCATCAAGCAGACGCTGTACCGCACTTCCAAGGACAGCCCCATCGTCAAGGCGCTGGTCGAGGCGGCCGAGGCCGGCAAGTCGGTGACCGCCATGGTGGAACTGAAGGCCCGCTTCGACGAGGAGGCCAACATCCGCTGGGCGCGCGACCTGGAGGCCGCCGGCGCCCAGGTGGTGTTCGGCTTCATGGAGCTGAAGACCCACGCCAAGATCAGCCTGGTGGTCCGGCGCGAGGGCGGCGGCCTGGTGTCCTATGTCCATTTCGGCACCGGCAACTACCACCCCATCACCGCCAAGGTTTATACCGATCTCAGCTTCTTCACCTGCGACCCCGAACTGACGCGGGATGCGGCCAAGGCGTTCAACTACATGACCGGCTATGCCACGCCCGAGCAGATGGAAAAGCTGGCGATCGCGCCCCTGGCTCTCAAGAAACGCCTGCTGGCCCATATCGAGGCCGAAACCGAGAACGCCAAGGAGGGCAAGCCGGCCGCCATCTGGGCCAAGATGAATTCGCTGGTGGACCCCAAGCTGATCGACGCGCTGTACCGCGCATCCCAAACCGGGGTGCAGATCGATCTGGTGATCCGCGGCATCTGCTGCCTGCGGCCCGGCGTGCCGGGGCTGTCGGACAACATCCGGGTCAAGTCCATCGTCGGCCGCTTCCTGGAACATTCCCGCGTGGTGGTGTTCGGCAATGGGGCGCGGCTGCCGTCGCGCCAGGCCAAGGTGTTCATCTCCTCGGCCGACTGGATGCAGCGCAACATGGACTGGCGCGTGGAAACTCTGGTCCCCATCGAGAACCCGACCGTGCACCGCCAGATTCTGGAACAGATCATGGTGGCCAACCTCAAGGACAACGAACAAAGCTGGAGCCTTGGCCCCGACGGCACCTACACCCGAATGGCGCCGGCCGAAGGCGGCTTCAATGCCCATACCTACTTCATGACCAATCCAAGCCTGTCGGGCCGGGGCAGCGCGCTGGAAAAGGGCGGCCGCAAGCCCAAGCTGGTGCTGGGCAAGGATTTCTGAGCGCATGAAGATCAAGCGTCACCTGGAACCGGTGGGGATCATCGATATCGGTTCCAACTCGATCCGTCTTTGCGTGTATGACGGCGCCACGCGCGTTCCGGTGCCGCTGTTCAACGAAAAGGCCGTGTGCGCCCTCGGCCAGGGGCTGGGCGCCACCGGCCGGCTCAATCCGGCCGGGGTGGCCCAGGCGGTCACCGTGGTCGGCCGGTTTGTGGCGCTGTCGCGCGCCATGCAGGTGGAGCGCCTGGACATCCTGGCCACGGCGGCGGTGCGCGACGCCTCGGACGGCGAGGATTTCGTGCGCGCCATCGAACAGGGCTACGGCGTCGAGGTGAAGGTGTTGTCCGGCGGGCAGGAAGCCAAGGCGGCGGCCATGGGCGTGCTGTGCGGCACGCCCGACGCCGACGGCATCGTCGCCGATCTGGGTGGCGGCTCGCTGGAGCTGGTCACCGTCCAGGACGGCGATTTCGGCGAGCACGCGACCATGCCGCTGGGCGTGCTGCGGCTGGCCGAGGCATCGGGCGACGACAAGGCCAAGGCGGCCGAGATCGTCGAACGCCATCTCAAGGAGGTGCCCTGGCTCAAGCAGGGCAAGGGCCGCCACCTCTATGCGGTGGGCGGGGCGTGGCGCGCCATCGCCCGCATCTGTATCGCCCAGACCCACCATCCGCTGACCGTGCTGGACAATTTCGCGTTGGACACGCGCGAGGCGCTGCGGATCATCGAACTGGTGTCGTCGCAGTCCAAGAAGTCGCTGGAAAAAGTGCCGGGCGTGTCCAAGAAACGCGTGGCCACCCTGTCGCTGGCGGCCCTGACCCTGGACAAGGTCATCCGCGCCACCGCCCCCGACCAACTGGTGTTCTCCATCTACGGCATGCGCGAGGGCAATTTCTATCGCCGCCTGCCCGACAGGCTGCGCCAGGAGGATCCGCTGCTGTCGGTCTGCCGGCAGATGGCGCAGATGAATTCGCGCTTTCCCGAACACGGCGACGAGCTGATGGCCTGGATGGCGCCGCTCTTCCCGGCCGAAACCAGGCATCAGGCCCGCCTGCGCCACGCCTGCTGCCTGGTCTCCGACATCTTCTGGAACGAACACCCCGATTACCGCGCCGAACAGGCGTTCCTGCGCATCCTGCGCCTGCCCTTCATGGGCGTCGCCCACCGCGACCGTGCCGCCATCGCCTATGTGATCTTTCACCGCTATCAGGGGGCGGACGACACCCCGCACGCCCAGATGGCGCTGCAATTGCTGGACGACGCGCGCATCCAGCGCTGCCGGGTGATCGGGTCGGCGCTGCGGCTGGCCCATACCCTGTCGGGCGGCGCCCCCAACCTGCTGCGCGAAACCCGGCTGTACAGCGACGGCGGCGAACTGGTGCTGGAGGTGCCGGCCAAAAACCCCGCCTTCACCATCGAGAACGACCGCACCTTCGACCGTCTGGCCAAGGCGCTGGACTGCACCAACCTGGTGTTCCGCAAGGTGGAGTGACCCCTTCGGGCAATGGCGCGGGTGCGCGTGGAGTGCCACGTCTTCCCCGGCATTTCCCCCAAGGAGTCGCGTCATGGCCGAAGCGTCCAGCCTGCCTCCATCCGGTGTCGTCGGCGCCGGTTCGTCGCCACCCTCCACCGGCAGCGCCTCGGGCGGCAGCACGTCGGGCGGCGTCACCTCGGGCGGGGCGACCGCCAGCGGGGGCGGCGCGGAAAGCGGGTCGGTGGGCAGCCCCGACATCTTCCCGTTCCCGCCGTTCGTCGAGCCGGTCGAGGTACGCGGCACCGCAGGTCCCGACGTGATGATCGGCACCAATGCGGACGAGCACATGCTGGGCTTCCGCGGCGACGACATCCTGTTCGGCGGCGCCGGCAACGACGAGTTGGACGGCGGCATCGGCAACGACCGGCTCGAGGGCGGTCCCGGCTTCGACAGCTATGACGGCGGCCCCGGCACCGATACCCTGGCGTTTTCCGTGGCCGACGGTCCGGCCGCGGTGGATCTGTCCAGCCAGTCGGCTGTGGTCGGCGGCGTCTTCGAATTCGTCCAGAACGTGGAAAACGTCGCCGGTTCGGTGTTCGGTGACACCCTGTTGGGCGACGACGACAACAACCGCCTGGTGGGCGGCGGCGGCCTCGACCTGCTGGGCGGGGGCTTGGGCGACGACGTGCTCGACGGCGGCCGCGACGGCGCCTATGCCACCTGGGCCGGACAGGAAGGCGGGGTCAAGGTCGATCTGGCGGCGGGCACCGCCACCGAATGGGATGGCGGCCAGGACCGGCTGATCTCGATCATCGGCGCGGTGGGCAGCGATTTCGCCGACACCTTGCGCGGCGACGACCAGGCCAACCGGCTGGAGGGCGGCAAGGGCGACGATGTGCTGGCCGGGCAGGGCGGTGACGACTGGCTGGTGGGCGGCGAGGGCGCCGACACCCTGCACGGCGGCGCCGGCATCGACACCGCCGATTATTCGGGCGGCGGCCCGGTGCGCGTCAGCCTGACATCGGGCGAGGCGGTGGACGAGGGCAAGGCCACCGACCGCCTCAGCGGCATCGAGAACGTGGTGGGATCGCTGTCGGCCGATCTGCTGATCGGCAACGCCGCCGCCAACCGGCTGACCGGCGGGGTGGGGGCCGATACCTTGCGAGGCGGCGACGGGGGCGACACGTTCGTGCTCACCGACCGGCTGGACTTCGGCGACCTGATCCGCGACTTCCAAAGCGGCAGCGACCGGATCGAACTGAACCGCGATGCGGTGGCCGGCGGCAGCGTCAGTTTCGACGACGCCAGCAACCATCTGCTGTGGCAGGGCGACGGCAGCGCCGATCCGGTGCTCATCGCCACCGTGCAGGGCGACGCGGTGGCGGCGGCCGATATCGTGCTGGTGTAAGAAGGGCGCGCCCGCCCGGGCGGCCCTACTTGTCCGCCTTGAAGCTTTTCAGCACGAACTCGGCGATGCCGGGCAGCGGCGTGTCCTGGCCGATCTTGAACATCTTGGCGCGCTCGACGATGCGCGCCACGTATTCGGGGCGGCCGGGCACGCCGAAGGCGGTTTCGAACCGCTTTTCGCCCAGCGCGGCATGGGCGGTCATCAGGAAGACGGCCAATTGGTCGGTCCTGAGGCCCAGTTCGCCCACCAGCATCTTGCCGGTCAGGCCGTTGACCCCGCCCAGGATGGCGGTGATGCGCACGGTCTGTTCCGAATTGGGAATGGCTGCGCGCACCTGCGGGTCCAGCAGCGCCAGGGTAAAGGCGTTGGCCTTCAGGCGCTTGCCGTCGCCGCTCAGGATGTCGTCCAGGCGTGCGCGCTCGTCCTTGGCGGTGCGGTCGGCCTCGGTGGCAAGTTCCAGCCGTGCCATGCCGTCGCTGATCCGCTTTTCCGCGACCGTGATCGGGGTGGGCGCGCCGGTGGCCGGGCCGTCCACGCCGGCCAGGGCGCGGGCCTGGGTCAGGAAATCGGGCAGCGGCGACCCCGCCAGCTCCTGCTGTGCCGGCCCCACCAGCGGGGTGGGCGGCGGCGGGTTGTCGGGGTCGGCGCGCAGGCGGCGGATGTCCTCGGCGATGCGGTAATCCAGGATGCGCGGCCCCAGCCGCCGCACCGTGCCGGGCGACAACTGGCAGTATTCGGGGATCATGGGAAGCTGCCAGTCGTGCAGCAGGTATTCCTGGAACGCCTCGTACAGGGCGTCGGCGCGGGTCTTGGGGTGCTGATAGGCCAGTCCGTTGCGCGGCGCCGGCGCCAGCAGGCCGCGCAGGCGGTCCAGCAATCCCTTGCGCTGGGCGCGGTGCAGGGGGCGGGCGCGCAGGGCGCGCGGGCTGCCGTCCAGCTTGTGGCGGAAATGCCGCTTGGCCGCCGTGCGCACCACCATGGCGACGATCTGATCCAGGCTGCGGCCGCATTCCAGCAACGCCTCGGCGTCCTCGACCGGAACCTTGTGTTTGTTGACCAACAGGCCGCGAAAACGGTCGGGATGGGTGCGGAAGGCCAGGAAACAGCGGTGCAGCAAGTCGATGTCGTCCAGCAGCGCCTCAAGCCCGTTGCGGCGGGGCAGGCGGCGCACCTCGGGCACCAGTTCGCCCAGGGTCTCCATCACCGGCCCCTGCAAGGTGGCGTTGATCTTGCGGACTACGCTGTTATGGTCCTGCCGCTCCGGTGCCGGCATGCTGTTCTTCCCGATCTGGCGGCCCCACGTCAGAGGCGCACCTTCGCATCAGGAACTATGCGCCGCGCATCTTACCGAAATCCTAAGAGGGCCGCCTAAGCGCTGGCCCGGCCGGCGCGGCCGCGGCCGAACAGCATGCGGACGAAGCCGGCGCATTCCGCCAGCGACGATCGCTGGCCGATACCGGCCAGCCGGGCCTTTTGCGTGATCCGCATGATCAGGTCGATCTCGCCCGGCAGGCCGAAGATGCGGCCGAACACTTCGGGTCCCACCGTCTCGTGGGCGACCAGCAGGATGACGGCCAGTTGATCGACCTTGAGCCCCAGTTCGGCCACCAGCAGCTTGGCCGGCATGCCGCCCACGCCGCGCAGGGTTTCCCCCAGGCGCAGGCCGGCCGTGCCGCCGTCCAGTTGGGCGCGCACGTCGGGGCGCAACAGGGCGGGACCGAACGCCTCGACCCGCAGGCGGCGGCCGTCCGGCGTCAGCACGTCGGCCAGCCGCGCGCGTTCGTCCTTGCGCCCGGCGCTGGCGGCGGCGGGTTCCGTCCCGGCCGCCGCCTCGGCCGCGATGTCGAACAGCTTGGCGGCCTCGGCCGGGTCGTCCACCACCCGGCGCAGTTCGGCCGGGTCGCGCAGTTCCAGCAGCTTGGGGCCCAGGGCGCGGGCAAGGCTGGGACTCATCTCGGCATAGGTGGGCACCAGCGGCACCTGCCATTCATGCAGCAGATGGGCCTTGATGGCGTCGTACAATTCGTCCGCCTTCGACCGCACCGGCCGGGCCGGCGGGATGGCGCGCGGCGGCGGCGGCGCCAGCACCGAGGTCAGCCGGTGCACCACCCCCTTGGCGGGGATCTGCTGGCGCAGGCGCTCCTCCAGCAGCGGATGGTGGCCCGCCGGTCCCAACTTGCGGCGGAAATAGCGCTTGGCGGCGGTGCGCACGATCATGGCGACCACCTGTTCCAGCGTGCGGCCGCACGACAGAGGGGCGCGGTCGTCGGCGACGGGCCGTTGCTGGTCATCCACCAAAAGGGGATCAAAGCTGTCGCGTTCGGCGCGGAAGGCGGTGAAACACCGTTGCAGCAGGCCGATATCGTCCAATGTGCGCTCGTACGCCTTGCCCGGCGGCAGGCTGCGCAATTCGGGAACGAAGCGCGCCAGAATTTCCGCCACCGGCCCTTGCAGGGACTCGTTGACCCTGCGGACCGCCGTCCCCCCATCAACCCCGGGCATCCCGGATACCATGCTCGACATCGCCTACGCCCCCCGCGCGGAATGCGGCTAATTTTAATCAAACTGCATGCAAATCTTTTATTTTCAATCTGTTATCGCGCGCACTCTATACCCGGGCGGTAATCATAGGCAACCCGCCGTTGGTAGGGGCGCAATAAAAAACCCCCGTGCCGGTGGGCACGGGGGCAAACGATGCCGCGGCGGTCACGCCGTCGGGCAGAACACGCCGGCGGGGGACAGGGTGAAAATCTCGCAGCCGGTGGCGGTGACGCCGATGGAATGCTCGAACTGGGCCGACAGCGACTTGTCCTTGGTGACCGCGGTCCAGCCATCGGCCAGGATCTTGGTCTCGGCCTTGCCGGCGTTGATCATGGGCTCGATGGTGAAGAACATGCCTTCCTTCAGCACCAGGCCGTGGCCGGGCTTGCCGTAATGCATGACGTTGGGCGGCTCGTGGAACACGCGGCCCAGGCCGTGGCCGCAAAAGTCGCGCACCACGGAAAAGCGCTGCTTTTCCACGAAGGACTGGATGGCCCAGCCGATGTCGCCCAGGGTGGCGCCGGGGCGCACGACCTCGAGCGCGCGCATCAGCGCCTCGTGGGTGACGTCCACCAGCTTCTTCGCCTTCACGCCCGGCTTGCCCACATAATACATGCGGCTGGAATCGCCGTGCCAGCCATCGACGATGGGGGTCACGTCGATGTTGACGATGTCGCCGTCCTCGAGCTTCTTGTCGCCGGGGATGCCGTGGCACACCACGTGATTGACCGAGGTGCAGATCGAGCGGGGAAAGCCGCGATAGTTCAGCGGCGCCGAAATGCCGCCGCGCTCGGCGATGAAGTCGGAACACAACCGGTCCAGTTCGGCGGTGGTGACGCCGGGCCTCACATACGGGCCGATGAAATCCAGCGCCTCTGCCGCCAGCCGGCCGGCCTTGCGCATCCCTTCGAAGTCCTCGGGGCCGTGCAGGGGAATGCGGCCCGATTCGCGCTCGTCACTTTCCATTTCACTCAGTTCCCACGGCTGTCCAGGTCGATGGGCAGCCGACCTTTGATGGTGATTTCCTCAAGCGTCATGCTGCAGGTATAGCAGATCGCTTCCACGCCGTCGCCCACGGCTGCCCGCAGACCGTCGGCATAGGCCGGATCGATGTCGGCGGCGGGGCGGAAGGCCGCGCAATCCTCGCGCTGGACCAGATACAGCATGACCGCCCTGGCGCCTTCGGCCACCATGTCGCGCAATTCCACCAGATGCTTGGCGCCGCGCACGGTGACCGCGTCGGGAAACTCGGCCCACTCGCCCCGCTTCAGGTGGACGTTCTTGACCTCCACATAGCATGTGGGGCGGTCGGGCGATTCCAGCAACAAGTCGATGCGCGAGTTCTTGCCGTACTTCACCTCGCGGCGGATGGTCGCATAGCCGGCCAGTTCGGGGATGTGCCCGGCGGCGATGGCCTCGGCGGCGATCAGGTTGGGCCAGGCGGTGTTGACGCCGATCAGCGCGCCGTCCACCCGGCACAGTTCCCAGCTCCAGGCCAGCTTGCGGGTCGGGCTGTTGGCGGGCGACAGCCACACCTCCATGCCCGGCGCGCAGGTTCCCAGCATGGCGCCGGAATTGGCGACGTGGGCGGTGACTTCCTCGCCGGTGTCGAGCACGACGTCGGCCAGGAAACGCTTGTAGCGGCGGATCAGGCTGCCGCGAACCAAGGGAAGCGGGAAACGCATGGGTCAGTCGAAATTGGGCTTCAGCAGTTCATGGGCCAGCGACACCTGGCCCGAACCGGGCGCCAGCGGCTGCTGCTGGCTGGGATGCGGCCGCCAGGCGGTCATGGTCAGCACCTGGAAGGTGACGGGCACGCGCCCCTCGGCATCGGCGAACAGGTCCTGGTAGCGCGCCAGCCCGTGCAGCAGGGTGGCGCGGCGGCTCAAGGACTTCCGCTGTTCGGCCACCGCGTTGGTCTCGCCCATGCCGCGCAGATCGGCCAAAAGGCGCATTGGATCGCCATAGGCGACGTTCACCGTGTCGGCGTCCACCACCGGCAGGGCGAAGCCCGCCCGCTGCAACAGCCCGCCCAGGTCGCGCACATCGGCAAAGGGCGACACGCGCGGGCTTAGTCCGCCTTCCTCGGCCATTTCGGCCTCGGCCAGGGATTGGCGCAGTTCCTTCAGGGTCTCGCCGCCCAGCATGGCGCACAGGAACAGGCCGTCGGGCTTGAGTACGCGGCGGATCTGCACCAGGGTGCCCGGCAGGTCGTTGACCCAATGAAGCGACAGGCACGACATCACCAGATCGAAACTGGCATCGGCAAAGGGCAGCCATTCCTCGTCGGCGGCCAGGGTCGGCCGGCCGTTGGTGGCCGCGCGCGCCGCCATGCGGGGGCTGATGTCGCATTGCACCAGGGTCTGGATGCCGCCGCGCTTGCCCAGGGTGTCGGCCATCTCGCCGGTGTGGCAGCCCAAATCCAGCGCCGTGGGGAAAGTGCGGGTGACGTCGCTGAGCCGGTCGGCCAGCCGCTCGGCCACTTCGCGGACCAGGAAGTCATAGTTGGCGAAATGCGGGGCGGCACGGTCGCGATGCTTGCGCACCAGCGAGCGGTCGAAGATTCTGATTGCGTCAGCCATACAGGCTATATGGCACGGCCGACCGGCCGGGGAAAGTGCGAATCATGCGCAGTGGAAGTGTCTTGCGTTGGGCGTTGGATGCCGTGTTGCCGCCCTTGTGCCTGTCGTGCGGCGCGGTGGTGGGCGAGCCCGGCAGCCTGTGCCCCGCCTGCTGGGCGGCCATGGAGTTTCTGGCCGCGCCCTTATGCGACGCCTGCGGCCATCCGTTCGACGTCGATCCCGGGATTGGCGCCGCCATGCTGTGCGCCCCCTGTCTGGCCAAGGCGCCGCCCTGGGGGCGGGCACGCGCCGTGCTGCGCTATGACGGCGCCTCGAAGCCCCTGATCCTCAGATTCAAGCATGCCGACCGGCTGGAGGGCGCGCCCGCCTTCGCGCGCTGGATGGCGCGCGCCGGGGCCGATTTGCTGGAGTGCGCCGAATTGGTGGTGCCGGTGCCGCTGCACCGCTGGCGCCTGCTGGCGCGGCGCTACAACCAGGCCGCCGTGCTGGCCCTGGCGCTGGCCCGCCTGGGCGGGGTGCCGGCGCTGCCCGACGCCTTGGTGCGCGTGCGCCGCACCCTGCCGCAAGGGCACATGGACCGCGACCAGCGCCGCCGCAACGTGTCGGGCGCCTTTGCCGTCCCGCCGCGCCGGCGCGCCCAGGTGGCGGGACGGCGGGTGCTGCTGGTGGACGACGTGCTGACCACCGGCGCCACCGCGGGCGAATGCGCGCGCGTGCTGCGCGCCAATGGGGCGGCGGCGGTGGATGTATTGACGCTGGGGCGGGTGGTGTTCGGCGCCTGACCCGCTATATTATGGCAAGGATCAACAGGAGTTCCCGATGGCCGATATCGAGATTTACACCACCCAGGTCTGCCCTTATTGCGTCCGCGCCAAGCGCCTGTTCGAGAAGAAGGGCGCCGCCTATCGGGAAATCGATGTCTCCCATGATGCCGACCTGCGCGAGGCCATGACCCAGCGCGCCGGCGGCCGCCGCACCGTGCCGCAGATTTTCATCAACGGCGAACATATCGGCGGCTGCGACGACCTCTACGCGCTGGACGCCAAGGGCGGCCTGGACGCCAAGCTGGGTGCGGGCGCGTGAACCCGGTGTTCAAGGCGGCGTGCCTGCAGGTCAACGCCACCACCGACCTGCAGCACAACATCGACGTCGCCATGCGCTATGCGGTCGAGGCCCGCGCCGCCGGCGCCGAACTGATCCTGATGCCGGAAAACGTGGCGATGATGGAGTGGGGACGCTCCAACATCGTGCTCAAGGCCATGCCCGAGGACGACCATCTGGCGCTCAAGGCCTTCCGCGAGCTGGCGAAGGAACTGAACTGCTACATCCACACCGGCACCCTGGCAGTGCTGCTGGATGGCGGCATGGTCGCCAACCGCACCTATGTGCTGCGGCCCGACGGCGTCGCCATCGCCAAGTACGACAAGATCCACATGTTCGACGTGGATCTGGGCCTGGGCGAGGTCTATCGCGAAAGCGTGACCTTCCAGCCGGGCGACCGCGCCGTGGCCGCGCGCCTGCCGTGGGGCAAGCTGGGCCTGTCGGTGTGCTACGACCTGCGCTTCCCCCACCTGTTCCGGGCGCTGGCCAAGGCGGGCTGCGACTTCCTGGCGGTGCCGGCGGCGTTCACCAAGGTGACCGGCAAGGCGCATTGGCACGTCCTGTTGCGCGCCCGCGCCATCGAGACCGGCTGCTATGTGTTCGCCCCCGCCCAATGCGGCACCCACGCCAACAACCGCGAGACCTATGGCCACGCCCTGATCATCTCGCCCTGGGGTGAAGTCCTGGCCGACGCGCTGGAACAGCCGGGCTGGATCATGGCCGACATCGATCCCCGCAAGGTGGCCGATGCCCGCAAGAAGATCCCTTGCCTGGATCACGACCGGCCGTTCGCCATGCCGCCGCGCGATTAGGCCCCGGGAAGCGGGTGCGGGCCGGGGCCGTGGACGGCGCAGATGCGCTGGACCACCGCCCGGTCCGCCACCACGCCGTCCTCGAAGGCGACCACCGTCAGCCCGTGGGCAAGCGCCAGCAACTCGCCCCGCTGCAACAGGAAATCGGGGCTGCGCGGCCGGCCATAGGCTTCGTTGCCGGCGGCGAAGGTCTCATAGATCAGCACGCCGCCTTCGGCCAAGGCCCCCCTGAGCGCGGGAAACAGCGGGCGCCACAGGTAATTGGTCACCACCACCGCGTCGAATCGCCGCCCCGGCAGCGGCCAGGGTGCGCCGTTCTCCAGGTCGGCGGCGATCAGCTCGGCGCCGGCGGCGTCGGTGCCGCCCAAATCGCGGTCGATGCCGGTGACGGCATGGCCACGCGCCAGGAAATGGCGGCAATGGCGGCCGCCGCCGCAAGCCACGTCCAGCACGCTTCCCTGGCGCCGCACCAGGGGGGCGAAGCGCGCCACCCAGGGCGAAGATCCGTCTGCGGTCATTCCCCTAATCCCGTTGTCATTCCGCGCAATGTTCCTATAAAGGGGGGCGGAAGGGTTGGATAGTTATGATTCTGTTCCAGTTGCGCTGCCCTCACGATCATCATTTCGAGGGCTGGTTCAAGGACAATGCCGGCTATGACGCGCAGGCCGCCGCGGGCGAGATCGCCTGCCCGGTCTGCGGCGACACGGGTGTGACCAAGGCGATCATGGCGCCCCGCCTGAACAAGGCCACCGGCCAGACGCTGGACGCCCAGGGCGCGGCGCGCGAAATGCGCCGCCTGCTGATCGAGATGCGCCAGCAGGTGGAACAGAACTGCGACTATGTGGGCGACCGCTTCGCCGAGGAAGCGCGCAAGATTCATTACGGCGACGTGGAAGAACGCGCGATCTATGGCGAGGCGTCGGCCGAGCAGGCCGCCGAGCTGGAGGAGGAGGGGATCGCGGTGTCCCGCATCCCCTGGCTGCGAGACAATTGAGGGCGACCTGCCGTCTGCCTGAGGACAGACCTGAATGAAAAAAGGGCGCTTCGTGTTCGCGAAGCGCCCTTTGCATTCGTCGCGTGGGGATCGGGGGCGGTCAGCCGCCGGCCGCCAGCTTGTCGGGGTCCAGCTTGATGTCGCGGCGAACCTGGCCGGCATTGCCCAGCGGCGCCGCCTTCTTGCCGTCCACGGTGATTTCCAGCGCGCCGGCATTGCCCACCATCAAGGTCAGGCCGGGCCGGTTGGGCACCATATAGCTGTCGCCACGGCGCAGCAGGCGCGACAGCAGAAGCTGGCCGTCCATTTCGCGCACCTGCACCCAGCAATCGTCCACCGCGGCTTTCAGTTGGATACGGGAATCCGCATGCTCCTGGCCGATCACCTTGCCGTCGGGAACCGGGGCTGCGGCCGGCGTCGCCGCCGGCGGCGTGGCCGGCGCGGCGGTCTGCATGGGGGCGGCGGGGCTTGCG
>JAFAAW010000036.1 GCA_023426365.1 Pseudomonadota bacterium
GGCGGCGCTGGCGGCGCCGCGCCCGCCGCCGGCCGAGGCGCCGCCCGCCGGCATCGCCATGCCTGGCGCCGGACTAACCGTGCTGGTGGCCGAGGATCACCCGGTGAACCAGCAGGTGGTGATGCGCCAATTGCGCCTGCTGGGCCACAGCCCCGAGGTGTTCCCCGACGGCGCCGCCGCCCTGGCGGCCTGGCGCGCGCGTCCGTGGGACCTGGTGATCACCGACTGCCACATGCCGGTGATGGACGGCTTTCAGTTCGTCCGCGCCCTGCGCGACCACGAGGGCGCAAGCGGCCGCCACACGCCTGTGCTGGCCCTGACCGCCAACGCGTTGTCGGGCGAAGCGGACCGCTGCATCGCCGCGGGTATGGACGGATACCTATCCAAACCTGTAGAACTGGCGCGCCTTCGTGAAGCCCTTGATCGCGTGCTGGCTGCCGGCGCCCGCGATTCCTGACGGACTGGTCCATGCCGCCCGCCCCTGTGTTCAAGCTCATGCGCAAGCGCCTTCGCCCGCTCGGCCGCCATCGGCTGGCGCTGGCGGTGCTGGCGCCCGTGATGGCGCTGGTGGCGTTTTCGGCCTATGTGGTCAGCGAGAAACTGGACACCTTCACCCGCAGCGCCGACCTGCTGGTCGCCGCCCAGGTGGCCCGCGCCGCCCAGGGGCTGGCGCGCGAACTGGAAAGCGAACGCGGCCTGTCGTCGCTGTTCATCGATACCGGCCGCCAGTCGTGGCAGGAGGAACTGGCCGAGCAGCGCGCCGCCACCGACGAGCGCGCCCAGACCTTCCGCACGGTGGTGCTGACGCCCAAGGCGTCGGCCCTGTTCGGCCACCAGCGCACCGATCTTGGCCTGGGCAATCTGGATGCCCTGCGTGCCAGCGTGGACGGCGACGGCACGCTGGGCATGGTGACGGACGGCTACGGCGCGCTGATCTCGGGGCTGGTGTCGTCGTCGTCCAAGCTGCCCACCACCGATCTGAGCGCCCTGATCGCCGCCTATGTGGATTTGGGCCAGATGAAGGACCGGCTGGCGCGCGAACGCTCCATCGGCGCCTCGTGGCTGATGCATCGCCGCCCCGACCTGCTGCGCCAATTCATCGAAGCCGACGCCGAACGCAAGGCATTCGCCCAATCCTTCCGCGCCCATGCCTCGCCGCAGCAGGTGGAGCTGTTCGATTCCATCGTGCGCGGCCCGGTGCTGGAAGAGGTCGAGCGCCTGCACCTCACCATGGTCCAAGGCCGCCTGCAGCCGGCGGACGGCACCGCCTGGCACCGTAGCCACCAGACGCTGATCGGCCTGATGGCAGACGCCGAGGAAAAGCTGGCCGCCGAGATGGAGGGCCGCATCCAGGCCAACCTGCGTTCGGCCCAGTTCGCCTTTTATCTGGTGGTGATCGGCGTGGTCGCGCTGGTCATCTTCTCGCTGGAAACCCTGCGGCGCAGCGAACGGCGTGCCGTGCTGGCCGAGGAGGAGACGCGCAAGCTGTTCCGCGCCGTCGAGCAAAGCCCGGTTTCCGTGATGATCACCGATGTCGGCGGCCTGATCGAGTACGTCAACCCGGCGTTCAGCCGCATGACCGGCTATCACCGCGACGAGGTGCTGGGCCAGAACCCCCGCCTGCTGCGCTCGCCGCTGACGCCGGAACACGTTTATCTGGACATGTGGCAGACCATCCGCGACGGCCACGACTGGCGCGGCGAGATCGTCAACCTGCGCCGCGACGGCACCGAGTACTGGGAACAGATGACGGTGGCGCCGGTCAAGGGGGCCGGCGGCGTGGTGGAGAACTACATCGCGCTCAAGGAGGACATCACCGAGGTCCGCTCGCTGCGCCATGCCCTGGAACGCGAGCATGCCAACGTGCGCCGCCTGCTCGAGGCCATCCACGACGGCATCGCGCTGATCGACGCCCAAGGCCGTTTCCAATACGCCAACCCGGCGCTGGTGGGCCAGTTCGGCACCGTCGAGGGCCGCATGGCCGCCGACGTGTTCGGCGCCGCCCTGCCCACCCCCGGCGAGGACGAAACCTATCGCCGGTCGGAATGGCGCTCGCCCCGGACCGGGCGCACCTATGACCTGACCTCGGCCTGGGTCGCCAACCCCGAGGGCGGGGTGTGGCTGTTGCAGGTGTTCCACGACATCACCGTGCGCAAGCAGGCCGAGGAGGCCATGACCAGCGCCCGCGAGGCGGCCGAGTTGGCCAACCGCGCCAAGAGCGAGTTCCTGGCCACCATGAGCCACGAATTGCGCACGCCGCTGAACGCCATCATCGGCTTTTCCGAGATCATCGAGCAGCAATTGCTGGGAACGGTGGGCCAGCCGCAATATTGCGAATATGCCCGCGACATCAACCAGTCGGGCAAGCACCTGCTGCAACTGATCAACGACATCCTGGACGTGGCCCGGCTGGAAGTGGGCCGCGTCGTCCTGCGCGAGGAACCGACCGACCCCGCCATCCTGGTGCAGGCGTGCATCGCCATGGTGCGCGAGCGCGCCGATGCCGGCCAGGTGGAGATCGTCGCCACCCTGCCCGCCGGCCTGCCCGGCCTGTGGGCGGATCCGCGCCGCTTGAAGCAGGTGCTGGTCAACGTGCTGGGCAATGCGGTGAAGTTCACCCCGCCCGGCGGACGCATCGAGGTGGAGGCCCGCCACGATCCCGCCGGCCTGGCGATCGCGGTGTCGGATACGGGCATCGGCATCGCGCCCGAAGACCTGGCCAAGGTGATGGCCCCGTTCGGGCAGGTGGATTCCGGCATGGCGCGGCGCTACGAGGGGAGCGGATTGGGCCTGCCGCTGTCGCGCAAGCTGATGGACCTGCATGGCGGCGCCCTGAGCCTGGAAAGCCGGCTGGGGTGCGGCACCACCGTCACCCTGCGCTTCCCCGCCGACCGCCTGCGTCCGGCGTCGTAGGCGCGGCGGCGCGTACCCGGCGCACCCCGCCGCTGAGCGCGTCCACCAGCACCGACGCCGCCTGGTCGCGCCACCACACCACCACCTGGCCGCCGCTGCTGGAGCCGTCGGCGGCGAAGATGATCACGCCCTGGCCGTCACGGTCGGGGCGCGGCCCGGCCAGCGACACCCCGTCGGGCAGCCGGCGCCACGTTCCCCCTTCCACCGCGATGGTGCGCATCCGTTCGTCCACGATCACCCGCACTGTGCGCCCCCGCGACTGGGCCAGGGCGCGGGCCTCGTGCAGGGCGGCAACCACGCTGTCCTCGGCGGCGCCGGCCTTGAGGCGGACCAGCGCGGCATCCACCACCGCCGGCGCAGCCCCCAGGACAGTGCCCAGGATCCCCACCGCCAGCCAGCGGCCCACGGCGATGCCGCGGGCCATGTCAGTACACCCGCCGCGATACCAGCCAACGGCGAGCGTCGTCCACGCCTTCCGAGAACATGGCGGCCGGCACCGCGCCCGACACCGTGGCAAGGTGCGCCGACGCCTGCTGCCGCACGTCGGGACGGGGCGACACCGCGGCGAGCGACAGCCACTTGACCGCTTCGGGAACATTCTGGCGCACGCCGTCCTTGCCCACCGCCAGCAGCAGGCCCAGGTTGTACTGCGACCGCGAATAGCCGGCATCGGCGGCCAGGCGATACCAGCGGACCGCCTCGGTGATGTCCTTGGGCACGCCCTCGCCGCTCTGATACATCCAGGCCATGTTGTGCTGGGCCTCGGTGATGCCCTTGCCGGCCGCCACCCGCATCAGCTCGGCGGCGCGGCCGGGATCGCGGGCGACCCCCGTGCCGTTCAGGTACAGATAGCCCAGGTTGCTTTGCGCCGTGGCGACCTGGGCCTCGGCGGCGGCGGTCAGCCAGCGCACGGCCTGCGCCTCGTCGCGCGCCACGCCGTCCCCCGCCAGATACAGCATGGCCAGCGCGTTCTGGGCCTCGCCCTGGCCCTGCTCGGCGGCGCGGGTCAAGAGCTGGGCCGCCTGTTCGGGCTGGCGCGCCTTGACGTGCAGCATACCGCGCAGGAAGGCCGCGTCGCGATGGCCGGCGGCAACCGCCTGGTCCAGCAGCTCGACGGCCTTCGCCACCGGCTCCTTGGCCTTGCCGACCAGGATGGCGACGGCCTGGTCGAAGGGAACCTGGCCGGACGCCGGCTGTTCGGTGGCACGGGCGGTGCCGGCGGCCAGCGTGGCGGCCACAACGGCGGCAAGGATGGTTGCTCGCATGGCAAAGCCCTCCGCTGTGGATCAGTGGCCGGGACCGGAGCTGGAATTGACCGTGGTCATGCCCGAGGTCGAGGTGGAGCCTTGGTTGCCCGAGCTGGTCTGATTGGCGTTGTTGCCGATGTAGCCCTGGGCGCCGTTGTCGAGGATCTGGGTGATCTCGTTCCAGTTGCCCACCGAGGTGGAGGTGGTGTTGTAGTTGGTCACGTACTGGGTGACGCTGCCCGCGCCGCCGGCCGAGCCGCCCGACGACGAGGAGCCTTGCGTCTTCTTCAGCATCTGCAACTGGGCGGTCACCGCCCCGCTGCGGGAGGGAAAGGAATAGGCCTCGCGGCCCATGGGCTCGGCCGAGACCTCGCCGGCCAGACCGGCCAACATCCCGGTCGCGGCGATAGCGGCAGCGAACATCTTCATGGTCGTTCTCCGTGAAGGAAGTGGGCGGCCCGAGGGCCGCCCACCATGCGAAGGCCGTTACTTGACGTAGGGCAGCGGCGCCAGGCCGTTGACCCGGTTGGTGATGGAGGACACGTTGCCGAAGGCCGACGCGTTGACCGAGCTGGCCGCGGTCCAGGTGCCGTACTGGTCGGTGAGCATGCCCAGGTTCTTGTAGCCGTTGATCTGCAGGCCCGACGCATCGGCGCTGGCGGAGACGTTCATCAGGCTGAACTGATTGAGGTCGCCGATGACGATGTTGTCGGTCTGGTAGGACGGCGCGCCCGAACCCTGCGACGGAGGAGTGAAGTGGTGCGAACCACCGCCGCCGCCGCCGGAGGTGCTGGCGAGCTTGACCGGATAGTAGGCCGGACCCACGGTGACGCTGTGCATGTTGCCCGCGCCGGTGGCGTTCAGCGCCACCTGGGCGTTCAGAACGTTGGTGGCGGTGGCGGTGGCGGAGATATCGCCCTGTTCGATCAGGCCGAACTGGGCGGCGATGGCGGCAGCCGCCAGCGCGTCCATGTTGCGGTTGCCGGTCGGCAGGACCAGGGCGGTGGAGACGCCGGCGCCCAGGGCCTGCAGCACGTTCTCCAGGCTGTCGATCTGGTCGAAGTTGCCGAAGGCGATCTGCCCGTCGTGGAAGGTGGTGCTCACTTCGCTGTTGATGCTGGCCACGTTGGCGGCGGCGGTGGAATTGCCTTCCAGGCGGCCCAGGTCGTAGCGGGCGTCCAGGTTGGAGGTGCCACCCGGAGGCACGTCAACGGTGATCGAACCCAGAGTGATCGTGTGGGTGATCTTCTGACCGCCCGGGATATTGCTGGCGGTATTGGTCATGGTCGGGTCGAGGATCGAGCCGGAATGATCCAGCGTGGGGGCCGGATTCTGATGGTTAACCAACGCCTTGTCCTCGACCACCAGCGTGCCCAGGTCCACGGTCACCGGACCGCCGCCGCCGTTGTTGACGTTGAATTGGGTGTCGTTCTGATTGCTGACCGAGGTCATGTTGCCGCCGGAAACCTGCAGCTGCTCGGCCTTGGTGATGCCGGTGGGATAGAACGAGTTGTTGGCATCGATGTCGATGTTGATGTCGATCACTTCCTTGATCGTGCTGGTCCAGCTCCAGTCAACGTCGTCGAAGGCGAAGGCGGGACCGGCCATGACCAGGCCCAGGACGGCGGCGGACACGCCGGTCTTAAGATGCTTTTTCATTGCGCTCTCCTTTCCTCTCGAGTTTGTCTTTCATGAAGTCGGTCTTGACCAACTGGCACTCGGCCGTGGCAGGCAGACCGAGGAAATCCGTCATGATCTGGTAGACAGCCATCTCCACGACGGAGCGCACGCCGAGCTGAGTGGGTTCGTTCTTGATCATCCCAGCGTCGAACTCGACGAGTTGAGTGCCGAAGAAACGAAACACGTTCGCCTCGACCTCAATTCCTTGAATTTGCTTTTGGAGCGAGGTGATGTAGGGGACCTCGAAGGTGCGCGAATTCACCACGCGCAAATCCAGTCCCACGTTGATCACCACGGTGCGGGCGCCGCCGCCGATGCCGCCGACCGCCAGCCGGCCGCCGCCCGAAACGATGTTGTAGTTCAGTTCCGTCAGCGCCCCGACCAACACGAAGTCGGAACCGCGGATGGCGCCGGGACGGATGGCGGCCTCGGGGCCGGTCAGCTTCTGCTCGGCCATCTTGGCCTGGGCCAGCGGAATGCGCAGGTCGTAGCGCTCGACCAGGCGCGCTTTACGCGTCTTGTAAAGGGCGCTCATCAGCATTTCCGACACGCCCTGGCTCATCATGGTCGAGGTGCCGTTGCCCGAGGACGAGAACTGTCCGGTCTTGTCGGCCACCTCGCCCACCGCGAAGGTCGGCAGGTTGGTGCCTTGCATCTGGCCCAGTGCGCCCAGGCATTGCGAATAGGGGGTGTCGTTGTTGGTGACCGGGGCAGTGAACAGCGGTTCCACGCCGCCCTTCGACGTGGTCCCCGGCGCGGCACAGCCGCCGAGGGCGATCACCGCAAGCCCCAAGATGGGCTTGAGCAGCCGTTTCATCGCGCACTCCTTTACAGGCAAGGTTCAGTCAGGCGGCCGCCCTCATTCCCGCCGCGATTACTGGCGTGGATGCACTGGCCATTGGTTATTTGATTTGCGCGTATTGGAGGGGAGGCCCCTGTGTGCTCTCCGCACCCGCTTGGTGTATCCGTTCGATACTCAGCGGCTGGCGAGGCAAAACTTACTCCCGGCGTGTCAAAATTTGTAACACCCTTAGGGATATGTTTCCGCCCACAGACGGTGAATCCATTCGCGCCGGGGGCCATCCGTCCGGGACCCGGCCTGCCCCTTTCGGTCTTGCGCACACCCCTTTCGCGAAACATGGAGAAAGGTTAACAAGACCCCACGGCCCGGATTGTTGAAATGCTGCCGGTGTCCGGGGTAGGGTCGGCCGTGTTGAACACTTCAGGAAATGCCGCACATGCGCCGCGATCTTTCGGCCAAGTACGATCTTCGGGTCCCCCGCTACACCTCGTACCCGACCGCGCCGCATTTTCATCCCGGCATCGGCCCCGACATCTACGGCCAGTGGCTGGCCGGCATCGCGCCTAGCGAGGAACTGTCGCTTTACCTGCACATCGCCTATTGCGCCGAGATGTGCTGGTTCTGCGGCTGCCACACCAAGATCACCAAGAAATACGCCCCCGTGGCCGCCTATATGGACGCGCTGCTGGGCGAGATCGATTTGGTGGCCGGCAAGCTGCCCACCCGCATGACGGCGCGCCACATCCATTTCGGCGGCGGCAGCCCCACCATCCTGGCGCCCGAGGATTTCGTGCGCACGGTGGACACCCTGCGCGAGCGCTTCATCGTCAAGCCCGATGCCGAGGTGGCGGTGGAACTGGACCCGCGCACCGCCGACGAGACCTATGTGAAGGCCATGGCCAGCGCCGGCGTCACCCGCGCCTCGATCGGGGTGCAGGATTTCGACCCCAAGGTCCAGCAGGCGATCAACCGCATCCAGCCCTATGACGTCACCGCCAACGTGATCGAATGGCTGCGCAAGCACGGCGTGCCGCAGATCAACATGGACCTGGTCTATGGCCTGCCGCACCAGACGGTGGACGGGCTGCTGGACACCATCGACAAGGCGCACGGCTTCCGCCCGCGCCGCATCGCCCTGTTCGGCTATGCCCATGTGCCGTGGATGAAGAAGCACATGCGCCTGATCCCCGAGGAGGCGCTGCCCGACACCGAAATCCGCTGGCAGCAATACGAGCAGGGCACCGCCAAGCTGGAAGCGCTGGGCTATGTGAAGATCGGCCTGGACCATTTCGCCGCCCCCGATGACGAACTGGCCATCGCGCTCAAGGAAAAGCGCCTGCACCGCAACTTCCAGGGCTACACCACCGACACCGCCGACACGCTGATCGGCTTCGGCGCCTCGGGCATCGGCTCGCTGCCCCAGGGCTATGTGGCCAATATGGGCGAAATCCACCTGTACCAGGACGCCATCCGCCAGGGCCGGCTGGCCACCGCGCGCGGCGTCGCCGTCAATGCCGACGACGCCCTGCGCCGCGACATCATCATGACGCTGATGTGCGACCTGGAAATCGACCTGGACGTGGTCTGCGCCCGCCATGGCGCCGATGCCGGCCAGTTCGATGCCGAGCTGGCCGCCATCGCCCCCATGGAGGAAGACGGGCTGGCGGTGGTCCAGGGCCGGCGCATCGTGGTCACCGACGAAGGCCGCACCCTGGTGCGCGCCGTCGCCTCGGCCTTTGACCGCTATCTGAAAAAGGGCGAACAGCGTCACTCCAAGGCGGTGTGACCGCCGCCGCCTGAACGGGTTGCCCCACCCCTACCCGTGCATGCACCCCTATCGGGTGTTCCCCCCGCGCGCGGCCCGACGCATTCTGGGCGGACGCATGCTGGGCGCCGGCCGGATGCGGCCGGCGGCGGGGGGAGAGGGGCATGGATCAGTCAAATCGCTATTGCAGCCTGGGCCTGGACGAGGCGGCGCTGCTGGCGGGCGGACGCCATCTGCTGGCCGCCTATGTGATGCGGCCCAAGCCCGGCCACGATCCGCTGGTGACCGCCGCCCACTTCGCCGCCGAATCCTCGACCGGCACCAATGTGGAGGTGTGCACCACCGATTCCTTCACCCGCAACCTGGATGCGCTGGTCTATGACCTGACCCCGCTGGAGGCCGGCGAGGTGCTGATGAAGGTGGCCTATCCGGTGGATTTGTTCGACCGCAACGTCACCGACGGCCGCGCCATGGCGGTTTCGCTGCTGACGCTGCTGGTGGGCAACAACCAGGGCATGGCCGACGTGGCCTATGCCAAGCTGATGGATTTCCACGTCCCGCGCGACTTCCTGCTGGCCTTCGACGGGCCGGCGCGCAACATCGCCGATCTGTGGCGGGTGCTGGGCCGGCCCGAGGCGGATGGCGGCATGATCGTCGGCACCATCATCAAGCCCAAGCTGGGCCTGCGCCCGCAGCCCTTTGCCGATGCCTGTTTCCAGTTCTGGCTGGGCGGCGATTTCGTCAAGAACGATGAACCCCAGGGCAACCAGGTCTTCGCCCCCTTCCGCGCCACCATGGAACGGGTGGCCGATGCCATGCGCCGCGCCCAGGACACCACCGGCGAGGCCAAGCTGTTTTCTGCCAACATCACCGCCGACGACCCGTTCGAGATGATCCGCCGCGGCGAGATCCTGCTGGAGGTGTTCGCCGAGAACGCCAGCCACGTGGCGTTCCTGGTGGACGGCTTCGTCGGCGGCCCCAGCGCCGTCACCCTGTGCCGCCGGCATTTCCCCGACCATTTCCTGCACTACCACCGCGCCGGCCACGGCGCCGTCACCTCGCGCCAGAGCAAGCGCGGCTATTCCGTGCTGGCGCATATGAAGCTGGCCCGCCTGCAAGGGGCCAGCGGCATCCACACCGGCACCATGGGCTTCGGCAAGATGGAGGGCGCCGCCTGCGAACGCGGCGTCGCCTACATGCTGGAGCGCGACCACGCCGAGGGCACCCATTACGCCCAGGACTGGCACGGCATGAAGGCGACGACGCCCATCATCTCGGGCGGCATGAACGCCATCCGCCTGCCCGGCTTCCTGGACAATCTGGGCCATGCCAACGTGATCCAGACGTCGGGCGGCGGCGTGTTCGGCCATCGGGGCGGCCCGGCGGCGGGCGGACGCTCGCTCCGTCTGGCGGAGGAAGCGTGGCGCCAGGGCATCCCGCTGGTGGAATTCGCCGCCGAAAACCCCGACCTGCGCGACGCTTTCCACAGCTTTGCCGAAGATTCCGACCGTCTCTACCCGGGTTGGCGTGAAAAATTGAAGGTGTGAGAAACCGAATTGGGGTATGGGAAAAGCGGGCGATAACTCCGTCCGGCTTGCAACAGGACCCACACCCGTGTCGAGGAAGCATCCGATCATTGCCGTCACCGGCTCGTCCGGCGCCGGAACCACCACCGTCAAGGAAGCCTTCGAGCACATGTTCCGGCGCGAAGGCATCAAGCCGGCCATCGTCGAGGGCGACAGCTTCCACCGCTATAACCGCGCCGACATGAAGCGCGCCATGGCCGACGCGGAAAAAAGCGGCAACCGCACCTTCAGCCATTTCGGCCCCGACGCCAACCTGTTCAACGAGCTGGAGGAAGTGTTCCGCCGCTACGGCGAAACCGGCCAGGGCCGCCGCCGCCTGTACATCCACAACGAGGAGGAGGCGCGCCGCTTCAGCCACCTGAACGTCAAGTCGGGCGAATTCACGCCGTGGGAGGACATGGCCCCGGACACCGACCTGATGTTCTATGAGGGGCTGCACGGCTGCGTGGTCACCAAGGACTGCAACGTGGCCCAGCACGTGGATCTCAAGATCGGCGTGGTGCCGGTGATCAATCTGGAATGGATCCAGAAGATCCACCGCGACACGCGGGTACGCGGCTATTCGGAAGAGGCGGTGATGGACACCATCCTGCGCCGCATGCACGACTATGTTCACTACGTCGTGCCGCAGTTCAAGCTGACCGACATCAACTTCCAGCGCGTGCCGATCGTCGATACCTCGGACCCCATCATCGCCCGCGACATCCCCACCGCGGACGAAAGCCTGGTGGTGATCCGCTTCCGCAAGCCCGACCGGTTCCGCGTGGACTTCCCGTTTCTGCTGCAGATGATCAAGGATTCGTGGATGAGCCGCCGCAACACCATCGTGGTGCCCGGCGGCAAGATGGGGCTGGCCATGGAACTGGTCATCACACCCATCCTGCGCCGCATCATGGAAGACCGCCGCTCGTTGCTGGGCTGAGCGAAATGCGAACGGGGGAGACGGCGACGCCTCCCCCCTCCTCCTTCACTCCACGATCACCAAGGCGTGGCGCTTGCGCCCCGCCGACAGCTTGATGGCGTTGTCCGCACCGATCTGCGCCGGATTCGCCATGGCGGCCTCGTCGCCGACCGCCGCGCCGTTCAGGCGGGCGCCACCGCCGGCGATCAGCCGCCGCGCCTCGCCCTTGGAGCCGGCCAGACCGGCCGCCACCAGCAGCTCGACCACCGCCATGCCCCCGGCCAGTTGGTGGCGCTGCAGCCGGATGGTGGGCAGGCCCTCGGCGCCGCCGCCCTCCTCGAACGTCTTGCGGGCTGTCTCGGCCGCCTCGGCCGCCGCCGCGGCGCCGTGCACCAGGGTGGTCACCTCGGTCGCCAGCACCTTCTTGGCCTCGTTGATCTCGGCCCCGCTCAAGGCCTCCAGCCGCGCGATCTCGTCCAGCGGCAGTTCGGTGAACAGCCTCAGGAAGCGGCCCACATCGGCATCCTCGGTGTTGCGCCAGAATTGCCAGAACTGGTAGGGCGACAGCCGCTCGCCGTTCAGCCACACGGCGCCGCCGGCGGTTTTGCCCATCTTGGCGCCCGAGGCGGTGGTCAGCAATTGGGTGGTCAGGCCGAACAGGTCGCGGCCATCCACCCGGCGGCCCAGATCGACGCCGTTGACGATGTTGCCCCACTGGTCCGACCCGCCCATCTGCAGCACGCAGTCATGGCGGCGCGACAGCTCGACGAAATCGTAGGCCTGCAACAGCATGTAGTTGAATTCCAGGAAGGTCAGCGCCTGCTCGCGGTCCAGCCGCTGCTTGACCGAATCGAAGCCGAGCATGCGGTTGACGGTGAAGTGACGGCCGAAATCGCGCAGGAAGGCGATATAGCCCAAGCCGTCGAGCCAATCGGCATTGTTGACCATCACCGCCTCGGTGCCGCCGTCGCCGAAGCGCAGGAAGCGGGCGAACACCCGCCGGATGCCGGCGATGTTGGCGGCAATGCGGGCGTCGTCCAGCAGCGGCCGGGTGGTGTCGCGGAAGCTGGGGTCGCCGATGCGGGTGGTGCCGCCGCCCATCAGCACGATGGGGCGGTTGCCGGTCCGTTGCAGCCAGCGCAGCGCCATGATGGACAGCAAATGGCCGACATGCAGGCTGTCGGCGGTGGCATCGAAACCGATATAGGCGGTGACCGGCCCCTTGGCGAAGGCGGCGCGCAGGGCGTCCCAGTCGGTGCACTGGTGAACGAACCCGCGCTCGGTCATCACGGCAAGGAAATCGGACTGGCTTTCGGGGGGGTTCATCCTGGGGGTCTCCTGATGGGGGCCGCAGGCCGGAGACCCTGATGCTGAACACATGCCGCCGACCGTGCGGCGGGGTGAATGTGTCAGCCAATGACCATCGACGCCGCCCTATGGGGACGGCGCATAATAGCTGCGAAAGTTGCGAAGCATCGTGGTCATGGTGGGCGGACCATAGCGGAAAGCGCGGCCGGGCTTCAACCCGCAGGACCGCATGCGGCCATGCGGGAAACGCGCAAGTGCCTTCCCCCGCCCTCTCCGGTTTGGACCCGGAGAGGGCGGGGGTGGGGGCCTTCCCGCCAAGGAAGCTCGCTGAAAGGGGTGGGGGAAAGGCGTTTGGGGGCCGCCTTTCCCCCTTTTTCGTCCGCCCGGGATGCTGGGGTTCGGGGACGTATCCCGGAACGGACGGAGGAGTATGAGGGGGAGCGTTTTGGGGACCGCTCCCCCTCGAGAGGGCGCTTTCACGGTGCTGGGGTTCGGGGACGAACCGTGAAAAACACCCTCTGACCGATTTGTCTTCGAGAGGAGCCCCGTTTGGGGGCCAGGGCTCCTCTCGCAATTCCCGTCGGCACTGGGGTTCGGGGACGGCCGGCGGGAACTGTCTTGCCGGATCAGGCGGCCTGCACCTCCTGATCCAAAAGAGTGTCCGCCGGCATGGGCACCGTCAGCGGCAGGGTGAAACTGAACACGCTGCCCTGCCCCACCGTCGATTCCACCCACACGCGACCGCCCAGGCGCTCGACCATGCGGCGCACGATGGCTAGGCCGATACCGGTGCCGGGGCCGGGGCCGGTGCCCACATGGCCCTCGACCGATTGCAGGCGGTGGAAAATCTCGAACACGCGCGGCAGATGGCGCTCGTCGATGCCGGTGCCGTTGTCGCGCACGGAAAACACCGCAAACCCTTCCTCGCGCCGGGCGGCGACATGGATCAGCGGCTTGCGGCCCGGCATGCGGTAGCGCAGCGCGTTGTCCACCAGTTGGGTGAAAATCTCGGTCAGGCTGCGTTCGTCGGCGGCCACCGCCGGCAGCGTGTCGATCAGCACGGTCGCCCCGGAACGGCGCACCTCCTCGGCCAAGCTGGCCACGGCGGCATCGACGGGGCCGCCGGCGGGCACCACCGCCTCGGCCGACGGCAGGTGGTCCACCGCCACGAAGGCTTCCAGGTCCTGCACCAGCTTGCGCATGCGCTGGGCGCCCGACACTACGTGGGCGACATAGTCGCGGCTTTCCGCGTCCAGCGCGTTCTGGGCGTGGGCGGACAGCAACTGGGCATAGGCGACGACCCGGCGCAGCGGTTCCTGCAGGTCGTGGGCCGCCACTTCGGCAATGCGCTCCAGATCGGCCACATAGCGGCGCAGGCGTTCGCGACTGGCCAGCAATTCCGCCTTTTTCAGGGAAAGGGCGCGGGTCACCGCCTCTTGCCGGCGCACCACCTTGTAGAGCATCAGCAGGGCGGCGCCGAGGACGGCGGTCACCGCGATTCCCACCAGCAGATAGGCGCGCACGGTGTCCGCATGGCCCGCCAACACCTCGGACTGGGCGCGGCCGACCCACACGGCCAGGGGGAACTCGCCCAGCGCGCGGAAACCTGCGATGCGGACTTCCTTGTCCAACGGCCCGCTGAGCCGCTGGCTGCCGGCGCCGCTGGTGAACAGGCCCTCGGCCATGCCGGCGGGCAGGCTCTGCCCAACCGAGCCGTCCGAGGCGGCGCGGATCACGCCGTCGCGGCCGACCAGCAGGATGGCGCCCTTGCTGCCCACATTGATGGAGCCGTAGAAATCGGACAGGTATTGCGGGTCCAGCGACAGCACCAGCACGCCGTCGAAGCGCCCGTCGGGGCCGTCGAGGCGGCGGGTCAACTGGATCGACCACTTGCCCGAGGCCCGGCCCAGCACCGGCTTGCTGATGAACAGCCGGCCGCCACCGCCGTTGCGGTGGACCGCGAAATGCTCGCGGTCGGACAGGTCCATGGGGACGAAATTGGGAACGGTGCTGTCGGCCAGCACGCCGTCGGCGCCGATGCGGGCCAACTGGAACGACACGTTGCGCAGGATCGACGAGCGCGCCACCATGTCGGCCAGATTGAACCGGCCGGGGTCGTCCTCGTAGGCCGCTTCCATGTACAGCAGCGTCTGGTCCAGCCCGGCCACGGTGCGGCGGATATGTTCCTCGAACGCGCGGGCCAGATTGGCGGTGTCCGCCTCGGCCTGGGCCAGCACGCGGTTGCGCTCGCGCCCCAGGTCCCAGGCGAGGCCAAGCCACAGCAGCGACAGAATGAAAATGCCGAACGCCGCGACGGCGCTCCCGGCATTCATTCTTGTCAAAACTGCACGCGGCATGACTTTCCCCGGTTGAGCAGACCGTCGCCGCGAGTGCCACCCGAAGGCGTCATCCCGTGCCCATCCCTGGTGGCGACGGTCATTCCGTTTCTTTGCCTGAAACAGAGTGCCGCTGTAAAAATCACGCTTGCACAAGGTTCCAGGCGATGGTTGTTTTCTATCAACTCTCTTTCAATAGAATACCGGTTGTGATTGAATTTGGCTGAAACGCCGTGTGAACGGCCTGTAAACGCTTCGGCGTGAAGGAGACTGCATTGCCCGGCGCAAAGGCTCATGTGCTGATCGTCGAGGACGAGCCCGTTACCCGAGGGAAACTGGCCGCTCATCTTGTGGCCGAGGGTTTTCAGGTCAGCGAGGCCGCCGACGCCCGCGACATGCGCACCATCGTGTCGCGCACGGTGCCCGATGTGGTGCTGCTGGACATCAACCTGCCCGATGAAAGCGGCCTGATCCTGGCGCGCGACCTGCGCGCCAAATCCTCGGTGGGCATCATCCTGGTCACCGCCCGCCAGGACGAGACCGACCGCATCGTCGGGCTGGAACTGGGCGCCGACGATTACATCACCAAGCCGTTCAACCCGCGCGAGCTTGCGGTGCGCGTGCGCAACCTGATCCGCCGCGTCGCCCCCAGCATGGCGGCCGAGCGCCAGGCCAGCGGCGTCTATGCCTTTGCCGGCTGGAAGCTGGATTGCGACGCCCGCCAATTGATTTCGCCCCAGGGCGAGAGCGTGCGCCTGACCCGCGGCGAATTCGACGTACTGGCCGCGCTGGCCCGCAATGCCGGGCGCGCGCTGACCCGCGACCAATTGCTGGACCTGACCCAGCACGACGGCGAAGCGGTGATCGACCGCACCATCGACGTGCTGGTCGGCCGCCTGCGCCGCAAGATCGAAGCGGACCCCAAGCACCCGTCCATCATCGTCACCGTGCACGGCATCGGCTATCGGCTGGTGGCGGGCTGACCCCATCGGGCCGCCAGACAAAAGGCCCCGCCGACCGGCCGGTCGGCGGGGCCTTTTCGTTCGGATGCCGGCGCCCTGCCCTATTCCACCACTTCGCCCAGCGCCTTGAGCGAGCGTTCCCACAGATCGGGCAGCGCACGGGCATGGGCAAGGGCGGCCGGGTCCTCGGCGCGGGCCATGTTCTCGATGGTCCGGCAACGTTCGTTGAGCGCGACCAGTTGCAGGCTGGCCGAAGCCGAGGCCATGCGATGCACCAGCGCCGCCACCTGCGCGAGATTGCCGGCCTGGGCCTGTTCGGTGATCTGGCGCAGGTCCTGGGCCGACGAGGTGCGGAACAGGTCCACCAGCCCGCGCATGCGGTCGCGCCCCAAATCCTTGAGATCAGCCAGCAGATCGGGCAGCGCGAGCAAGGCGGTGTCCGGCCGGCACGGTGCCGCGCCGGGATCGGCGACCGCGCCGCCCTCCAGCAGGCGCAGCACGTCCTCGGCGCGGAACGGCTTGGCCAGACAGCCGTTCAGCCCGGCATCACGCCACAGGCGGCCGTCGCGCTCGCTGGGATTGGCGGTCAGCAGCCACATGGGCGTGCGCGCCGCCTCGCCGCCCAGGGCGCGGATGCGCCGGGCGGTTTCCAGCCCGTCCAGGCCCGGCATGTGCATGTCCAGCAGCACCAGTTGGAAGCCGCCCTGGCGCATGGCGGCGATGGCGGCCTCGCCGTCCTCCACCGCCGTCACATGATGGCCGTGGCGTTCCAGCAGGCCGGCCGCCACCTCGCGGTTGACCGGGTTGTCGTCCACCAGCAGCACGCGGCAGACCTTGACCGGCCCCTGGGCCGGGACCGCGCAGGCCACGCTTGGCGCCTCGGCCGCCGGCAGCGCCACCACGAACCAGAACGAGCTGCCGTTGCCGCCCTGGCTGTCATAGCCGATATCGCCGCCCATCACGGTGACCAGCCGCTTGCAGATGGCCAGCCCCAGGCCGGTGCCGCCGAAGCGGCGCGAGATCGAGCTGTCGGCCTGCCAGAATTCGGTGAACAGGCCGTCGCGGGCTTCCTCGGGGATGCCGATGCCGGTGTCCGACACCGCGAAGCGCAGCGCCACCCGGCCGTCGGCCAGGGTGTCGATGGCCTCGATCGACATGGTGACGCTGCCGTGTTCGGTGAACTTGATGGCATTGCCCACCAGATTGAGCAGCACCTGCCTGAGCCGCAGCGGATCGCCGGCCACGAAGGGCGGCACCCCGGGACCGAACCGGCAGCCCAGGATCAGCCCCTTTTCGGCGGCGCGCGGCGCCATCATCAGGCGCAGTTCGTCCACCAGGTCGGCGACATCGAACGACACCGATTCCAGCGTCAGGCCGTCGGCCTCCAGGCGCGAGAAATCCAGGATGTCGTTGACCAGCCCCAGCAGCAGCTCGCCCGAGCTGACCACCGTCTCGGCGAAGGTGCGCTGCTTGACGTCCAACTGGGTGTCCAGCAACAGGCGCGTCATGCCCAGGATGCCGTTCAGGGGCGTGCGCACCTCGTGCCCCACGGTGGCCAGGAACACCGACTTGGCGTGCGCCGCCAGTTCGGCGCGGTCGCGCGCTTCCTTCAGCGCGCGCTCGCCGGCCTTGCGCTCGATGGCGTAACGCACCACCCGGGCCAGCATGGGGCCGTCGCCGCTGCCCTTGACCAGATAATCCTGGGCGCCGTGCTTCAGCGCCTCGATGGCCTGGGAATCGTCGTCATTGCCGGTCAGCACCACCACCGGCAGGTCGGGGGCGGCGGCCGTCAGCGCCGTCAGGGTGGACAGGCCCGACGAATCGGGCAGCGACAGGTCGGCCAGCACCACGTCGATGCCGCCCAGGGCCAGTCGCTGGGCGGCCTGGGCCAGGCGCCCGGTGGTCTCGACCGAAAAGGGGGGCCGCGTCACCCGCCGCAGCATGCGCTCCACCAGCTTGGCGTCGGCCGGGTCGTCCTCGAGCAGCAGGACGCGGATGGTCTCGGTCATGACGATGTCGGCAGGCTGACCACGCGGAACCAGTAATCCTGGACCGCGTGGATGGCTCGGGTGAAGTCCTCCACGTCCATGGGCTTGGAGACGAAGGAATTGGCGCCCAACTGGTAGGCCTTGGCCACGTCGCGCTCGGCCTCCGAGGTGGACAGCACCACCACCGGGATGCCGCGCAAGCCGCGGTCGCCCTTCAGCTCCTCAAGGATCTCATGGCCGGACCGGCCCGGCAGGTTGAGATCCAGCAGGATCAGCGCCGGGCGCGGCGCGGCGGCGAAATCGCCGCCGATGCGCCGCAGAAAGGCCAGGGCCTCGCCGCCGTTCTTCACATGGTGCAGCGTCACCGGATAGGTGCCCCGGCGCAGGGCGATCTTGACCAGCCCCGCATCGCCCAGGTCGTCCTCGACCAGAAGAATGTCAAAGCGCTGCTGCTGGTGCTCGTCCACGGCGGGTCCCCATGGGTTAGGCGGCCGCCGGTTCGGGCAGGCGGCGCATCTTGGGCCAGGTGAAGTGAAACACAGTGCCGCACCGGCCGCCAGACTGGACCCAAATCCGGCCGCCCTGACGTTCGACGACCTTGCGGCAGATGGCAAGGCCGATTCCGGTGCCTTCGTATTCGTCACGCGCGTGCAGGCGCTGGAAGATGCCGAACACCCGTTCCGCATGTTCGGGCGGGATGCCGATGCCGTTATCGGCGATCGCGAACTCCCACTGGTCGCCCTGGTCGTGCAGGGTCAGCGACACTTCGGGACGGCGGTCGGGCGAGCGGTACTTCACCGCGTTGCCGATCAGGTTCTGGAACAGCCGGGTCAGCTCGCCGGCATCGCCCAGCACCACCGGCAGCTTGGGCGGCAGGGTCAGATGGGCGCCGGAATCGTCGATCTCGCTTTGCAGGTCCATCACCGCCAGATCGACGGCGCGAGTCATGTCCACCGGCTGGTCGGTGCCGGCGCGGCCCACCCGCGAATAGGCCAACAGGTCGGTGATCAGCGCGTCCATGCGGCGCACGCCGTCGCGGATGAAATCCATGAACTCGCGGGTTTCGCCGTCCAGCTTGTCGTCCAGGCTTTCCTCGATCAGCGTGACATAGGACCGCACCGTGCGCAGGGGCTGGCGCAAATCGTGCGACGCCACATAGGCGAACTGCTCCAGCTCCTCGTTCGAGCGGCGCAGCTCGAGAACCAAATCGTCCAGCTTCTCTTCCAGCCGCTTGCGGTCGGTGATGTCCTGGATGGTCACATCCACCCGCAGCGGCAGGCCGTCGCCGCCGAACGCCACCTCGGCGCGGAACTGGCCCACGCGCTCCTGTCCGTCGGTGCGGATCAGGCGCACGTCTTGCACCACGCGGCCGTCGCCGACCCCGGCCAGGGCGGCGTCCAGGGCGGCGTTCAACCGTTCGCGATCATCAATGTGCACCCGGCGCAGGAAGGCGGCGCGACTGCTTTCCTCCTCGCCCGGGACGGTGCCCAGCAGGGCGTGGAACTGGTCGGACCACACCTGGCGGCCGGTCACCGATTCCCAGGTCGCGCTGCCCACCTGGGCGACCCGTTCCGCATTGGACAGCAGCGTCTGGCTGCGCCGCTCCAGATCCTGATAGGCGGCGTCCAGGCGTTCGACCATGCCGGCGAAGGCGGCACCCAGGCGCGCGATCTCGTCGTCGCCCTCGATGATGAAGGCGCTGCGGTCGCCGGTGCCGAAGGCGAACGAGGTGGCGGCCTCGGCCAGTCCCGACAGCGCCCGGGTCAGGCGTTGGCCCAGAACCACGGCGAACACCACGACCAGAAGCGTGCTGGCCGCGCCGATGGCCAGGAAGGTGGTGGTCAGCCGATGCGACGAGGTGTCCAGCGCCTCGCGGTCGGCGCCGATGCGGATGTAGAGATGGATGACCGACAATTGCGGGGCCAGCGCCACCGCCACCTCGGCCACCATGGGGTTGCGTTCGGGGTTCAGCCCGCCGCCCAGCGGGGCCGAGAACGATTGCCCATCGGCCTCGATGCGCAATTCGCCATTGATGGAGCCGGCCTGCTGGGCGGCGCGGCGCGCCAGCTCCTTGAGGCTGACACGCCACACCAGCGCGCCTTCGGCGGTGCCGGTATTGGCATAGATCACCGGCTCGGCCACGGTCAGTTCGGGGCCGTCCTTGCCCAGCCACACCTTGGCGCGCACCCGGCCGCTGGCGACCGCGCCCGCCACCCAGGAATCGGCGTCGCGTTCGACCGCGCCGGCCGATCCCACCAGCGGGCGGCCGATGAAATCGGTGATCACCACCTTGGTGCGCATGCCGTGCACCTCGGCCACGTCGGCCAGCAGGGGGCGCAGATAGGTCTCGCGCCCGACACTGTCCACCAGGGCGTTGGCCACCGCGCTGTTGCCCGCCAGCATGCGGAAATTGGCGGCCACGCCGTCGATCAGGTCGCTGACCTTTTCGGCCCGCAAGGTGGCCTCGGTCTTCAGCAGGTCGGCCACCTGGCCGCGGATCAGGTGTGCCGTCACCAGCCACGCGCCGCCGCCCATCAGCACCACGAAGAACAGCGCCAGCGCCGAGGCGGCGATGGCCACGCGGGTGGACAGGCGGGCGCCGACGCGGGTATTCACCGGGCCGCACCCCCATCATGGCGTGCCTTGGCGCGCGGCAGCGGGCGGATGGTGCCATCGGTCAGGGGCACCGCCATGAAGACGTTTTCCGGCCCCAGCGCGTCGTGGTCGAGGGTCGAGAACGGCTGCGGGTAGCGGCGCACCAGCCCGTCGTGGTCGCGCACGCGTTCGAGTGCTGCGCGCACATGGGCACGGTCGGTCGTGCCGGCGAGGTCGATGGCGCGGGCCAGGATGTGGGTCAGGTCATAGGCATGGGCCACCCCCACCGGAGCGGCGATGGCGCCCGGCTCGGCGGCGCCGTAAAGCGCCTGCCAGCGGGCCATGAAGGACGCCACCTTGCGCGGATGGGCGGTGGCGAAGCTGAAGGTCTGCACCACGGAAAGGTCCAGCGCGGCCATGGCCTCGCCGGCCTGGGACGCCAGCGAGCCGCCGGTCACGCCCCAATGCATCACCAGCGGCAGCCTTTCAGCGGCCGGCATGGCCGCCACCTCGCGCATCAGCACGGCGCCCTCGGCGTCGTTGGCGATGAACAAGATGGCCTGGGCGCCCTTGCGCAGCAGGTCCACATAGGGCCGCGCCAGGCTCTTGTCGCCCCAATTGTACCACGCCACCCCGGCCACGGTGGGCATGCCCGAGCCGGCGCTGCGTTCGATGGCGGCGACGCCCGACCGCCCCCACCCGGTGTTGGGCGCCAGCACGCCGATGCGGGTGGCCCCCTTGGCCATGGCATGGCGCATCATCTCGGGCATGGCCCAGCGGTCGCGCAGCGACAGGCGGAAGACGTAATTGGGCTGAAAGCCGTTGTCGGTGATGCCGTCGGCCGACGCCCACGGGTCCATCAGGATCAGGCCGAGGCGGTGGATCAGGTCCAGGTTTTCCAGCACCACGGGGCTGAACCGGCCGCAATACACCGCCACCATGTCGGGCATGGCGGCCAGCTCCGCCAAATTCTCGCGCGAGCGGGCGGGAACCGAGCGGTTGTCGCGCTTGACCAGTTCCAGCGGACGGCCGCCCAGCACGCCGCCGGCCGCATTGATTTCCGCGATGGCGACGCTGATGCCCTGCTCGATGGCTTGGGCGGAGGTGCTGCCGATCAGGCCGAATTCGGCATCCAGGCCGATTCGCACCGGTTCGGCCGCCCGCGCCGCCGCCCCCACAGACACCGCCAGCACTAACGTCAGCGCCCAGCGCAAAACCAGCATCGGAACCCCCAATCCATAGTTTAGCATAGGAGGCGCGGGGGCACCCCCGCAAGCGTGCTGAACACCCTTGAACCCAGGGGGGCCGACCCATGAACCGAGATTATCCCGCCCATCCGCTGCCGGCGGTTCTGGCCATGGTGGCGCGCGACGGCCGGGTGCTGCTGGCGCGCCGGGGCAAGGGCCGCGAACCCGACCCGTGGGGCTTCCCCGGCGGCCTGATCGAGGTGGGCGAGACGGTGCTGGCGGCGGCGGAACGGGAGCTGGCCGAGGAAACCGGCATCCACGCCCGCGCCGAAGCGGTGGTCGAGGTGCTGGACATCATCGTGCACGACGATGCCGGCCGGGTGAAAAACCACTTCATCGCCCATGCCGTGCGCATGTCCTGGCAACGCGGCGAACCGGTGGCGGCCAGCGACGTGGTGGAAACCGGCTGGTTCACGCCTGCGCAGATCGCCGCCCTGCCGTGCCACCCCAACCTGCCGCGACTGGCCGCCGCCCTTCTTGCGGGCTGAGCGGCGCCACCGTCACCACAGGTCGATGTCGTCGGCCTCGGCCACCTGACGGGCGCGCGCCTGGCCGATGATGGCGCTCAGGCGGGTGCGCTGGGCGTTGTTGGCATTCAGGCGCAGATGCACCCCGCGCGAGGATTGGCGCACCACCTCGGCCTCGATGCCGGCGACGTCGTCCACGTCGAACACCACCTTCTGGCCGCGCGCCAGGTCATGGCCCCCCGGCATCTCCAGCAGGGCGCCGCCCACCGACAGATCCTTGACCCGCCCGGTCAGGCGGCCGCCGGCCGCGGTGACCAGCACGCACACATCCACCTCGACGCGGGCATGCTCGCGGCGATTGCCCACCACCGAGCCGCGAAGGGTGCCGATCAGGTGGTCGCGCATGCCGGTCAACTGGCTGGACACGCTGTTGACGGTGTCGTGCACCAGGGTGGACATCTGCTCGGCCTCGGTGGCCGATTGCGAAATGGTGGCGATGGTGCCCGACACCGTCTGGGTCGAGACGGCGGCCTGGCGCGCCTGGGCGGCGATGGCGGCGGCGGCGTCCTGCTGGCGGGCGGTGGTGTCGGCCATGGCGGCCGAAATGTCCGACACCTTGCCGATGATGTCCTCGACCGAGGAGATGGCCGAAACGGCCTGTTCCACCGCCTGCTGGATGCCCGACACCTGGGCGGCGATCTCGGCGGTGGCCTGGGTGGTCTGGTTGGCCAGCTGCTTGACCTCGCCCGCCACCACGGCAAAGCCCTTGCCCATCTCGCCGGCGCGGGCCGCCTCGATGGTGGCGTTCAAGGCCAGCATGTTGGTCTGGCCGGCGATGGCGTTGATCATGGCCACCACCGCATCGATGCGCTGGGACGCCTCGGCCAGCGACTGCATGATGGCGCTGGAGCGCTGGGCCGCCTGGGTGGCGTCATGGGCGATGGTGCGCGACCGTTCGGCATCGGTGCGCATGCTTTCGATGGTGTCCACCAATTGCCCGGCCGCTTCGGCCACATAGGTGACATTGGCGGTGGCATCGCCGGCCGCCACCGCCACCGCGCGGTTCTGTTCGCCCACCTCGGCCGCCTGGCCGCGCATGCTGTCGGCCACCGAACACAGCGCCATGGAGCGATGGGTGACGTCGCTGACGGCGGCGTTGATCTCGCTTTCCAACTGCTCGGACATGCCCAGGAAGGTCAGGCGCATCTCCTTTTCGGTGGTGCGCATGATGCGTTCGCTTTCGGCGTTCTTGCGCGCCAGATCCTCCAGCGAGCCGGCCAGCGCCTTGGCGAAGAAGCGTGCCTGGCCCGCCTCGCGCAGGGCGAAGCCGTCGCCGTCGTCGGGGATCGAGGTGTCGCCGATCGACAGCGCGCGCAGCCGCTCGACGGTGCGCGCCAACGGGCGCGCCAGCCCGATCCACAGCAGCAAGGCGCCGCCGCCCAGCACCGCCAGCAGCACGGCAAAGGCCGCGATCGCCAGCCAGCCCGAGGCCAGGAACTGGACGCAGGCCGCCGCCCCGCCAAGCCCGGCCATCAGCGCCAGCCCGGCGCCCAGGCCAAGGCCGCCGCCATGGCTGACCGCGCTGCAGGTGGCCTGCACGCTGTCCACGCCCAGGCTGCGGAAGTAATTGGCGTAAAGCGCGTCGTCGCCCAGGATGTGCTTGACCAGCCAGTCGCGCAGGAACTCGAACACCTCGTCGGCGACGGTTTCCGACTGTTCGGCGCGGAACTTGGCCTGAAGGTTGGCGGCGGTGGCCAGCAGGCGGGCATGGGCCTGCTTGTGCAGCTCGACGCCGGGATAGGCCCAGCGGCCGAACATCTCCTCCTCGCGGGCGAAGTGCGTGCGAGTATATTCGATCAGGTCGGCCAGGATGGCGTCGATGACCTCGTGCCCGCGCCGCTCCTCGCTGGCCTCCCACAAATTGTTGAGAATGCTGATGAGCCGCTGGTGGTCGGCGTCGAACTCGACCACATGCACGCTGAGCTGGTCGCTCCATTCGATGAGGGCCATGCCGTTCCCATTCCCCGGCGGCCGAAGCCGCATTTCCGCCTAAGGCTCGGGGTTATCCGGCATTTCAACCGATCCGGTCAACACCTTAGCCAATCCGTCGCGAGCCGAGACCGGAGGGACGGGCGGCCCGCAAGCCCCGCCACAGCTCTTCCAGGAAGGGCAGGATTTCCAGCACGGCGATGGCGACGAACACCCCCGCCAGATAGCCCAGCGGCAACGGATCGGCCTTGGGCCGCAGCCCCCAATCGGCGGCCTCGTCCCCCAGCCCCACCATGGCCAGGGCCTGCGGCCAATGCAGGCTGGCGACGAAGGCCAACCCCATCAGCGGCAGCATTTCCAGGAACGAATGGACATGCTGTTCCACCGGCGTGACCCGCCGCCGGGCGGTGGCATAGGAGACGTCCCACAGCGCCGTCGCCTCGTGCGCCAGGAAGGCCACCACCATGAACGCCAGCACCAGCGCGTTGATCTCCAGCAGCAGCGCCGCCAGCACCGGCAGCCCCATTTCGGCCAGCATCAGCAGGTGGATCAGGCTTTCCCGCGCGCCCGAAGTGTGGGCGATGTCGGCCCGGCGGTGGCACAGCCAGTCGGCGATGCCCGCGAGCAGCCACAGCGGCACCACGAAATACAGCAACAGCACACGGGTGGCGTGATCGGCGTCCATGGCCCAGCCCTGACGTTTCCAGCCTGAGGTTTCCGGCATGCGGGCAACACCGCCTGGGGCGCCCGGGTTCCGGCGCGCTTTTCATCAAAGCGTCACCCCACGGCCGGCGGCCGCGCCCCTATCATCGGCGCCATCACGATGCTTTGGTGCTTTCCCCATGACCATCGATCCCGATCCCACCATGCACGACATGATCCGCGCGGCCTATCGCCTGTCGTGGCCGGGTCCGGCGCCGCGCCGGCCGGCGCCGGTGCGCCGTCTGCTCGACCGGGTGGCCGGCCTGTGCCGCCGCGACAAGCTGGCCGGCTGGCCGGTGGCGCTGTCGGCGCCATCCGCCTGAACCTTGCCCTTGGCCGCCGGACGCTTTATCGCTAGGAGGCGTGTCCGACGGTCGAGGAAGCCATGGCCCCATTCCCCTCCCGCACCCAGCCCCAGGCTGAGGTGCTGCGCCTGTTGGGGCGCGCCGCCACCCATGGCGGCCACCGCCCCCGCCGCATCGACACCCACATCTCGGCGGTGTTCCTGGCGGGCGAGCATGCCTGGAAGCTGAAGAAGGCGGTGTGCCTGCCGTTTCTCGACTTCACCGGCCTGGACAGCCGCCGCGCCGCCTGCGAGGCCGAGGTGGAGATCAACCGCCGCCTTGCGCCCGAGCTTTACCTGGGCACCGTCCCGGTGACGCGGGGCGCCGACGGCACGCTGCGCCTGGGCGGCGACGGCGAGGTGGTGGACTGGCTGGTGCACATGCGCCGCTTCGACCAACGCACGCTGTTCTCGACGCTGGTGGCCGCCGGGCGGGTGGACCGCCACCGCATCCAGGCACTGACCGAGGCGGTCTGGCGCTTTCACCGCACCGCGCCGCACCGGCCCGACCGCGGCGGCGTGGCGGGGTTGACCTGGACCATCGACACCAACCGCGCCAGCATGGCCGGCCACGGCGGCATCCTGCCCGAAGCGGATTCCGCGCGGCTGGCCGAGGCGTCGCATGACTGGCTGAACCGTTTGGCCCCGCTGCTGGAGCAACGCCGCGCCGCCGGATCGGTGCGCCAGTGCCATGGCGACCTGCATTGCGGCAATGTCTGTCTGGTGGACGGGCGCCCCACCCCGTTCGACGCCATCGAGTTTTCCGAGGACATCGCCTGCATCGACGTCTTCTACGACCTCGCCTTCCTGCTGATGGACCTGGAGCGGCGGGGGGCACGCCATCTGGCCGGCTATGCGCTGAACCATTATCTGGACCTGTCGGGCGATTACGCGGGAACCGCCCTGCTGCCCCTGCTGCTGTCGCTGCGCGCCGGGGTGCGCGCCCATGTCTCGGCCACCATGGCGGCGGGTGCTGCGGGCACCGATCGCGACCGCCTGGCCGACGAGGCGCGGGCCTACCTGCAGGCGGCGCAGGCCTATCTGTCGCCGCCGCCGCCCAGCCTGCTGGCGGTGGGCGGCCTGTCGGGCAGCGGCAAGTCGCGCATGGGGCGCGAACTGGCGCCGCTGCTGGCGGTGCCGGCGGCGGCGGTGGTGCGCACCGATGCCCTGCGCAAGCAGATGATGGGGGTGGACCTGCTGGAAAAGCTGGGTGCCGACGGCTACACGCCCGAGATGACCGAGCGCACCTATCAGGCGCTGTACGACACCTGCCTGTCGGTGCTGAAGGGGGGGCACGCGGCGGTGGCCGACGCGGTGTTCGCCCGCCCCGAACAGCGCGACGCCATCGAGCGGGTGGCCCGCGCGGCCGGCGTGCCGTTCCGCGGCCTGTGGCTGTTCACGCCGCCCGACCTTGCGGCGCGCCGCATCAGGACGCGCAAGGCCAACGTCTCGGACGCCACCGAGGCCATCTTGCACCAGCAATTGACCTACGACCTGGGACCCATCGTGTGGACGCAGGTGCAGACCGGCGGCAGCAAGGTCAAGGCCCTGGAAGACGGCAAGGCGGCATTGGGGCTATGAGGGGTATTCTGCGCGGGGCCGTTAACAATCGCCACGCGCGGGCGCATAATCGAGGGAATGAATGAAGGGAGACCAGCCATGACCGACTTCAAGACCGTTCTGGTTCCGGTAAGCGACGGGACCGGCGCCGATGCCGCGCTGGACACCGCCTTCGGGCTGGCCGCCGCCTTCGGCACCCATGTGGTCGGCCTGCACGTGCGGACCGATCCCACCTCGGCCGTGCCGCTGGTGGGCGAGGGCATGTCCGGCGGCATGGTCGAGGAAATGATGACCATGGCCGAACGCCAGGCCGCCGAACGGGCCGCCAAGGCGCGAACCGCCTTTGACGCGGCTTGCGCGCGCCACGGCGTGGCGCTGTCGTCCACCCCGGTGGACGGCCCCTCGGCCGGCTGGGAGGACGTGGTCGGCCAGGAGGAGGAAGCGGTGGCGTGGCGCGGCCGCCTGTCCGATCTGGTTATCGTCGGCCGCCCCACCGAAGGGCTGGAGGCCGGCACCCTGCTGACCTTGAATGCCGCGCTGATGGAAAGCGGCAAGCCGCTGCTGCTGGCTCCGCCGGTGGCGCCCGCCACCGTCGGCCGCCGCATCGCGGTGGCCTGGAACGGCAGCGCCGAAGCGGGCCGCGCCGTCGCCTTCGCCCTGCCGCTGATGCGGCGCGCCGAGGCCGTCACCATCCTGACCCTGACCGAGGACAGCCGCACCGTGTCGGCCCCGGCCGGCGAACTGGCCGCCTATCTGGCATGGCACGGCGTGACCGCCCAGGCCCAGGTGGTCCATGCCGGCGCCAATGCCGGCACTGTGCTGCTGGAACAATGTGCCGCGCTGAGCGCCGATCTGCTGGTGATGGGCGCCTATACCCATTCGCGACTGCGCCAGTTGATCCTGGGCGGCGTCACCCGCCACGTCCTGGGCCACGCCCAGGTGCCCTGCCTGCTGTGCCACTGACACAGGCGAACGATCGGGGCGGCCGCATGCCAGCCATGCGGCCGCCCCGGTCCTGTCCGGCCCGCTTTCTGCACAAATCGGCGCAAAGCAAGGACCCGCAACAGATCGCTGCGGCGCAGTAACGCCATTGTGCAGCGCCCTATATAAGGCGAAAGAGACAACGGACGATACAATGCGCGGTATATGATTTGGCGCCCATCGTGCTAGACTCCATGCCACGACGACCGGTCGGGTCTTTGGCCCCGACTGAAGCGCCGAATTTCCCGATCAAGGGAGGATGGCCATGTTGTCACTGGTCGATTGCATCGCATTCAGCGGGCTGACGCCCGATCAACTGCAAGCGGTTGCCTGCCACAAGCACGTTCCCGTCATCGTCGCCGCCGAATGGGCGGAAAACGCGCTCGACAGCCTGGACGGCACCCACGAGGTGGAAACCGCCCTGGTCGAGGAGGCCCAACTGGCCGCCGCCCATCACCTTGACTGCGCGGATTGCTGGGACCGGGCGCTGGCGGACTTCCGCCGCGAACACCCCGAATTGTAAGCCGCCGGGCGCCGCCCGGCCGACCCGGCGGGGCGGCGGCGCAAGGGGATCAGAACAGTTCCCCCTGTGCCGGCCTGGGCTTGGGCGGAACCGCTGCCGGTTCGGGCACGGCCGCCAGTTCGCCGGCATAGGGGGTCAACGCGTCCGCCACCCGGTCGAACGGCACGGCGGGGTCGGCCCAGGCGCTTTCCGCCTCGGCCGGCAGCACCGCCGGCATGCGGTCGTGCACATGGGCGATCGAGGGCGCCGGCGCGCAGGTGACGATCACGAAGGTGTCGCCGTCCACCAGGCCGGCCAGGGCGACGGGGGCGCCATCGGCGCGCGCCAGCCGCATCCTGGTCTTGGCCCTGCCGTCGGGGGCATTGGTCCATTCCCACCACGCGGTGACGGGCACCAGAACGCGCCGGTCCAGCAGCCGGCGAAAGACCGGGCGCTGGCCCAAGGTTTCGGCGCGGGCATTGATCAGCGGGCGGCGGTCCCATTCCACGCTCAATCCCCAGCGCAGCAGCCGCCCCGCCCCGCCGCCGATGACCAACGCCATGTCGGTGGGGCGGATTTCGGCGCTGTTGGGCCAGGGCGGCGGCACCCGCAAATGGAAACGGCCGACCGCCGCCGCCGGATCCAGCTTGAGTTCGAAACGCGAGCACACGGCCCGATCAGCCCCCGAAGCGTCCGACGATCAGGAATTCCTTGTTGCCTTCGGGACCGGTGATCGGGCTTTCGCACAGGCCCACCACCGACCAGCCGGGCATTGCCGCCAGCCACCCTTCGATGCGTTCGCACACTTCGGCGTGCAGTTCGGGTTCGCGCACCACGCCGCCTTTGCCGACGCGGCCCTTGCCCACCTCGAATTGCGGCTTGATCAACGCCACCAGCCAGCCGCCCGGCCGCACGAACCCCATGGTGGCGGGCAACACGGTTTCCAATCCAATGAAGCTGGCGTCGCACACCACCATGTCAACCGGCTCGGGGATCTGTTCGGCGGTCAGATGGCGGGCGTTGGTGCGCTCCATCACCACCACCCGCGCGTCCGTGCGCAGCTTCCACGCCAATTGCCCGTGGCCCACATCCACCGCGTACACCTTGGCCGCGCCCCGCGTCAGCAGGACGTCGGTGAAGCCGCCGGTGCTGGCGCCCACGTCGATGGCGACCAGGCCGGTGGGATCGATGGCGAAGCGGTCCAGCCCTTCGAGCAGTTTCAGGCCGCCGCGCGACACCCAGGGATGGTCCTGCCCCTTCAGTTCCAGCGGCGCGTCCTCGGCCATCTGGTGGCCCGGCTTGTCGATGCGCTTGCCGTCCGACAGAACCAGCCCCGCCATCACCAAAGCCTGGGCGCGCGAACGGCTCTCAACCATCCCGCGTTCCACCAGCAACTGATCCACTCGCTTGCGTTCACCCATTCGACATGGCCCTATGCGAAAAACGGCTATGGAAATTGCCTTTACGATACGTCAGCATAAATGAAACTAACCCTCCAAGGGACGTCCGAAGAAACAAAATGGCCACACTCTTTTTCACGCACCCCGTCTGCCTGGAGCACGACACCGGCGACTATCACCCCGAATGCGCCGATCGCCTGAGGGCCGTGCTGACGGCCCTGGAATCGGAAGAGTTCATGAATCTGCTGCGCGAGGAGGCGCCGCAGGCGACCCGCGAGCACATTCTGCGCGCCCACTGCCCGCACCATATCGAGCAGTTGCTGGGCACGGAAGTGGCACCGGGCGAGCATCATTACATGGACCCCGACACGGTGATGTCGTCCAAGACCATCGAGGCGGCGCTGCGTTCCGCCGGCGCGGTGATCGCCGCCGTGGATGCCGTGGCCGCCAAGCAGGCTCGCAACGCCTTTTGCGCCGTCCGCCCGCCGGGGCACCACGCCGAGCGCGACGCCTCCATGGGCTTCTGCTTCCTCAACAACGCCGCCATCGGCGCCCTGCACGCCCGCGACGCCCACGGCTTCAAGCGGGTGGCGGTGGTCGATTTCGACGTCCACCACGGCAACGGTACCCAGCACATCCTGTGGGACGAACCGGGCATGTTCTATGGCTCGACCCACCAGGAGCACGCCTATCCCAACACCGGCCTGGCCCACGAGACCGGCGGCAAGGGCCGCATGGTCAACGTGCCGCTGCCGGCGGGCACCGGCTCGGACGATTTCCGTCAGGCCTTCGACGATCTGCTGATCTACAAGCTGCGCGAGTTCGCGCCCGATTTCATCATCATCTCGGCCGGCTTCGACGCCCATGCCCAGGACCCGCTGGCCCATCTGCGCCTCAAGACCGCCGATTTCCGCTGGGCCACCGAAAAGCTGTTGGACGTGGCCGGCGAAAGCGCCGAGAACCGGGTGGTGTCGGTGCTGGAAGGCGGCTACGAACCCGCCGCCCTGGCCGCCTCGGTCAGGGAACATGTCCGCGCCCTGATGGGCCTGTGACGCGACAAGGCTCCTTCCCGCGAAGGACCATGGGCTAAGCCCGTTTGAGAAAAGCCCCCGTGTCAGGCATGGCGCCGGATGCGGGGGCCTTTTTCATATGGGCGCGCGCAAGCTCAGTCCCACAGCCACGCCGCCCCGCGCACCCCCGACGAATCGCCGTGCACCGGCGCCACCAGCCGGGTCGCCACCGCGTCGGAAAAGACGTATTCGCCCCACAGCCGCGGCACCGTGCGGTACAGGCGGGCGACGTTGCCCAGCCCGCCGCCCAGGACGATGACGTGGGGATCGACCACGTTGATGACGCTGGCCAGGGCGCGGGCCAGCCGGTCCTCGTAACGCGACAGCACGCCTTCGGCCTTGTCGTCGCCGTCCTCGGCCAGGCGCACCACCTCGGCGGCCGGCACGCCGCCGCCGAAATCGCGCTCCAGCGCCGGGCCCGACAGGAAGGTTTCGATGCAGCCGGTCTTGCCGCAATAGCAGTAATGGCCGGGCAATTCGTCGTCGCCCGGCCAGGGTAAGGGATTGTGGCCCCATTCGCCCGCGATGGCGTTCGGCCCATGGACCAGATGGCCGCCCACCACCAATCCGCCGCCCACCCCGGTGCCCAGGATCACGCCGAACACGGTGGCCGCCCCGGCGCCGGCGCCATCGGTGGCCTCGGACAGGGCAAAGCAATCGGCGTCGTTGGCCAGCCGCAACGGCCGGGACAGCGCGGCGGCCAGATCGCGGTCGAACGGCTTGCCGATCAGCCAGGTGGAATTGGCGTTCTTGACCAGTCCGCTCAGCGGGCTGATGGTGCCGGGCATGCCGACCCCGACCGTGCCGGTGCGGCCCAGCGTGCCCTCGATCCCCTCGACCAGGTCGCGGATGGTGCGGATGGTGCCGTCATAGGAACCGCGCTCGGTCGGCACGCGGCGCCGCGCAAGCTCGGCGCCCGTGGCGCGGTCCAGCGCGATCGCCTCGGTCTTGGTGCCGCCCAGGTCGACGCCGATGCGCAGGGTCGGCTGTTCTGACATGATTGACCTCCCCGCGTGTGCCATGATCCGCCCAAAATAAATACCTCCGGGCCGTTTTCCTGTCTTCGGCTCTGTGTGGTTAACTGGCATGCCATAACATCAGGACCCGCGCCTCGTGACCCGTACCGTACTGGACCACCCCTTCCCCACCCCGCCCGAAACGGGCGTTCCCTTTGCCGTCGCCCCCGGTGTCCAATGGCTGCGCGTCGCACTGCCCTTTGCGCTGGACCACATCAATCTGTGGCTGATCGCGGATGGTGACGGCGTGGCGGTGGTGGATACCGGCGTCAACGACGACGCCACCCGCGCCACCTGGGAACGGGTGCTGGCCCATACGCGGGTGACCCGGCTGATCTGCACGCATTTCCACCCCGACCACATGGGGCTGGCCGGCTGGCTGGCCGAACGGCACGGGGTGGAACTGACCGCCACCCTGGGCGAGTGGAGCTTCGGCCGCATGCTGACGCTGGAGGGCGGCGGCGATTACGCCGAGAACCAGGTGGAGCATTACCGCCGCGCCGGGTTCGGCCCCGATCTGCTGGACGGCGTGCGCGGCCGCATCGGGTCGTACCGCGCGCGGGTGGCGCCGCTGCCGCCGCGCATCAACACCATCCGGCACGGCAGCCGCCTTCGCATCGGCGGGCGCGAGTGGCGGGTAATCGTGGGGCGCGGCCACGCCCCTGAACATGCCAGCCTGTGGTGCGAGGAGGCGGGCGTGCTGATCTCGGGCGATCAGATCCTGCCGCGCATCAGCCCGATTATCGGCGTATGGCCGCAACAGCCGGACGACGACCCGCTGTCGGACTTCCTGCTGTCGCTGGAGGGCTGGAAGGCGTTGCCGGCCGACACCCTGGTGCTGCCGTCGCACGGGCTGCCGTTCCGCGGCCTGCACCGGCGCGCCGACGATCTGGCCCACCACCACGCCCAGCGCCTGGACCTGCTGCGCGCGGCGTCCGTCCCGGCCACGGCGGTGGAGCTGAGCCGCAGCCTGTTCCGCCGCGAACTGGACCCGCAGCAGATGGGCTTCGCGGTGGGTGAGACGCTGTCCCACGCCAACCATCTGGTGGGATTGGGCGAATGGGTCCGCACGACGCGGCACGATGGGGTGTGGTTGTTTGGCCCGGCCGGCGACCGGGCCTGAGGCTGTTTCCGCTCAGGTGCAAGCGCAGCGGGACAGCCCGGCCGGGATCAGCTTCCGCAGCTCTCGGCCGGGGCGCAATACAGGCCGTACAGGGTGTCGATGACCGCCGCCGCCTCGGTGCCCGACAGGGAATAGAAGATGGTCTGGGCCTGGCGGCGGGTCTGCACCAGCCCGTCGCGGCGCAGGCGCGCCAGATGCTGGCTGAGCGCCGATTGCGACAGACCGATCAGCCGTTCCATCTCGCCCACCGATTTCTCCCCGTGCAACAACTGGCACAGGATCATCAGCCGGTGCTCATTGCTCATGGCCTTGAGCAGCGTACTGGCGCGACGGGCGCTGTCCTGCAGCTTTTCCAGTTCCATCGCGGTGATCATCCCTTCCCTGGCAAACGGTCGGCAAGCATAACATCCAAAACGGAGGTTTCAATATTTTAACATCGACAAGTACGCGTACAGGAAAGAATAGCTCCAAAGCACACCCGCTCGCCGTTGTTTTCACCCCTTCTGTTCGACCGCCGCGCTCCGCCACGCGGGCCGGCCAACGGCGCGAACGTTATTGCGGCAATTGGGAGACACGCACAGTTCCGCAAGCAGACGCCGGCGGATTAGAATCCAGAACAGATCTGGGTGAATCGCGGACGGCCGCGCCGCCGTCGCCGTCGCCCCGGCTGCCATGGCCGGGAGACGGCTAAACGGCGCGCCTCAGGCGCCGATGGCGTCCACCGCCGGCTGGCCCAGCGCGGCCAGCACGGACGCGGTGATATGGGGGGCGTTCAGCCCGGCCTCGTCGTACTGGACCTTGGGCTGGTCATGGTCGAGGAAGCGGTCGGGAAGCACCAGCGAGCGCACCTTGAGGCCGCGGTCCAGCACGCCCGACTGCGCCAGGAAATGCAGCACGTGGCTGCCGAAGCCGCCGACCGAACCCTCCTCGACGGTGACCAGCACCTCGTGCTCGCGGGCCAGACGCAGGATCAGGTCCTCGTCCAGCGGCTTCATGAAACGGGCATCGGCCACGGTGGTGGACAGGCCGCGCGCCGCCAGATCCTCGGCCGCCTTGCACGCCTCGGCCAGGCGGGTGCCCAAGGACAGGATGGCAACCCGGCCACCCTCGCGCACGATGCGTCCCTTGCCGATGGGCAGCACCTCGCCCCGCTCGGGCAGGTCCAGGCCGACGCCCTCGCCGCGCGGATAGCGGAAGGCGCTGGGACGGTCGTCGATGGCGGCGGCGGTGGCGACCGCGTGCATCAGCTCGACCTCGTTGGCCGGGCACATGAACACCAGATCGGGCAGGCAGCCCAGGAAGGCCAGATCGAAGGATCCGGCATGGGTGGCGCCGTCCGCCCCCACCAGGCCGGCGCGGTCGATGGCGAAGCGCACCGGCAGCTTCTGGATGGCGACGTCGTGCACCAACTGGTCATAGCCGCGCTGCAGGAAGGTGGAATAAAGCGCGCAGAACGGCTTGAAACCCTCGCACGCCAGACCGGCGGCAAAGGTCACCGCGTGCTGTTCGGCGATGCCCACGTCGAAGCAGCGGCCGGGATAGGCGTTGGCGAACAGGTCCAGGCCGGTGCCGGCCGGCATGGCGGCGGTGATGGCGACCACGCGGTCGTCCTGCTTGGCCTCGGCCAGCAATGCCTTGGCGAACACCGAGGTGTAGCTGGGCGCATTGGCCTTGGGCTTGGCCAGCGCGCCGGTGACCACGTCGAACTTGCCGACGCCGTGATACTTGTCGGCCGCCGCCTCGGCCGGCGGATAGCCGCGCCCCTTCTGGGTCACCACGTGGATCAGCACCGGCTTGTTGTCCTCGGAATCGCGGACGTTCTTCAGCACCGGCAGCAGGTGGTCGAAATTATGGCCGTCGATGGGGCCGACGTAATAGAAGCCCAGTTCCTCGAACAGCGTGCCGCCGCCCGAGACGAAGCCGCGGGCGTATTCCTCGGCGCGCTTGGCCGCACGCTCAAGCGGCGGCGGCAGCGCCTTGGCCAGGTCCTTGGCGAAGCTGCGGATGGAAAGGTACGGGCGCGACGACAGCAGGCGCGAGAGATAGGCGCTCATGGCGCCGACCGGCGGCGCGATGGACATGTCGTTGTCGTTGAGGATGACGACGAGGCGCGAATCCATGGAGCCGGCGTTGTTCATGGCCTCGTAGACCATGCCCGCGCTCATGGCGCCGTCGCCGATCACCGCGATGACGTTGAAATCCTCGCCCTTGAGGTCGCGGGCGACCGCCATGCCCAGCCCGGCCGAGATGGAGGTGGAGGAATGGCCGGCGCCGAACGGGTCGTAAACCGATTCCGAGCGCTTGGTGAAGCCCGACAGGCCACCGCCCTGGCGCAGCGTGCGGATGCGGTCCTTGCGCCCGGTCAGGATCTTGTGCGGATAGCATTGGTGACCGACGTCCCAGATCAGCTTGTCGGCCGGGGTGTCGAACACGTGATGCAGGGCCACCGTCAGTTCCACCACGCCCAGGCCGGCGCCCAGATGGCCGCCGGTGATGGACACCGCCTCGATCATCTCCTGGCGCACTTCGTCGGCCAGTTGACGCAATTGATCGGCGCCGAACCCCCGAATGTCCTTGGGCTCCTCGACCGAGTCGAGCAGACGATGGGAGGGAGTGGGGGTGGACGTGGTCATGGAAAATCCTCTCAGGCCTGGCGCTCGACCACGAACCGGGCGGTCGCACGCAGCAGGTCGGCCTTGTCGCCGAACGGATCAAGATGGGCGCAAGCCTGATCGGCCAGCATGCGCGCCTGGTCACGGGCGCGCTCGACGCCCAGCAGGGAAACGAAGGTGGCCTTGCCGGCGTCGGCGTCCTTGCCCACGCGCTTGCCGACCTGAGCGGCGTCGCCTTCCACGTCCAACAGGTCGTCGGCGATCTGGAAGGCCAGCCCCAGATCATGGGCGTAATTGCGCAGCGCCTGGCGCAGGGACGGCGCCGCCTTGGCCAGAACCGCCCCCGCCTCGCACGAGAAGCCGATCAGGCGCCCGGTCTTCATCTGCTGCAGCCGGGTGATGGCGGACACGTCCATCTCCAGCTCGGCGGCGCGCAGGTCGATCATCTGGCCGCCGACCATGCCGGCGGCACCGGCGGCATGCGCCAGCTCGGCCACCAGTTGGCAGCGCACCGCCGGATCGGCGTGGGTGGCGTCGGCCGCCAGCACGTCGAACGCCCGGGTCAGCAGGGCGTCGCCGGCGAGCAGCGCGGTGGCCTCGTCGAACGCCTTGTGGCAGGTGGGGCGGCCGCGCCGCAGGTCGTCGTCGTCCATGCACGGCAGATCGTCATGGACCAGCGAATAGCAATGCACCATCTCGATGGCGCAGGCGACGCGCAGCGCGGACGATGGCGAAACGTTGAACAGCGCCGCCGATTGCAGCACCAGGAACGGACGCAGCCGCTTGCCGCCGTCCAGCGAGGCATAGCGCATGGCCTCGACCACCCGCGCCTCGGGTCCGGCGGGCAGCGGCAGCAGGCGCTCCAGCTCGCCGTTGACCGCCTCGCCGGCGGCTTTCAGCGCCCGGGCCAGCGCCGCGTCACGGGGATCACCGCTCACGACCGTCCCCTTCCCGCTATTGGATATTGGCTGGTTCGACGCCCACCTGGCCGTCGGGGCCGAACGAGATGCGCTCCACCTTGGCCTGGGCTTCCTTCAGCTTGGCCTCGCAATGGCGCTTGAGCGCGGCACCGCGTTCATAGGCGTTGATGGCGTCGTCCAACCGGGTCGAACCGGTTTCCAGCGCGCGCACGATACGCTCCAGCTCCGCCAGGGCGTCTTCAAAGCTCATGGCGGCGATTTCGGGAGGCAGCTCGGCCATGGAGACCCGTTCCTTGAAATAGGCGAAAAACGAAGGGCGGAAGTTTACGAATGCACTGAACCAAAGGCAAGCGCCCTGCCCGCCGGAAAGCGCGAACAGGGCGGCCTTTTTCCTACTCGACCGGGCGGACGGCCGATTGAAGCTGCTCGCGCTGGGCCAGCACGTTGCGGGCCTGGTCGTGATAGCCCAGCGTCGCCAGGATCGACGCGAAGGTCTCCAGCGTGGCGGCCAGCGGCACCACGGCGCTGGCGGCGTCCACCTGGGCCACCTCCTGGAAGGCGTGCACCGCCTCCAGCGCGGTTTCCAGCGCCTCGGCATCGGCGTGGGCCTCGTGCTGGCGGCTGGCCAGATTGGCCAGCGACTGGGCCAGGAACAGCCGGTACTGGTCGGGCGCCGCCTCGGCCAGGGCGCGGGCCAGCTCGGCCGCCTCCTCCACCAGCGGCAGCGACTCGCCGGGGCGGCCGGCGCGACTGAGCGCGAAGGCACCCTGCTGCATGGTGAGCGCCAGCAGGTGGTTGACCGGATGGGGCACATGCTCGGGCGGGAACGCCTGGGCGGTCATGCGCCGCACCTCCACCGCCTCGTCCCAGCGGCCGGCTTCCGACAGCGTCATGGCGTTGCGGTGCAAGGCGTCCACCAGGGTGCCCAGGAAGGAATAAAGCGCCGCCCCGCCCTCGCGGAAGACCTGGACGGCGGCGCGCATTTCGCCGATGGCGCGCGCCGATTCGCCGGCCCGCCACGACCGCCCCGATTGGTTCATCAGGACGGAAACCAGGGCGAAGCGGGCCTGGTCGGGAACCACCGGCAGCGCCGCGCGGGCAAGGTGTTCGGCTTCCTCGCCGGCGGCGCGCCCTTCGTCGTCGCGCTCCATCTCGGACAGGCGGTTGGACAGGGAATTGAGGCCCGAGGCCAGATGCACGCCGAATTCGGCGGGCTGGGCGGCGCACAGCCGGCGCAGTTGCGCCACCGCCGCCTCGGCCGCCTGCAGGGCGCGCTCCGGCTGCTCGCTTTCGGACAAGGCGCCCGACAGGTTCAACAGCGCCTCGGCATAGGCGGGGAAAGCGCCTTCCGGTTCGGCCGCCAGCCGCGCCTCGTACTCGGCGACGGTGGCTTCAAGCTGCGCGATGTCGTGCTCGCGCTCGACGGCCTGGGTCATGAAAGATCCTCGTATTGCTGGGGGAACGCATCCTCACCAGCCTGGCCGAGAGGGGAGCGGTGAAACGCGGCTGGCCGCTACTGGCAGCGCTTGCCGGGCAGGGATTCGACGCTTTGCAGCTTGCCCGACAGACTGAAATTCTTGAACGTCTGCACGATTTGCTGCGACACGCCGTTGGGGTGATAGGTCAGCGCCATCTCGAAATTGGGCATGGGATCGGCGCTGGACACCGGGAAGAACGCCAGCCGCATGGGCCACGCCTGCGACGCCAGCAACGGGCTGAGGCCGGCGGCGGCAAAGGATTGGTTGGGGCTGCCGATCAGGGCGTTGACCTCGTACGGGCCTTCGGTGCCGGAGCCGTCGAACACCACGCGCCAGAACGACCGGCCGCCCGCGCGGGCGGTTTCCAGCAGGCGCAGGGTATGCTCGGTCGGGAACAGGGTGCCCTTGGGCAGCGGCACGGTCAGCGGCTCGGGGCGGGTGAAGCGGGCGATGCCGCCCTGGCCCTTGCCCTTGAGGTCGGCCGAACCTTCCACGTCCTCGGTCACCTGTCCGTCGCGGGTGTTGCGCATGCGGAACTTGTAATGCAGCCCGTCCTTGGATTCCCAGGTGATGAAATCGGTGGTGGACAGCACCTGGCCGCCTTCGGTGTAGGCGTAGTTGATGGCGATGCGGTTTTCCACCACCCAGCCGTCGCAGGAATCGTCGAACTCATAGCTCATCGTGCCCGACGCGGCGGCGATGCCGGCGCCGGGTTTGATGGTGGACAGCCCCATGGAGTAGACGGCCCGGTGCGGCGCCAGATCTGCCGGACCCGCCAGGGCCGGCGACGCGCACAAACATCCCGCGACCATGGCCGCGGCCCAAACCCGCCGAAACATCAAAGGGCCTCCAGGGTAAAACTTGGGTTCATTATACATTGCACGTCCTGCGCCACCAGAGCTTCCCGCATCCCACCTCGGTAGGATCACGAACCCCCGTTGGTCGATATTGCCCAGGACCGGGCAAAATTTGCCGAGGGGCCGGCATTTCCTGCCGGGTGGGATCGGCGAAACCCGAGAGCGCGCCACCCCCATCATGTGGCATGCCATTTGCGGTGTGTCCAGGGCTGGGGGAGTTTTCCACCAGAGGACTGGAGGGATGACAGTGACGTTCGACCTCGCCCCCGATTGGCTGGACAGCCTCTCCGATGCCGACGACTACGCCGCCGCTGCCTTTCCGGGCGCCGCGCCCGTACACCGGGCCGCGCCGCTGCAGGCCGCCGCCATGCTGCGTGCCCCGGCCCACCCGACCGTGGACCAGATGGCCGAGCTGGTAGGTGAATTGTTCGCCGAAGGGTCGTTGAGCTTCGAACAATTGTGCTCGCTCTCCCACGTGCCGGAACTGGAAAGCCTGCTGGGCGACAAGGTCGCCCACGCCTCGCCCGCACGCCGTCTGATCGCCACCCGCCGATGAGATTGCTGGCCGCCTTCGCCCGCCGGGCGGCGCCCCGGCCAGAGACGGCGCGCGCAGACCCTGCCCTGCTGCCCCGCTCGGCCGCCGTTCCGGCCCGGGTGGCGCCGTCCACGCCCATGCCGCGTCTTGCCGCGCCCGCCGCCGCGGCACCGGCGGTGATCGCCCTGCCGCCGCCGCGCGACCGGCGGCCGCGCCACGATTTGCGCCACGTCTCGCCGCGCCGTTTCGCCGAGATCGCCCATGAACTGTATGTGGAGGGCAGCCTGAAATGGCCGGAATACCAATTGATCGGCTTTCCCAGTGAACTGCATCCCGATTACGACGCCACCATCGGCGCGCTGACCGGGCAAAGGGCGGAACCCAATCGGCCGCGCGACCTGCTGGCCGAATGGGAGCAGCGGGTGGATTTCATGCGCCGCTATGGCGACCCCAGCCTGGACGTGGCCGAAGGCGCACTGGCCGTGCTGCGCCGGCAGGCGGAACCACGGCCCTGACGGCTCAGGCCGGCTGCACCACCGCCACCGCCCCCAGGCCCGCCTGGGCCGGCGCCAGCCAGCCGGCGGGAAAGGCCGATACCCGCCGCCCCAGGGCGGCGGTGCTGACGCGGGCGAATGCCTCGGTGCCCCGGCCGTCCTCGAAATCGGGCACCACCACCGCCTCGCCGGCCACCAGGCAATCGGCATAGCAGCCCTCGCCACGCTTGGTCGCCGGCACCTCGACCAGCATCAGGCGGCGGCCGCGCGCGTCGGTGACCGCCTCCAGCGTCTGGTGATTGGCCGGATGGGGCGGCAGGACCACCAGACCGGGGGCCAGGAAGCGCGCCGCCGGAGCGGAGGGCACGACGGGATCCAGCCAGACCGGGCATTCCACCCCCAGCCAATCGCGCAAGGCGGCCTCGGCGCTGGCGCGCAGGGCGGCCGGCACGGCGGCAAGCACCGTCCCCTCGCCATCGCTTTCCAGGGAATGGGGCAGTCCGGGCGGCGGATCGAGGACCGGCACCCCGGCCAGTCCGGCCAGTTGGCGGGCTAACGGCGTGAAGGCGATGGCCGCCGCCAGCGCGCCCCCCCCGTCCACCAGCCACAATGGCGCCTGCCCGCGCAGGGCCGACCCGTCATGCTCGGCGGCCAGGGCGGCCACGTTGGGCGGCGTGCGCAACGCCACCTCGGCGGCGTCGCAACTGGCGCAGATCAGCGAGACCGGGGCGAAATCCGACAGCATTTCGGCCAGCCCCAGGCAATCCTCGCGGGCCGCTTCGTCACGCTCGCGATCGCCGGTGGCCTGCGGCCACGCCAGCCAGAACCGGGCCGGCGGCATCCAGGCGGGCGCCAAGGTCCAACCCTCCTGGCGCGGGAAAAGGGATGACGTCACGCGTTTCCCCCGTCGTATTCTTGTGCCGTAGGGCAAATGGGGGAAAAAACGGCCGAAGGCAAGTCCGCCCCCTACCGATGGTCAGGATACGCCCCCATGGTCAGGACACGCCATCGAGAACCAGGGCGTGGTTTTCCGGCCCGACCACCTGGACGGGCACATCGGGCGCCAGGGCCGGGGCACATCCCAGCAGCATCGCCACCGTGGCCAGCATCCACATCGTTTTCATGATGTCCTCCCTGAATGGCGGAGGACGAGTCTAGCCCCTTGGCCGCGCGGGCGGCGCAAGGCATCGGGTCTACCCCGGCCGGGAAAGACGCCCCTACCCCTTCCAGGCGGGCAGGGAATCGTGGAAGGCCGCGATGTCGGGCAGCATCTCGGGGAAGCGGCTGAAGCGGTGGCCCGCATCGGACAACAGGACCATGCGGGCGCCCTCTCGCCCGTCGAAGGCGGCCACCGCCGGACCGGGCGGCACCACGTCGTCATCGGCCGCCAGCAGCACCAGCATGGGCTGGCCGGGCCGGTCGTCGGCGACCGCGAAGGCGGTGGCGGCACGGGCGGCGGAGGCCGGCACCACGAAGGTCCGGCCGGTATCGTAATTGGTGTTGACCCCGGCATGGCGCGACAGGGTGGCGGCGCCGTCCAGGGCGGGATTGACCAGCAGCAGGCCGGCGCCGGGAAAGTCGCCGACCACCCGGCGCGCCCAGAAGCCGCCAAAGGAAATGCCGCCGATCAGCAGCGGCTGGCCGGGGCGGGCGGCGGCGCGCACCGCGCCGCACAGCAGGTCATAGGCGGCGTCGGGGGCGTGGCAGGGATAGGTGGGGGTGACCACTTCGGCGCGGCCGTCGAAATACGCGCGCAACAGGGCAGCCTTTGAGCTGCCCTGCCCGGTCGCACCGAAACCGTGGAAAAAGACGATCACGGCGCGCGCCCCTCCCCTGGCCTTGCGTCGCCTCAGCCTTCCTTCTTGCCCTCTTCCTTCTTCGGCTTGGGCAGGTCCGGCTTGATGTGCAGCTCCTTCCAGCGCGAGGCGTCCACCTCGGCCGGCGCCCCCATCAGCAGGTCCTGGGCCTGCTGGTTCATGGGGAACAGGATGACCTCGCGGATGTTGGGCTGGTCGGCCAGCAGCATGACGATGCGGTCCACGCCCGGGGCCGAACCGCCGTGCGGCGGTGCGCCGTAGCGGAAGGCGTTGAGCATGCCGCCGAACTTCTCCTCCACCACTTCGGGGCCGTAGCCGGCGATGCCGAACGCCTTGATCATGATGTCGGCGCGGTGGTTACGGATGGCGCCCGACGACAGCTCCACGCCGTTGCAGACGATATCGTACTGATACGCCTTGATATCCAACGGGTTCATGGTCTCCAGCGCCTCCATGCCGCCCTGCGGCATCGAGAACGGGTTGTGGCTGAAGTCGATCTGGCCGGTCTCCTCGTTCAGCTCGTACATGGGGAAATCCACGGTCCAGCAGAACTTGAAGACGTCCTTTTCCAGCAGGTCCAGCTCGTTGCCCACCTTGGTGCGGACCAGGCCGGCGAACTTGGCGGCCGGCAGTTCCTTGTCGCAGGCGAAGAACACGGCGTCGCCGTCCTTGAGGCCGGCGATCTCCTTGATGGCGGCGACGCGGTCGGCTTCCAGGTTCTTGGCGATGGGACCCTTGGGGCCGTCCTCGGCGAACTGGATGTAGCCCAGGCCGCCGGCGCCGTTCTCACGCGCCCATTCGTTGAGCTTGTCGAACCACGAACGCGGCTGGTTGGCGGCACCCGGGGCCGGAATGGCGCGCACCACCGAGCCCTTGTCCACCAGCTTGGCGAACAGGCCGAAGCCCGAGGCGCGGAACTGCTCGGTCACGTCGGCGATGACGATGGGGTTGCGCAGGTCGGGCTTGTCCGAGCCGTATTTCAGCATGGATTCGGCGTAGGCGATGCGCGGGAACGGCGCGGGCGTGACCTTGCGGCCGCCGCCGAATTCCTTGAACACGCCCTCCAGCACCGGCTCGATGGCGGCGAACACGTCGTCCTGGGTGACGTAGCTCATCTCGAAATCGAGCTGGTAGAACTCGCCCGGGGAACGGTCGGCGCGGCCGGCCTCGTCACGGAAGCACGGCGCGATCTGAAAGTACTTGTCGAAGCCGGCGACCATCAGCAATTGCTTGAACTGCTGCGGCGCCTGCGGCAGCGCATAGAACTTGCCGGGGTGCAGGCGGGCGGGCACCAGATAGTCGCGCGCGCCCTCGGGCGAGGACGCGGTCAGGATCGGGGTCTGGAATTCGGTGAAGCCCTGATTGATCATGGCGTTGCGCAGGTAGGCGATGACCTTGCTGCGCAGCATCATGTTGGCGTGCACGTCCTCCCGGCGCAGGTCGAGGAAGCGGTACTTCAGGCGCATGTCCTCGGGATATTCCTGGTCGCCGGCCACCTGGATCGGCAGCACGTCGGCGATGGACTGGATCTCGACCTCGGCCACCTGCAGCTCGATCTCGCCGGTCGCCAGCTTGGAATTAACGGTGTCGGCCGACCGCTTCACCACCTTGCCGGTGACGGTGATCACGCTTTCCGGGCGGGCCTTTTCCAGGGTCTGGAACACCGCGCTGGACACGTCCACCACACACTGGGTCAGGCCGTAATGGTCGCGCAGGTCCACGAACAGCAGATTGCCGTGGTCGCGCTTGCGATGAACCCAACCGGAGAGACGGGCAGTGTTGCCGGCATCCTCGATCCGAAGCTGGCCGCAGGTGTGGGTACGGTAAGCGTGCATGAAACGGTGTCTCCGCTGACGGAAATCGCCCCTGGGGCGAGAACATTCGGAAACGGGGAAAAAGGCATATGGGGGGCGATTCGTCAAGGCTGGCAATCGTGCGCCTGCAATCCGGCCGGTGCGGTGCGGCGACGGGATAAACCCGGCTTGGACACGCACTCGGCGCAGGACAGGTTTTCCCCTCCGCCTCCCTTGCCCGTCGCCGGGCTTGGGTGTATCACTCTAGGCCATGCCAATGATCGCCGACTCCCAGGAACTGGCCGCCTTCTGCGCGCGGCTGTCCTCCGCCCCGTACATCACCGTCGATACGGAATTCATGCGGGAGAAGACCTATTTCCCGCAATTGTGCCTGGTTCAGGTCGCCGGCCCCGACGAGGCCCGCGCCATCGACCCGCTGGCGCCCGGCATCGATCTGACGCCGCTGTTCGACCTGCTGGCCGCGCCCACGGTGCTCAAGGTGTTCCACGCCGCCCGCCAGGATATCGAGATTTTCCTGCACCTGACCGGCAAGGTGCCGGCGCCGCTGTTCGACACCCAGGTGGCGGCCATGGTGTGCGGCTTCGGCGATTCGGTCGGCTACGAGACGCTGGCCAGCCAGTTGGCCAAGGCGCGCATCGACAAGTCCATGCGCTTCACCGACTGGTCGCTGCGGCCGCTGACGGAAAAGCAGGTGCAGTACGCGCTGGCCGACGTCACCCACCTGCGCGTCGCCTATGAAAAGCTGGTGCGCAAGCTGGAGCGCAACGGCCGGCTGGAATGGCTGACCGAGGAAATGGCCGAGCTGACCCATCCCGGCACCTACCGCACCAATCCCGACGACGCCTGGCGGCGGCTCAAGCCGCGGTCGTCCAGCCCGAAATTCCTGGCGGTGCTGAAGGAACTGGCGGCCTGGCGCGAGCGAGAGGCGCAGGAGCGCGACATTCCGCGCCAGCGCATGCTGCGCGACGAGACGCTGATGGAAATCGCCGCCCATCACCCCGCCGACACCAACGAACTGGGCCGCACCCGCGGCCTGGGCAAGGGGCTGGTCGAGGGCAAGATGGGCGCCGCCATCCTTGAGGCGGTCAAGCGCGGCCTGGCCCTGCCCGAGGACCAGATCCCCCGCCCGCCCGAGCGCATCGAGCTGCCGCGCGGCCTGGGCCCGGTGGTCGATCTGCTCAAGGTCCTGCTCAAGATGAAGTGCGACGAGCACGGCGTCGCCCAGAAGCTGGTCGCCAACGTGGCCGACATCGAGGCCATCGCCGCCGACGACAACGCCAATGTCCCCGCCCTGCACGGCTGGCGGCGCGAATTGTTCGGTGCGGATGCGCTGGCGCTCAAGCATGGCCGCCTGGGCCTGGGCTTTTGCACCGATGGCCGCAAGCTGCTTCTGGTGCCCATCGAACCGGTCGAGCCGCCGGCCGAAGCCTGCGTCGATTCAGAGGCATGACCACGGCCCGGCCGCCGCGCTATTCCGATATTCAGGCGGCGGCCAAGGCGGCGGCCCTGGACGCCCTGCGGCGCGGCGACGGGCCGGAGGCGGCCGCGCGCGCCGCCATGGATGCGGCCGAGAACTTTCTGGCCCACGCGGTGGAAGCCATCGGCCTGCACGAACAGATGGCCGCCATCCGCTGTGCCGCCGGCTGTTCCCATTGCTGTCATCAGATGGTGGGCGTCACCAGCGCCGAACTGGCCCTGCTGCGGCGATGCATCGAGGCCCTGCCCCCGTCGGCGCGCGGGCGCGTGCGTGCGCGCATCAAGAAGGTGGCGGCGCGCGGCAAGGGGCTGGACCAGCGCGGCTGGTGGCTGGCGCGGCTGCGCTGTCCGCTGCTGGAGGACGACGGCAAATGCCTGGTGCATGCCGACCGGCCGCTGCCCTGCCGGGCGATGAATTCCTATGACGTGGATATCTGCCGCCGCTCGCACGGCGGCGAGCGCTTGCAGGTGCCCATGCTGGCCGCGCAACACCGCATCCACGCCCATGCCCAGAGCGGCCTGATCGAGGCGCTGAAGGAAACCGGCGCCGACCCGACCGTCCACAACATGGCGCTGGCGCTGGCATAGCCCCCATGGCCGGGACCGGCCCGGCCATGGGGGAGAACGCTCAGGCGGAGGCGGCCGCCAGCGCCTGATCCAGATCGGCGATCAGATCGTTCGCGTCCTCGATGCCCACCGACAGGCGAATGACGTCGGGACCCGCCCCGGCGGCGACCTGCTGTTCCTCGGTCAACTGGCGGTGGGTGGTGCTGGCCGGGTGCAGGATCAGCGAACGGGTGTCGCCGATATTGGCCAGATGGCTGAACAGCCGCACGTTCTCGACGATCTTGCAGCCCACGTCGAAGCCGCCCTTGACGCCGAACGTGAACACCGCGCCGGCGCCGGCCGGCAGGTACTTCTCCTGCAACGCCTTGTACTTGCTGCCGGGCAGGCCGGCATAGGACACCCACGCCACCGCCGGATGGTCGGCAAGGAAGGCGGCGACCTTCGCGGCGTTGGCGCAGTGGCGCTCCATGCGCAGATGCAGGGTTTCCATGCCGGTGATGGTCAGGAAGGCGTTCATGGGCGCCATGGCCGGGCCGAAATCGCGCAAGGCCACCGCGCGCGCCTTGGTGGTGAAGGCGAAGTCACCGAAGGTTTCGGCGAAGGTCAGGCCGTGATAGGCGGGTTCGGGCTGCGACAGGCTGGGGAACTTGTCGTTCTGGCCCCAGTTGAACTTGCCCGATTCCACCACCACGCCGCCCAGCGCGTTGCCGTGGCCGGCCAGGAACTTGGTGGTGGAATGCACCACGATGTCCGCCCCCCATTCCATGGGGCGGCACAGGAACGGCGTCGCCAGGGTGTTGTCCACGATCAGCGGGATGCCGGCATCGTGGGCGACCTTGGCCACCGCCTCGATGTCCACGATGATGCCGCCGGGATTGGCCAGGCTTTCGATGAAGATGGCCTTGGTCCTGTCGGTCATCGCCCGGCGGAAATTCTCGGGATCGTTGGGATCGACGAAGGTGCAGTGCCAGCCCAGCTTCTTGAACGACAGGCCGAACTGGGTCAGCGAGCCGCCATAGAGGTTGCGCGAGGCGACGAAATGGTCGCCCGGCTCCAGCAGGGTGAAGAAGGTGATGAACTGCGCCGCATGGCCCGAGGCGGCGCCCACGGCGGCGCGGCCGCCCTCCAGCGTGGCGACGCGCTCCTCCAGCACCGAGACGGTGGGGTTGGTCAGGCGCGAGTAGATGTAGCCGAAGGTGTGCAGGTTGAACAGGCTGGCGGCGTGATCCACGTCCTCGAACACGTAGGACGCGGTCTGGTAGATGGGCGTGATGCGGGCGCCGGTGGTGGCGTCGGGCGCGGCGCCCGAATGCACCGCCTTGGTGGCGAAGCCGTAGGCGGGCTGCTTGCCGCCGGCGCGCGCCTCGCGCTCCTTCCTGGCGCGCGGCGCCTCCATGGGGCGGTTCGAGATGATGCCGGAATTGACGCCGAACCAGCCCAACTCGCCGCCCAGGCGGCCGAACTCGATCTTGGGGCAGCGGTTCATCACCACCTTGAGGCCGGCGGCCTCGGCGCGCGCCGCCGCCTCGTCGTTCTGGACGCCCAACTGCATCCACACCACCTTGGCGCCGATCTCGATGGCCTGGTCGGTGATGGTGCCGGCGGCGGCGGAATTGCGGAACACGTCCACCATGTCCACCGGCTCGGGGATCGAGGCCAGGTCCTTGTAGACCCGCTCGCCCAGCAATTCCTGGCCGTCCAGGCCGGGATTGACGGGGATCACCCGATAGCCTTTCTCCTGCAGGTACTTGGCCACGAAAAAGCTGGGCCGGTTCCAGTTGGCGCTGGCGCCGACGATGGCGATGGTGCGCACCCCGCGCAGGATGCCGCGCAGGAAATCGTCGGTATAGGGAATGGGCGGAAGCAAGCTGTCGGCCATGGCGGTCCTTCGGCGCAGTCGGGGGTCCGGGCCGGCGATGATGGCGGCATTGGGAGGAGGGATCAAGCGGCGCGCCACGCTTCCGAGCGGCTTTCCACAGCCGATTCGAGAACAGTGTGGTTAAGCAGTGGCATTTGGGCGCGATCTCATATAAAACGCCCCCCAAACCAGTTCGGATTTACGGCCTGGGTGGGGAGAGAATTTGTCCCGCCCCCGGCTTTGTCCCTTTCACACAACGGACCCTAACCACATGGCTCGCCAGACTCCACTTTCCGACATCCGCAACATCGGCATCATCGCGCACGTCGACGCCGGCAAGACGACGACGACCGAGCGCATCCTGTATTTCACCGGCCGTAAGCACACCATCGTGGACGTGCACGACACCAAGGACCTGAAGTCGTCGACCACGACCGACTACATGGAGCAGGAGCAGAAGCGCGGCATCACCATTCAGTCCGCCGCCGTGTCCGCGTTCTGGAAGGGCAAGAAGATCAACGTGATCGACACCCCCGGCCACGTGGACTTCACCATCGAGGTGAACCGCTCGCTGCGCGTGCTGGACGGCGCCGTGGTGGTGTTCGACGGCGTGGCCGGTGTGGAGCCGCAGACCGAGACCAACTGGCGCCTGGCCGACAACTACAAGGTTCCGCGTCTGTGCTACGTCAACAAGATGGACCGTTCGGGCGCGAACTTCCGTCGTTGCGTCGAGATGATGAAGACCCGCCTGGGCGCCCGTCCCCTGCCGATCTTCCTGCCGATCGGCTCGGAAGACAACTTCCAGGGCATGGTCGATCTGGTCGAGATGAAGGGCTACATCTGGCTGTCCGAGGAGCGCGATTCCAAGTGGGACATCGTTGACGCCGATCCGGCCGCCATCATCGAGCGCTGCAAGATCTCGGTGGTCGAGGACAAGGAGATCCTGAACTCCATCGCCCAGTACCGCGCCGAGCTGGTGGACACCGCCCTCGAGCAGGACGAAGCCGCCATGGAGAAGTATCTGGAGACCGGCGAGGAGCCGGACGCCGATACCCTGCGCGCCTGCATCCGCAAGGGCACCTTGAACGGCTCGTTCAACCCGGTTCTGTGCGGTACCTCGTACAAGAACAAGGGCCCGACGCAGGTTCTGGACGCCGTCATTTGGTACCTGCCCGCCCCGAACGACGTGGAAGCCATCAAGACCGTGGACGCCGACGGCAACCCGGTCGGCGAGCGCCTGTCCTCGGATGACGAGCCGTTCTCGGCCCTGGCGTTCAAGGTCATCAACGACGCCTACGGCGCCCTGACCTTCGTGCGCGTCTATTCGGGCGTGCTGACCAAGGGCATGAGCGTGCTGAACTCGACCCGTGGCAAGCGCGAGAAGATCGGCCGCATGGTCGAAATGTTCGCCAAGGACGCCAACCCGATCGAAGAAGCCCGCGCCGGCGACATCATCGCGCTGGTTTCGCTGGCCGAGACCGACACCGGTGACACCCTGTGCGATCCGACCGCCCCGGTGGTGCTCGAGCGCATGAAGTTCCCCGAGCCGGTGATCTCGGTGTCGGTGGAGCCGAAGGCCAAGGCCGACCAGGAGAAGTTCTCCAACGCGCTGGGCAAGCTGGTCCGTGCCGACCCGAGCCTGCGTCTGGAAACCGACCGTGAAACCGGTCAGACCATCCTGCGCGGCATGGGCGAGCTGCACCTGGAAGTGACCATGGACCGCCTGCGCACCGAGTTCAACGTGGAAGGCAACATGGGCAAGCCGCAGGTGGCTTACCGCGAAGCCTTCACCTCGGTGATCGAGCACACCTACACCCACAAGAAGCAGACCGGCGGTTCGGGCCAGTTCGCCGAAGTGAAGATCATCTTCGAGCCGCTCGAGCGTGGTCTGGGTTACGAGTTCAAGGACGAGACCGTCGGCGGTTCGGTGCCGAAGGAGTACATCCCGTCGGTGGACAAGGGTCTGCAGATGCAGAAGGAAGACGGCGTGCTCGCCGGCTATCCGACCGTGGACTTCCGCGCCCGCCTGGTGGACGGCAAGTTCCACGACGTGGACTCGAACGCGCTGACCTTCGAAATCGCCGCCAAGGCCTGCTTCCGCGAGGCCATCCGCAAGGCCAACCCGATCCTGCTGGAGCCGGTGATGAAGGTCGAAGTGGTGACTCCGGAAGACTATCTGGGTGACGTCATCGGCGACGTGAACCGTCGTCGCGGCATGATCCAGGGCCAGCTGGAGCGCGGCAACAACATCGCGGTCGAGGCCTTCGTGCCCCTGAACGAGATGTTCGGCTATATCGGCCAGCTGCGCGGCATGACCTCGGGCCGTGCGTCCTACACGATGGAATTCTCGCACTACGAGCCGGTTCCGCGTCAGGTCGCCGACGAGATCGTCGCCGGCAAGAACAAGGGCTAACCCCCCCTTTTATGGGAACGCCCGCCGTGGGAAACCGCGGCGGGCGTTTTCATTTCACCAGGCAGGAGCGTTCGCCGTGGTCACCAAGATCAAGCTGCATATCTTCTTCGCCACTCTGACCTTCATGTTCGGCTACTACTATCTGGTGGACAGCCTGCCACGCTCGCGGCTGATCCCCGAATACCTCACCAACCTGACCACCGCCGCCGACACCGCCCTGGCCGGCGGCACCCTGGACGGCATGGTCGTGGAACAGCCCATGTTCTATCTGGACAGCCCGGCGGTGTCAGTCCACCCGTCCGCCGCCGGCTACGACATTCGCTTCGAGCACGCCAGCCGCCGCCGGTGCGAGCAATTGATCAGCAACGCCACCGTCAAGCAATTGGCCAAGGACGTCACGGTCGAGGGCGGCGCCTGCGGCGACGTCAATGTGGTGACTGTGTCCATGGACCGTCGCGCACAGTGATTGCGCACACGGCTTGCGCACATGCCGCCGCCCTTTGAAGTGGACGCCTACTTCTTTCAGGTTATGTGCGCAACCGCCATGTATTCTACGCAAGAATAGCAACAGCAAACCGTGATTGACCAAGTCTCGCCGACACTGCTTTTATTCCCCCGGGGGGAATGGCGGTGGAGGCCGACATGGTGCGCATTCTTGCCCCGATTGTAACCATACTGCTCATGGCCAGCGGCCACGCCCGTGCCGATTGGGAATGGACCCAATGGGGCATGTCGCCCGGCCAGGCGCTTGCCGCGTCGCAGGGCAAGGCGGTTTCCGCCACCGCAGAGGAAAAGCAGCGCCGCACCTACCGCCGCGGCTTCGCCCCCATCCGCGTCCCGCAATTGGTGGCCGAGCACCGCGTGGCCGGCGCCGATTTGCAGGCCTATCTTCTGTTCGACGTGAGCACCGCGCGTCTGGTGTGCGTGGACCTGCTGCCCAAGGCCGGCGCGGCGTTGCCCCCCGACCTGCATGCCTCGCTGGTCGGCAGTCTGGGTGCGCCCGTCCTGGAAAAGCGCCAGCAACTTCCCGGCGTCGAATGGACCACCACCACCTGGACCACCGACACCGACAATGTGGTGCTTCAGCAGGGCGGCCTGGGTGCCAAGCTGCAATATTGCCAGCGCGATCACGGCGTGGTGGCATCGCGATAGCTTTTCCGGCCGGGGATGTCTTGGGCCGGCCGCACGGCGCCGCGCCTCGGCTCAACCCGCGTACAGCACCAGAATGACCGACAGCACCGGCACCGAGGCCAGGGTGGACAGCAAGATGACCTGGCTGGTCTCCTCCACATAAGTCTGGTACTGGGTGGCGACGACGAAGGTCAGCGCGCCGGTCGGCAGCGCCGCCAGCAGCAAGGTGGCGCCGGTCCAGAAATGATCCAGCGGGAACAGGGTCTGGATCAGCACCCAGGCCAGCAGCGGCTGCACCACCAGCTTCAGCGGCACCATCCAGCCCACCTTGCGCCAAGCCAGCACCAGCGGCCGGCCGGCCAGGAACACGCCGATGGCGAACAGCGCGCACGGCCCCGCCGCCCCGCCCACCAACTGGCAGAAGTTCACCACCGGTTGCGGCACCGGCAGCCCGGTCAGGTTCCACGCCAGCCCCGCCATGGACGACACGATCAGGGGGTTCTTGACCAGGGCGCGCCCCACATCGGCCAGGGCGTGCAGGATGCCGTTGCCGGCCGCCTGCACCAGTTCGATCCAGATCACCGCCAGCCCCACCATCACCACGCTCATCACCACGGTGGCGATCAGCGCGGGCAACAGGTGGTCGGCGCCATAGGCGGCGACGAACAGCGGAATGCCCATGTAGCCGGTGTTGGAAAAGGCGGCGTTCAGCCCCTGAAGCGAATGCCTGGCCCAACCCTGCGGGTGGATCAGGCGGCCCAGCAGCGCGGCGCCGAAATACACCACCAGCATGGACCCCAGAAAGGCGCCGATGAACGGGCCGTTGAAGATCTGCGCCAGCGGCTGGCGCGCCATGGCAAGGAACAGGACGGCCGGCAGCGCGAACCAGTAGACGAAGGCCGACAGCGCCGTGGACGCGGTCTGCCCCAGCACCGACCGGCCGCCGGCATAACCGGCGACGACGATGGCGAAGACGGGCAGCGCCACGTCCAGAACGACCTGCATGTTCAACCTCCCAATGGGACGCCAATGTGGAATGGTCCGACCATTTCGGTCAAGCCATGTGGGAACCCCTTACCCCGCTGGCGTTTCAACAGCGGCCATGGTTTATTGGTGATCTCGGGCTGGGTAAGACTTTTGGGGGAGAACGCATGACGGTGGAGGTGACGGCGCGAACTCCGGCCGAAGAACTTCCCCCGGCACCGCGCCGCAAGGGTTTCTTCGCCCAGTTCCTCGACCTCGCCGGCCCCTATTGGAATTCCGACGAAAAGTGGTCGGTGCGCGGCCTGACCGCGCTGTTCGTGCTGCTGACCATGGGCCAGGTGGTGGTGCCGATCATGGTCAATCTGTGGAGCGCGGCGCTGTTCAATGCGCTGGAACAACGCTCCATGGACCGCTTCCTGGTGCAGATCGGGGCGCTCTTGGGCATCCTGGCGGTGGCGATGACCATCACCTCGACCCACCTGATGCTCAAGCGCCGCCTGCAGGTGGGCTGGCGCCGCTGGCTGACCCGGCGGCTGCTGGACGACTGGATGGCCGAGGGCCGGCATTATCTGGTCAAGCACATGCCCGGCGACCACGACAACCCCGACGGCCGCATCGCCGAGGACATCCGCAACACCTGCGAAAGCGCCATCGATCTGGCCCATTCGCTGTTCTATTGCCTGCTTCTGCTGGTCAGCTTCACGCAGATCCTGTGGTCGCTGTCGGGCGTGATCACCGTCACCCTGTTCGATACCCCGCTGCCCATCCCCGGGCACATGGTGTTCGTGTCCATGCTGTACGCCACCGCCGGCACCACCGCCGCCGTGCTGATCGGCCGGCCCTTGGTACGCACGGTCAACATGCGCCAGACGGTGGAGGCCAATTTCCGCTTCGGCCTGGTGCGCGTGCGCGAGAATTCCGAGGCCATCGCCCTGCTGCACGGCGAACCCGACGAGCGCCGCCGCCTGTCCGACCTGTTCGTCGCCGTGCGCAAGGGTTTCAACCTGCAAACCACGGCACTGGCCAAGGTCTTCCTGTTCTCGTCGGGCTATTCGGTGCTGGCCACCGGCTTTCCCTTCCTGATCGCCGCCCCCCGCTATATCGCCGGCGCCATTTCCCTGGGCGAGCTGATGCAGATCGCCCAGGCGTTCCAGCAGATGACCAGCGCCCTGTCGTGGCCGGTGGACAACCTGTCCAAGGCGGCCGAGTGGAAGGCGTCGGTCGAGCGCGTGCTGGCCCTGTACAACGCCTTGCAGACCCTGAAGGAAGAACAGACCCGCACCCAGGCCGCCAACACCATTCAGGTGGAAACCGGCGACCGTTCCGCCCTGGTGTTCAACGACGTATGCGTGGCCAAGCCCGACGGCGGCAAGGTGGTCAGCAACTTCACCGAAACCATCGAGGCGGGCGAGCGGGTGCTGATCTCGGGCGATCCGGGCGCGGCCATCAAGCTGTTCAAGGTGGTGGCGGGCCTGTGGCCGTGGGGCTGCGGCCAGGTGTTCCGGCCCAACGACGCCGACATCTTCTTCATGCCGCAGCGGCCCTATCTGCCCATCGCGCGGCTGCGCAGCGTGCTGGCCTATCCCGCCGGCCCCGACAGCTTCGATTCGGAATTCCTGGTGGCCGCCCTGGCGCGCGTGGGCTTGAGCCACCTGTCCGAGCGGCTTGAGGAAACCGCCACCTGGGAGAACGTGCTGACGCTGGGCGAGCAGCAGCGGCTGGGCTTTGCCCGCCTGTTGCTGCACCGGCCCAACTGGATCTTCATCCAGGAGGCGACCGACGGCCTGCACGCCGACGGCGAGAACGAGATGATGCAGTTGGTGCGCGAGGAATTCCCCACCGCCACCGTCATCACCGTGGGCTACCATTCGGCGCTCGAGGCCTATCACGAGCGTAAGCTGACGCTGGAACCCAGCAAGGACGGCCAGGTTGAGGTGCGCGCCAGCACGCTGGACGGCCACGACCGACGCCGCAAGATGAGTCCGCTGGACCTGCGCAACTGGCTGATCCACCCCCTGCGCCGCCAGGGCGAACGCCGCGACACCTGATGAACACCCTGATCACCGTCATTCTGCCCGCCGGCCGCGCGGCCATCGAACTGTCGCTGTTCGTCCTGCTGCCCATCATGGTGGTGATGCTGTCCATCATGCGCCTGCTGGAGGCGCGCGGCGTGTTGGACTGGCTGGTGGCGCGGCTCGCCCCCCTGCTGCGGCCGTTCGGCCTGACCGGCCTGGGCGTCTTCGCCGCCCTGCAGGTCAGCTTCGTCAGCTTCGCCGCCCCGCTGGCGACGCTGTCCATGATGGAAAGCCGGGGCGCGTCGGACCGCCATCTGGCCGCCGCCTTCGCCCTGGTGCTGGCCATGGCCCAGGCCAACGTGGTGTTTCCCATGGCCGCGCTCGGCCTGCATGTGGGGTCCACGCTGGCGTGGTCGCTGGTGGGCGGCCTGGCGGCGGCGGCGGCGACCACCTATCTGTTCGGCCGCTCGCTGTCGGATGCCGAACACGTCATGGACGAAACCCTGCGCCATCCGGTGGCCGAGGACGCCAAGGGCGTGCTGGACGTGATCAACCGCGCCGGCGCCGAGGCGTTCAAGATCGCCATCGGCGCCATTCCCATGCTGGTGCTGTCGCTGGTCGCCATCACCGCGCTCCGGCAATTGGGCGCCATCGACGGGCTGACCCGGCTGCTGTCGCCGGTTCTGGCGCTGGCCGGCATCGACCCGGCGGTGATCCTGCCCACCTTCACCAAATACCTGGCGGGCGGCACCGCCATGCTGGGCGTGGTGGACGAGCAGGTGCGCGACAAGGCCATGGGCGAAAGCCTGCTGAACGCCAGCGCCGGCTTTCTGATCCATCCGCTGGACATTCCCGGCGTCGCCGTCTTGATGAGCGCCGGCCGCCGCGTCGCCGCCGTGTGGAAACCCGCCTGCCTGGGCGCGGGTGTCGGCATCGCCGTGCGCACCCTGGGCCACATTCTGGTCGGCTAACCCAGCGCCGCCACCTCGTCCGCCCCCAGCACCCGCCACTGCCCCTCGGGCAGATCGCCCAAGGCGAGCGGGCCGATGGCGGCGCGGTGCAGGCGCTCCACATGGTTGCCGGTGGCGGCGAACATGCGGCGAACCTGATGATAGCGCCCCTCGGTGATGGTCAGCCGCGCGGTCTGGGGGCCGGTGGCCTCCAGCCGGGCGGGCAGCAAGGGCGTGGTTTCCGAGCGCAGCACCAGGGTGCCGCTGGCGAACAATTCGGCCTCGGTCCCGTCCAGGGGACGGGCCAGACTCACCTCGTAGGTCTTGGGAACGTGGTGGCGGGGCGAGGTCAGCCGGTGCAGCAGCTTGCCGTCGTCGGTCAGCAGCAACAGCCCGGTGGTGTCGCGGTCCAGCCGGCCCACCGGCGCGATGATGGGGTTGCGCCGCATGAAGCGCGGCGGCAGCAATTCATAGACGATGCGGCCCGGGTCCGCGGTCGAGCAGGTGTAGCCCGCCGGCTTGTTCAGCATCAGCACCACGCCCGGCGCCGGGTCCAGCGCCTCGCCGTCCACGCGGATGTCGTCATGCGCCGCGCGCGAGGCCTCGCTCAGCGCGCTGCCGTCGGCCAGGGTGACGCGGCCGTCGCGGATCATGGCCTTGACGTCGCGCTGGCTGCCATAGCCCAGATTGGCGATCAGCCGGGTCAGTCTCATCGCACCACGTCGTGCCGGTTGCTGGACAGATAGACCTTGAAGCCGTCGGCCACCGTCAGAAGCTGGACGTCGCGGAAGCGCTTGCGCAGTTCCGCCTCGTAGGGCAGGTGCTGGTTGGCGACCAGCACGAATTTGCCGCGCCGGCGGATGGCCTTCCACGCGGCGGCGATGAAGGCGCGCCCGATGGCGGGGTCGGCGCGCATGCCCTCGTGGAAGGGCGGGTTGCTGACGATCCAGTCATAGGGCTGCACCTCGGGCAGGCCGGCGGCGACGTCCGCCCAATGCCAGTTGCGCGCGGCCGCATGGTCGATGCGCTCCAGATTGGCGCGGCCGTCCTCGATGGCCAGCGCCTCGGCTTCAAAACTGTCCAGTTCGGTGACGGCGTGGAAACGGCGGAGAATCTGCGCCCCCAGATAGCCCCACCCCGCCCCCAGATCGGCCACCCGGCCGGCCACGGTGTCGGGCAGGCATCCGGCGAGGACGCGCGAGCCGGTATCCACATGATCGGGGCTGAAACAGCCGGCGCGCGCCATCAGGCCCGTGTCGCCCACCGGGCGCGGCGCAGCGGCGGCCAGCCATTCGGCCAGGGCGGCGGGCATGTCGTCCCCCTGGCGGCGCAGCCAGAAGGTGCGCGCCTGATGCTTGGACAGGTGGCCGTCCAGGCCCAGGACCTTGTCCACCTCGCGCTCGAAGCTGGCGGCGCCGATGGCGTTGGCCCCGCACACCACCAGCACGCCGCCGGGTTCCAGCAGCGACCAGGCGCGGGCCACATTGGCGCGGTTTTCCACCTTGTGCTTGGTCAGCAGCACCAGACCGGCGGGGAATTGCCCGTCCAGCCGGGCCTGGGCCGCATAGCCCGCCGCCGTCAGCGCGTCGAAGGCCGGCTTGAAGCTTTGCTCGCAGCACAGTACCGCGCGCCAGTCGGGGCCGAAGGCGTCGGAGGGTTCGGCCCGCAGCAGAAAGGCGCGGGAGGGAAAGTCCAGCAATTCCCGCTCGAACGGCAGGACCAGGGCGTGGGGTGTCATGTCATGCATGCGGTTTGCATAGCACGGCCATGTGCGCCCGTCGATTGACTTGGCATCGGCACGGAGCGAAGGTGCGCCCCTCAAGACAAGGAGGCCGAGATGGCCAAGAACGATACCCTGGACGGCGAGGACAAGGTCCGCCTGTTGCGATCGCTGGCCTTTCACGTCCACCGCAAGGTTCCGGTCGCCGACGCGCTGATGGAACTGGTGGAGCAGGAATTGCGCGGCAGCCGCCGCCGCGTCTATCGCGCCGCCGCCGAACGGCTGGCCGAAGGCAACCCGCTGGCCGCCCTGCAAGACATCGGCGCGGTGGGCGACGAGGTGGCCTGCGTGCTGGCGCCGGTGATCGAGTCGGGCGACCACCGGCTGCTGTCCACCGCGCTCAACAATCTGGCCGACTGGGTCGAGGCCAACGGCTGAGGCGCCCTCCTCCGCCCGTCTCAGCCTTGGCGCGATGCCTTGACCAGATCGGCGTACCAGGAAAACGAATCCTTGGGCGTGCGCGTCTGCGTGGGGAAATCCACATGCACGATGCCGAAGCGGTTGCCGTAGCCCGACCCCCATTCGTAGCAATCCAGCAGCGACCAGATGAAATAGCCGCGCACGTCGATGCCCTCGGCGATGGCCTGTTCCATGGCCGCCGTGTAGAGCTTGAGATAGGCGATGCGGTAGGGGTCGGCCACCCGCCCCTCGGCATCGGGCACCTCCTCGGCGGCGCCGCGCCCCATGCCGTTCTCGGTCACATAGACCGGCAGGCGGTAGCGCGCGGCACAACGCTTCAGCTCGTCGGTGAACGCCTCGGGATAGATGGGCCAGCCGATCTCGGGATGCGGCACCGGATTGGGGTTGTCGCCCCAGGCGATGCCGATTTGGTTGGCCGGGTCCGCCCGCGTCCAGATGGGGCCGTAATGGTTCATGCCGAACCAGTCCATGGGCCGGCAGATGCGCGCCATGTCGCCGGCCTGGACATAGGGTTCGAACTCGCCCGCCACCACCGCCGGGTAATGCCCCAGAATCTGCGGGTCGGCGTAAACCAGGTTCCAATGGGCGTCCAGCACCTCGGCCGCGCGCCGGTTCTCGGGCGTGTCGGATTCGGGATGGACCGGCTGCATGTTGTAGATGGCGCCGATCTGCGCACCCTTGACGTGGTCGCGCAGCACGTCAACCGCCGCGCCGTGGGCCAGATTCAGGTGGTGGGCGGCGCGGAAATAGGCGTCGCGGTCCTGCATGGCCGGCGCGCACCACGTCATGGCATAGCCGAACAGGGTCGCCACGTTGGGTTCGTTGAAGGTGGCGAAATGGCGCACGCGGTCGCCGAACCTGCGCGCGATCAGGGTGGCGTAATCGGCGAACCAGCCGGCCACGTCGCGGTTGGTCCAGCCGCCCAGTTCGTGCAGCCGCTGCGGCAGGTCCCAATGGTACAGGCACAGCCAGGGCTGCATGCCGGCCTCCAGCACCGCGTCCAGCACGCGCTCGTAGAAGTCGAGGCCCTTGTGGTTGACCGCGCCGCGCCCACGCGGCAGCACGCGCGGCCACGAGACGGAAAAGCGATAGGCATCCACCCCCAGCTTCCCGAGCAGCGCAAGGTCCTCGGGCCAGCGATGGTAATGGTCGCAGGCGACGTCCCCGGTATCGCCGTTGTTGGTGCGGCCGGGGATGCGGGAATGGATGTCCCAGATGCTGGGACCGCGCCCGTCCTCGGCCGCCGCGCCCTCGATCTGATAGGCCGAGGTCGAGGCCCCCCACAGGAAGCCCGGGGGCACCTTCAATGCGGACACGGTCATGGTCGTTTCCCCTGAAAATCTTAGACCGAAAGTCTATCCTATGCGTCCAGGCGGCGGAAGAACGCCTCGATGGTCTCCACGGTCTGGTCGCCGTAGCGCCGGCGCAGGGCGGCGCCATCGGTGACGGTCCGGGCGGCCAGAGCGCCGAACAGCGCGCGCATCAGCTCGGCGAAGCCGTGTTCCGTCAGGCGCCAATAGGCGTCGGGGGCGCCGGCCGGCACGGCGGCCAGATTGGAATTGACCACCGCCATGAACCAGTCGCGGCGGCGTTCGAAATGGCCGAAATACTGGGCGACCACCACCAGCACGTCGCCGCACAGCGCCTGGGTTTCCGGGTCGGCGTGCACCCCGGCCCAGTGGATGCCGCCGCCCGGCTGGCGATGGCGCTCGACGATGCCCTGGCTCTTGCGCTGGCATTGTTCGAACAGGGCCGGGCCGATCATCTTGTCCACCGCCAGATGGAAGCCGGGCAACAGCCGGCGGCTGAGAACGCCGCCGCCGTCGCCCTGGCGCGACGGAAACAGGTGGGTGAAGGGCTTGGTGAGGATGCGGTCGAACGGGTTGCGCGGCGCGCTTTCCCATTGCCGCGCCTCGCGCGCCTGGGTGCAGCCGTCCCACGACCGCTGCAACGCCGATTGGAAGCGCGCCGCCTCGTCGGCCATGAAGCGTTCGGCCAGGGCGCGGATGGCGTCGGCCCCCAGCGCGCCGCCGACGCGGCGGGCCTCCACCTCCAGGCGGGTGGCGAAATGGCCGATCATCACGTTGGCGATGGCGGCGCAGGCCCTGGGGCCGGCGGGTGGCGGGTCCGGGTCGGTCATGCTTTTCTCTCCCCCTTGGCGGGCGATTTTAGCAGATTCCGGCGCCGGTGCGCGCATTGACAGGCCCAAGTGCATGTCGTTAAGTCAGGGCCTGGCAAATATTCAGGCTTTTCCCCATGTCCGACACCCTTTCGATCGCCCTGGCCCAGATCAACCCCGTGGTTGGCGACGTGGCCGGGAATGCCCGGCGCATCCTGGACGCCCGCGCCCAGGCGGCGGCCGATGGCGCCCAGTTGGTGGTGTTCCCCGAGCTGACGGTGTCGGGCTATCCGCCCGAGGATCTGGTGCTGAAGGCCGCCTTCCTGGACGCGGTCGAGGCGACGGTCGAACATCTGGCCGGGCAGACCGCCGATGGCGGCCCAGCGCTTCTGGTGGGCGCGCCGTGGCGGGTGGGCGGCGCGGTCCACAACGCCGTGCTGCTGCTGGACAAGGGCGCGGTGGCGGCGACCCGGCTGAAGCATCACCTGCCCAATTACGGCGTGTTCGACGAAGCCCGCGTGTTCACCCCCGGCCCGGTGCCCGGCCCCATCCAGTTCCGCGGCGTCCGCCTGGGCGTGATGGTGTGCGAGGACATGTGGTTCGCCGACGTGGCCGAAACCCTGGTCGAATGCGGTGCCGAGATCCTGGTGGTGGCCAACGGCTCGCCCTTCGAGCTGGACAAGCCCCATGTGCGCCTGCACCGCGCGGTGGAGCGGGTGACGGAAACCGGCCTGCCGCTGCTGTACGTCAACCAGTTGGGCGGCCAGGACGAATTGGTGTTCGACGGCGCCTCGTTCGCCCTGGATGCCAAGGCCCGGCCGCTGCTGCGCCTGCCCGCCTGGACGGCGCGGGTGGTCACCACCACCTGGGTGCGGGGCGAACACGGCTGGACCACCCAAGGCCCGCTGGCGCAGGAGCCGACGCGCGAGGAAAACATCTATCAGGCCATGATGCTGGGCCTGCGCGACTATGTGACCAAGAACGGCTTTCCCGGCGTGGTGCTGGGCCTGTCGGGCGGCATCGATTCCGCGCTCGCCGC
>JAFAAW010000046.1 GCA_023426365.1 Pseudomonadota bacterium
ACCTGGGCCAGCAGCGCCGCCTGCGCCTCGGTGATGGCGCCCGCCTGCCGCAGCCGTGCCACCACCCGCTCGGGCGCGGCGGCCAGGAATTGGGCGGCGACGTCGGGGCGCGACACCTTGGCGATGATGCGGTTATCGGTATGGATCTTGCCGTTTTCCTCGCGCAGGCCCAGGGCGCGCCAGCGCGCCAAGGCGGGCGTCACCTCCATGAAGGCCGAGGCTTCCGCCACCCGCACGCCGTGGCGGACCAGCACATCGGTCAACTGGTCTTCCAGATGGGGATTGTTGACGTGGGCGATGAAATTGACGCCGAACGGCGCGCCTTGGGGCAGACTGGCACGGATGGCGGCGATGGCCTGCTCGACCCGTTCCATGGGCAGGCCGCCCGCGCCGAAGAACGCCAGCATGCCCGCCCGGCCCATGCGCGTCACCATTTCGACCGAGGACACGCCCTGGTACATGGCGCCGCAGACATAAGGGTAGGTCAGGCCGAAATCGGCGCAGAAGGCGCGCGATCCCAGATTGTCCAGGCTGAACGGCCCGCTGGCCGGTGCTGGTGTCGGTGCCGGAGCTAGTGTCGGTGCCAGAGCTGGGGGCGGGGCGGGCGCTTCCTCGGCGGCCAGGGCGGCGGAATCCAGCGGCCCGGCCTCGGCTTCGGTGCGGCGGACCATGGGCTTGACCACCGGCGGGCCGTCGCCGATCTCGGTCACGTCCTCGAACCGCAGCCCCTTGGCCAGCAGATAGCGGATGGATTCGCACCAGCGCACCGGGGCGGTGATCTGTTCCACCATGCGCTCGCGGATGGTGGCGGGGTCATGGGGGCGGGCGGTGACGTTGGAAATCACCGGCACGCTGGGCGCGGCAAAGGTGAAGCCGCCGGCGAAATCGGCGAAATCGCGGCGGGCCTCGGCCATGAACGGTGTGTGGAAGGCGCCGCCCACTGGCAGCACCACGTAATGGCTGGCCCCGGCGGCGCGGAACAGCGGCTCCGCCGCCACCACCGCCTCGCGGCGGCCCGACAGCACGATCTGGCGCGGGGTGTTGAAATTGGCAGGATGAATTTCGGTCAGGCCGTGTTCGCGCACCACCGCCGCGATCTGTTCGGCGTCCAGGCCGATCACCGCCGCCATGCCGCCGCCCTGGGCGCGGTCCATCAACTGGCCGCGCTTCTTCACCAGCTTCAGGCCGGTGGCGAAATCCACCACCCCGGCGGCGAACAGGGCGGCGTATTCGCCGACGCTGTGGCCCAGCACCACGTCGGGGCGGTCGTCGTGGGCCAGGAATTTCAGGGCGCTGACCACGTACAGGGCGGGCTGGGTGAAGCAGGTGCGGGTCAGTCGCTCCATGGGGCCGTTCAGGCACAGCTCGGCGATGGAGAAACCCAGCACCGCGTCGGCCTCGGCCACCTTGTCCGGGAAGGCGTCGAACAGACCGGCGCCCATGCCGACGCGCTGCGCCCCCTGGCCGGGAAATAGAAAAGCCTTCATAGCGTTCCCCACGCGCTGCCCGGACGATCCCAGACGATGGTCCCCAGGTCCAGTTTCACCACCCGGTCGGCCAGATGCCAGTAGCGTTCGTCATGGGTGACGGCGACCACCAGCTTGCCCCGCGCCCGAAGGTCCGGGATCACGGTTTCATAGAAATAGCGGCGGAAATGGATGTCCTGTTCCGCCGACCATTCATCGAACAGATAAATGGGCCGGTCCTCCAACAGCGCCGCCACCAGGGCAAGCCGCTTGCGCTGGCCGGTGGACAGGTGGGTGGTGGAGAAACGGCCATCGGCGAACCGCACTTTGCCGCCCAGCCCCATCTGCTCCAGTAACGCCTGGACGCGGGCGGGGGCAGCATCCTCGGCGCCGTACAGGCGGTCGAACAGGTGGAAATCGACGAAGATGGCGGAAAACAACTCGCGCAGGCCGGCGACGGCGCGGGCGGACAAGGGTTCGCCATCAACGCGGATGGCGCCGCCCGCCGCCGGGTAAAGTCCGCACAGCAGCCGCAGGGCGGTGGATTTGCCGCTGCCGTTGCCGCCGACCACGAACACCACCTCGCCGCGCTTCAGTTCCAGCGACAGCGGCCCGGCGGTGAAGGTGGCGGCGCCGGTGTCGTCGCGGTGGGTGAAGGTGACGCCCTCGTAGCTGAGGGTAGAGAAATCGGCCAGCGGCGCCGCCAGGGCGCGGGCCTCGTCCGGCGACAGGGCGCCCGCTTCCTCCAATTGGCGGCGTACCGCCAGCACGCTGTCCAGCCCGACCTGGGCGCGCAGGAACATGGGCGACTGGGCGACGATCTTGGCCAGCGGGCTGACGCAGAACAGCAGCACCGGCACCAGTTGGAACACCAGAAGGGTGTGGCCCTGGGCGGCGTCGGGGAAGAAATAGGCCACCACGCCCAACATCAGATAGGTGACGAAGGACGACAGCAGGATCATCTCGGCCCAATGCTCGCCTGAGGCCACCAGCCCGGCCTCGGTCCGCCGCGACAGGGTGCGATAGGCTCGTTCCACCGCCTGGCCGCGCGCGCTGTTCAGCCGCAATTCCTTGGCACCGCGCAGGATGGAATCGATGGCGTCCAGCATGCGGCCCTGATGGCTGCTCAGGCGGGCCAGGGTGGCGGCGAAACGGCGGTTGACCATCACATAGGCGGCAACGCCCACCGCCACCGCCGCCACGAACACGGCGAATGCCATGGGCGACAGATACAGCAGGTACAGCAGCGAGAAGAACAGCAGAACCGCCTGTTGCAGCGCGTCCACCAGCAGCGGGAACGTCACCGACAGGTGGTTGGTTTCGTGCGAAACCATGGCGTACAGGGTGCCGCGCCCGACCCGGTCGGCCACCAGCAGTTCCGACTGGCGCAGGCGGTCCACCACGTCCAGGCGCAGGCGGTTCAGCAGCGTCTCGATGACGCGGTTGGCGTTCAGCAGGGCGGTGTTGTTGCACAGGTAATAGGCCAGGAAACAGCCGCCGAACAAAACCCACGACCACAGGCCCGGCCACGCGCCCTGAGCGACATCGACGGCGATGCGGTTGATCATCACCACCAGCCCGGCATTGGCCAGACCGGCCACCACGATCAGCGCGGCCATCAGGATCAGCGTGCGGCGGCCCGCCCCGGCCAGAAAGGACAGCAGGGTCATGCCGCCCCCCCGGCGCATTCCGCCACCACTTTGCCCAGATCCATGGTCAGGCGGCGGTCGCATTGCGGCCAATAACGGTCGTCATGGGTCACGGCCAGCACCGTCTTGCCGCGCGCCTTCAGGTCGGGCAACAGGCGGGTGTAAAACCGGTGGCGGAAATGGGCGTCCTGGTCGGCGGCCCATTCGTCGAACAGGTAGATCGGCCGGTCCTCCAGCAGCGCCACGATCAGCGCCAGCCGCTTGCGCTGGCCGGTGGACAGGCTGGTGGTGGTAAAGGCGCCGTCGGCAAAGCCGACCTTGTCGGTCAGTTCCATGGCGGCGATCAGGTCCGCCACCCGCGCCGGGTCGGCGTTCTCCAGGCCGTACAGCCGGTCGAACAGGTGGAAATCGGCGAACACCGCCGCGAACATCTCGCGCAGATCCTGGCGGGTGGTCGCGTCCACCGCCACGCCGTCCACAGCGATGCTGCCGCCGTCGGGGGTGTAAAGGCCGCACAACAGCTTCATGGCGGTGGATTTGCCGCTGCCGTTGCCGCCGGTGACGAACACCGTCTCGCCGCGCCGCAGGTTCAGATCCAGCGGCCCCGAGGTGAAGGATGCCTCGCCGTCCGCCTCGCGGTAGCTGAAGGTCAGGCCCCGGCATTCCAGCAGCGTGAAATCGGAAAAGCGCGATTGCGCCAGCGGTTCCGCCGCCGCCGGGCGGCCGAGGTCCAGGCGCCGTTCCAGCCGGGCGACGTGGCCCAGGCCCAGGTCGGCGCGGGCGTAAAGGGGCGCGGCGGCGGTCAGCGCCGTCACCGGGCCGACGCAGAAGATGGCGGCGGCGGTGATCTTGTAGATGGCGTCGGTATAGCCCGAGAAGAAGGCGGGGAGCACGAAGATCACCACGCCGACCAGGGCGTACAGAAAGGCGTTGCCGAATTGCAGCAGGATCACCCACTTGCCGCCGACCCCCACCACCTTGTCGCGCAGGGTGTCCACCACGGCCGAGAAATGGGCGAACAGCGCGTCGTTGCGGTCGGCGTTCAGGCGGATTTCCTGGAAGCCGCGGGTGAAGTGGCTCAGGCTGTCCAGCATGGCCGCTTCCTGGTGGTGAACCTGGATCAGCGCCTGATCCAGACGGCGGCGGCGCAGCCAGAACAGTCCCAGGCCCAGGGCGGTGCACGCCGTCACCACCGCGAACGCCACCAGCGACACGGTGGCGATGTACAGCAGGCAGAACACCAGCAGGAAGCTGCTTTGCGCCGCGCTGACCAGCAGCGGCAGGCTTTGCGACAGGTGGTTGATTTCCTGGCCGATGGTGGCGAACAGCTCGCCGCGGTCCAGACTTTCCAGGGTGCGGAGATCGACGCGGCGGATTTTTCCGGCGACGCGCAGGCGCAGCGCCTCCAGCCGGTGCTGCACCAGCCGGTTGGCCTCGCGCAGCGAGGCGCGGTCGGCCACATAGAAGAAGGCGAACAGCGCCACATACAGCAGGATGGTGTCGCCGCCCAGCGGCCGGGCGAGCACCGCGCGTTCCGCCGCCTCGTTGATCATGCCCAGCAATGCCGCGTTGGCGATGCCCGCAAGGCACGTTACCACCAGGACGTAACGAAATCCGGCCGGTGCTCCGGTACTGAGCAGACGAACGATATGCATTCCGGCGGAGGGGGGGGGGGGGGGGGGGGGGGGGGGGGGGGGGGGGGGGGGGGGGGGGGGGGGGGGGGGGGGGGGGGGGGGGGGGGGGGGG
>JAFAAW010000079.1 GCA_023426365.1 Pseudomonadota bacterium
CCGGCAATTCGCCCGCCATGCGCGGTTGCGAGCCAGGATCGCGCGGGCGGTCTGGTCGGTGATGGTATCGGCCGGCGCCACCAGCGCGCATGAAAACGATAAGCCGCCGTGCCAGGGGCGCGGCGGCTTTCGCTTTTTTCTTGGACGCTCTCGAACTGAGGTCCACACCTTACCCCTTGTCACGGCGTTTTGCAACCCGTTTGGGTAGGAGCGGGCTCTGCCATGCGTTTGCGACATTGTGGCATGCAGGATTATGCCTTTTCGCTAAGCATGGAACTGGCCTATGGTTTGTGTGCCTAGTGCTTGTGCACTAGCATTCTTGGACGTTTCCTCCCAAAGACTTGAGCCCCCCGGTTCGCCGGGGGCTTTTTTTTGCCTGCGCCCAGAGTTTGCCTGGGCCCAGAGTTTGCCCGCGCCCAGAGAACGATCAGTGCGCAGGCAGGGTTTCGCTCGCGCGGCGGCGGGCGGTCTCAAGGATGTGGTGGCGCAGATGCGGGCTTGCCGCCAGCAAGGCATGGAAGTCGTCGGCACGCAGCACCAGCAGCGAGCAAAAGCCCAGCGCGGCGATGTCCGCGGTACGGACCGCGCCCGAGATCAGCGCCATCTCGCCGAAATAGTCGCCGCTGCCCAGCCGCACCGGCTTGGGTGGCAGGCCGACCTCCACCGCCCCCGACGAGATGAAGTACATGGCGTCGCCCATGGCGCCCTTGCGCACGATGGTTTCGCCCGGAACGACCAGCACCGGGCGCAGCAGGCGGCAGATCTGGCGCAGCTCGGACGGCGACAATTCGCCGAAGGCCGGAACGCGGGCCACCATGGCCTCGGGTTCCAGGTGCAGGTTGATGGGCGGCCGCCGGGCCAGGCGGCTGGCGCGCAGGTGCAGGTCGGCCATCAGGTCGTTGAACACTTCGTGGCCGATCACCGCCTCGGCGCGCAGGCGGCGATACTCGTTCTCCTCGATGCGCAGCACGGCGCGTTCCAGGTATTGCTGCTGGAGCGCGCGGGCGAAGTCCGGGTATTGCAGGCGCAGGGCCGCCAATGCCTTGTCGATGGCGTCCAAGCGCGCGGCGACCACCGCCGTGACCTCGGCAGACGCCTCGGGGCCGATCACCGCCGGCAAGGTGCGTGCCGCCTGATCCGCCAGTTCACCCACGGCGGTCTGCAACATGAGAAGAATCTCGAAGCGGTTGGCGATGGCGCGGGCAAGCGGGGCCTCCATGCCCAAACGTCGCTGGACGGCCTGCGCTGCGCGGAAGCCCAGCGGAAAGGCCAGGCTGCTCTCGTGCGCGGCCACATAGCCGGTCACGCCGTCGGTCTTGACGCCGTCCTGCAGCCGGGCGGCGGCGGCAAGCAGAGCGCGGGTGATGCCCCCCGAAATGATGCCTTCCCGATAGTGGCGCATGTAGATGGATTGCTCGCGGTCGGCCAGCATGGCCAGGCCGCTGCGGGTCTCCTCGGCACAGGTCAGCGCCAGTTGCCCGGCCAGCTCGGCTTCGGCAACGCCCAGCCGCTGGGTATAGGTTTCCGCCAGTTCCGTCGCCAGCGCCCGGTCGATGCCATAGCCGGCGGCGGCATCCGTCACCTTCTGGCGGACCACGCCGACGGCGCTCGCCAAGGCCCGGCTGCGCAGCGCCATGTCGGCCGGCGACAGTCGGTCCATGCCCAGCACACGGATGAGCGGGCGCAGCAGGGGGGCGTTGACGAACAGGGTGAACAGCACGAAGCCGGTGCACAGCACCGACACGAAGGACTTAACCTCGGGCGCGACCTTGGGATTTTCGACCACCGCCAGCGCCAGCGCCAGCGAGATGGCGCCGCGCAAGCCGCCCCACAGCACCACCAGCCGCAGCGGCTTTGCCACCGGCTCCGCCCAGCCGATGGCGGTCAGGCCGGGGAACAGGCCGAACAGAACCAGTGCGCGCGCCCCCAGCGCCGACACGATCAGCACGGCCAGCAGCCCCAGGTCGCCGGCACTCATGCCCGCCAGCATGGCGGGCACGCGCATGGTCGCCAGCAGAAAGATCAGGGCACTTGCCCAGTACCCCACCTGCTGCCACACGTCCACCAGGCTGGACCAGGTTTCCGCCGACACGTGGGTACGGCCGTAATAGCTGATGACCAGCGCCAGCGTGACCACGGTGACCACGCCCGAGACGTGCAGGTAATGCTCGCCCACGATGAAGCTGAGATAGGCGGCGGCCACGGTGACGGTGATTTCGGCAAAGCGCTGGCCGCGCAACGCTCCGAACACCCAGCAGACCAGCCGGCCGGCGGCGTATCCGACCACCAGCCCGCCGGCGAAGCCGCGCAGGAAGGACAGCACGCCTTCCAGCCCGTCCGCTTGGCGCTCGCCGGTCAGCATGCCCAGGAACAGGGCGAACAGCGAGATGGCGGCCGCATCGTTGAACAGGCTTTCGCCCTCCACCAGCAAGCTGAGACGGTGTGGAACGCCCAGATCGCGGAAGATGGCCACCACCGCGATGGGGTCGGTGGTGGAAACGATGGCGGCCAGCAACAGGCAGGCCATCAGCCCGATATCGGTCACCGCGCCCAGGGCCAGGCCCACGGCGAAGGTGGAGACCAGGACGGCGACGACGGCCAGCAGCAGGATCGGAACCAGATCGTCGATCAGGCGGCGAACGTCGATGGCCACCGCGGTTTCGAACAGCAGCGCGGGCAGGAAGATCAGAATGAAGGCTTCCGAGGACAAATCGAAGCGGGCGATGGTCGTCAGGAAATCGCCCAAAGGCCCGCCCAGGCCAAGCGTGCCTACCGTGTCGCCGATCAGGCCCAGCGCGATGCCGGCCAGGGCCAGGGCGATGGAAAAGGCGATGTTGGCGCGGACGGCAAGGGGCACCAGCAAGGTGGCCAGCGCGAGCAACCCCGTCAGCCCGAAAACCGCCATTGCGATGTTTTGCATGAAGGAATGTTCCCGCCCCGATTTAGCCCGCTGGCCGAAAAACTACTGCCCGGTGAGTTGGTGCGTAAGTACGTGAAGCTACGTATCGGCTCGCAGCAGCAAGGGAACGATTTCCGCCGGCTGATCGCACCACGCCAGCAGCCGCTCGCGTTTGAGCCACACCAGCCGCCACAATTCCATCGCCGTGGGTAGGCGGTCGGCCTTGAGCGCATTGCAAGCGCGGCAGGCGGCGACCTCGTTCGGCCAGGCCTGGATGCCGCCAAGCGTGCGGGGCAGCACGTGTTCTATGGTGGCGGAGTCGGGGCGTTTGCGATGGCGGTCGCGCTGGGTCAACGGGTCGGGCATCGGGCAGCCGCAATGAAAGCACCGGCCGTTCTGATGCAGCCACAGGGCGTGGCAGCGACCGCGCCGCCATAGGGAATTGCGGTGTTCGCTCATTCCGGGGTCCGGCGGCTTGGTTTGCTTAGGATGTACCACGCCCCATAGCCCATCACCGCCGCCATGGCGGCCAGCGCATACCAGGGCGCGGAGGAGAAATGGACGGCCCAGGCCAGCGACAGCGCCATGCTGGCGATGGCCACCACCTTGGCCCGCAGCGGGATCACGCGCTGGCTTTCCCAGTCGCGCACATAGCGGCCCAGCCAGCGATGATCGACCAACCAGCGATGAAAGCGCCTCGAACTGCGCGAGAAGGCCCATAGCGCCAACAACAGGAACGGGGTGGTCGGCAGGACCGGCAACACCGCGCCCAGGCAGCCCAGGCCGACGCAAAGCCAGCCGAAACCCGTCAACACCCAGTGGCGAAGCGCGCGGGCGGGAAGGGGCGGGGGCTGCGGCGGCACGTTCATGGCCGCATCATAACACGGATTGGCGGGGGCGGTGCCAGACGGGCAACCACGCAACCGGCAGCCGCGCTACAGGCAACCGCGCTGTCCCGTCGATGGCGGCGCGGCCGGCCTCTCAGCTTCTCCCGCAGGCATGTCGCCGGCCGGCCGCACAAGCATAGGAACGGGGACAAAACCGCCCAATTCATGGCGCGCGCATTGTTGTAGCGGCCTTTTCATTTGCGCCGGCAACGATCGTTTCGCTCCCTTGACAAGATAGGCGGCTGCCAGCACTGTCAACCCGTCTATTGACGAGGGGCGGAATGAACCTTCTGGACTTGATGGGGGCGGGGGAGGACCTGCGCGACAAGGCGCTGGACCGGCTTGAGGGCATATTGATCCAGTACGAGTCCGACGACGAGGACGTCCAGGACGAAGCCCTGGCGCGCGCCATCACCTTGTGCGGCAAGGAATGGGGCAGCTACAAGGCCGGTCTTGAGGAACTGGCCAAGCGCACGGAAAGCCAAGGGGGAGAGGGCGATCCCCTGGCCGCCGAGATGGCCGCCCTGCGCCTGCGCGAGGAGGCCGATGATCCGGGGGCGATGATCCGTGCGGCCCGCGCCAGGCACAGCCAGACCGGCCGCGCGAATGCCGAGCGTGCCGCGGTGATCGCCCGTTACGGCTCGCTGGAGGCTGCGATCAGTCCCAGCCCGATCGAGACCATGTTCGTTTCGGCCGCTTCCCACCTTGCCGACGACATCCCCCAATGGGGGGCTGAGGGGCCTGAGACGCCGGTTTCCCCCTCTCAGCAGGCCGAGGTCGATCCCTGGGCGCCCCTGGCCGGCTGGTCGGTTCCCTGGCACGAGATTCCGCCGGCCCTGATGCAGGCGGTCACGGCCGCCTGTCCCCTGCCGGTTAGTGTCGCCGACGCCAGGGCCGAGGCGCTGACCTGGGAACAGCGGCGCCGGGAACGCGAAATTCTGGCCGAGGGGCCGGGCAAGGCCGCGCTGCCGACGGCCTGCGCCGCCCGCCACCGTCTGGTGGAGGACGCCTGGCGGCGCGATCTGCCGGTGCGTAATGCGGCGGAGTTCGAGGCGAGGCTGGATTACTGGGCGTCGCGCGGCGGGGACGATGGGGCCGGCTATGGCGTGCTGTTGCTGGACTGGCGGCGCCTGGGCAGCATGCTGGTCCCCGCCGGGGGCGGCGAAACCACCAAGGAGAAGGCCCGCAGGTTGAAGGCGGAGCATCCCGACTGGTCGTTGGCGCGGATCGGCAAGGAGCTGGGCATCTCGCGTCAGGCGGTCCACAAGCATCTGAGATCGTGACGCCAAGTTGCGTGATGTCACGGTTTATGAATCTTTAGCTTCGGTCCTCACTCCTCCGAACGAGACCGCAGAATCCTTTGCCCGCTACGGCCCCGCTTTGGCTGCCACTATGGTTGCCGATGGGGAAGATATGGGCAAAGGATCAAGGTCATGGAAACGTGCCACCTGTGTGGCGGGCCGCTGCCGCATCACCACGAACATTGCCGCGCCCACCAGGATCTGGCGCTGTTCGTCCGCGTCTATCAAAGGCTGCGGGCAGAGGCGCGCAATCCGGTTCTGCAGGACAAGCTGGTGCACCAGTTGATGCGCCACGGCCGTCTGGCCGCCCCTGCCGGGGACGCCGCCTGATCGGGGCCGGGGTTGGCGGCGGGCCGGCGAGGGGCTATTGTGAGCGGCCTGTTTCTTTGGGGAGAGACGTCCATGCGTCGTCTGGTTGCCACCGTCGCCGCCGCCGCCGTCGCGGCCTTTGCGGTCGTCACGCCCGCCCGGGCGCAGTTGATCGACGTGCTGACCGCCCCCAAGACCTTGATCGATCTGGCCATCGAGGCGCGGTCAGCCGCGGACATCGCCAAGGACAACGAGATCGTCGCCAAGGTCAACGGCATCATGGCCGATCTGGGCACGCTCAAGGCATCCACCGAAATCTACGAGCAACGGCTGCTGATTACCGGCGTGTTCGACGACAAGGCCCTGTACGACCGGTTCGAGAAGCAGGTGCGTGCGGTAAAGGGCGTCAAGTCGCTGTACTGGCACGTGTCCTGCGTCGCCAAGGATGACCCTCGCCGCAAGCAGATGCTGGGCTGGGCCGACGCCACGGTGATGGCCGCCAAGGCGCAAGGGCGGCTGGTGGGCACCGCCGGCGTGGCGGACGTCAATTTCCGCACCACCGCCGATTCGTTTGCCACCGTCTATCTGCTGGGCCGCGCCCGCTCGGGCGAGGAGGCCAAGAAGGCGGGTGCCCGGGTGCGCGACGGTAACGGCGTCCGGAAGGTGGTTGCTTACGTGGATGTGCGTCCCTGATGGGTAAGCCGTCCCGTCTGCTGGTCTATGTCGCCTGCGGCGCGGTCTTGGCCGCTTTCTCCCCGGTGCTGCCGTTTCGCTATCTGGCGGCCGCCGGGGTAATTCTGGTGGCTCTCGCGCTGCTGGACCTGATCCAGGGGCGGCGAGGGCGCCGATGACCCCCATGCCCAGCCGGTTGCCCATGGCCGCCATGCCGGCGGTGTTCGTCTTGCTGTGGAGCACGGGCTTCATCGGCGCCAAGTACGGGCTGCCCTACGCCGAGCCGTTCACCTTCCTGGTGCTGCGGTTTGCCTCGGTCATTTTGCTGCTGGCCGCCGTGGCGGTCATCACCAGGGCGCCGTGGCCGCGCGACCCGCGCCTGGTCGGCCATCTGGCGATGTCGGGCATCCTGGTGCACGGCTGCTATCTTGGTGGCGTGTTCGCTGCCATTTCCCAGGGCCTGCCCTCCGGTCTGGTGGCGCTGATCGTCGGCTTGCAGCCCCTGCTGACCGCGCTGGTGGCAGGCCCGGTCCTGGGCGAGCAGGTCAGCGGCCGCCAATGGCTTGGCTTCGCCCTCGGTCTTGCCGGTGTGTCGCTGGTCGTGTCGTCCCGTCTGGTCGGCGGCGCGCCCCTGGGGCTGAGCGGGACCAGCCTGGCCTGCGCCGTCCTGGCCCTGGCCGGGATCACCGCCGCCACCCTTTACCAGAAGCGTTATTGCACCGGGATGGACCTGCGCACCGGTGCGGTCATCCAATATGCGGGGGCGGCGGCCATCATGCTGCCCGCCGCATTGCTGACCGAGACCATGCAGGTCAATTGGACCGGCGACTTCATCTTCGCCCTGGTCTGGCTGGTCCTGGTGCTGTCGGTGGGGGCCATCAGCCTGCTGATGACGCTGATCCGCCTGGGCGAGGCGGCGCGGGTCGCCAGCCTGTTCTATCTGGTTCCTCCGGTCACCGCGCTGATGGCGTGGGGCTTGTTCGACGAACGTCTGTCGCCGCTGGCCCTGGCCGGCATGGCGCTCGCAGTGCTCGGCGTCGCGCTGGTGGTGCGTCGCCGCTAAGGCCCCTCTCTCGCTTGCGCGCGGGTACTCCCCATTGCGGGCGATTGGTGCCGTCTAACGGGGTTCCGACATGACCTTTGGACATGTGGCCCCGGTGGGCGATGACCAGTCGTGGCGAGATGGGAGGAAACCAATGACATATGAAGGTGGCTGCCGGTGTGGCGCAGTCCGCTATCGTATCGATGGCGAGCCGCTATCCGCCGGTTATTGCCATTGCCGCATGTGCCAGCGCGCGGCGGATGCGGCGGTGGTCGCGTGGGTTGCGTTCCGCCGCGACGACCTGCATTTCGTCAAGGGCACGCCGGAGGCCCTTCAGGCCAGCGCGCGGGCCATGCGCCGCATCTGCCCGCAATGCGGCACCGCGCTGACCTTCGAATATTCCGCCCAGACCGAAACCGTGGACGTCACCGCCGCCAGCCTGGACGACCCCAATGCCACCGAACCGGTCCAGCGAATCTGGTGGTCGCCGTCGCTGGCGTGGCTGCACGGCGACCGCAAGACCTGATCAGCGGGCGGTCATGCGCTCGAGCAGGCGGTTGAGGAACGCCTCGCCCTGGGCCACCTGCTCGAGCGTGATGTATTCGTCGGGCTTGTGCGCCTGCTGGATGCTGCCCGGGCCGCAGACCACGGTGGGGATGCCGGCATCGTGGAACAGCCCGGCCTCCGTGGTGAAGCTGACCTTGGCGGTATCGTTGTTGCCCGACAATTGGCGAGCCAGCACCGCCGCCTCGTCGTCGGGCGCGGTGTCGAGGCCGGCGGTGGTGTTGTACTCGTCGAACATGATGCCGCTGGCCTCGTCCACCTCCAGCATCTCGGGGATCAGGGCCTGGGCGAAGGCGCGAAATTCCGCCATCAGCGATTCCACGTCGTGATTGGGCAGGTTGCGGAACTCGAATTCGAAGCCGCAGCGGGCGGGAACGATGTTCAGCGCGGTCCCGCCGTTGATCACCCCGGTGTGCACCGTGGTGTAGGGCGGGTCGTATCCGGGGTCGAACGGGCCGTCACGGCGGATGCGGCGCTGCATCTGGCGCAGGAAGGCCACCATCTCTGCCGCCACTTCCACCGCATTGACCCCACGGTGATTGAGGGCCGAATGGCATTCCTTGCCATGGACCTCGCAGCGAACGTTTTTTTTACCCTTATGGCCGATGATCACCTTCATTTCTGTCGGTTCGCCGACGATGCACAGGCGGGGGCGCACGGTCAGCCCGGCCAAATCCTCGATCAGACGGCGGGCGCCGATGCAGCCCACCTCCTCGTCGTAGGAAAAGGCGAAATGAACCGGCGTTTCCAGCCGCCGCGCGGCAAAGTCGGGAGCCATCGCCAGGCAGAGCGCGATAAAGCTTTTCATGTCGGCGGTGCCGCGGCCGTACAGGCGGGCGTCGTCGCGTCGCAGGGCAAAGGGGTCCGAAGTCCAGTCCTGGCCGTCCACCGGCACCACGTCGCTGTGCCCGGACAACACGATGCCGGGCCGCTCGGCCGGGCCAAGAGTAGCGAAAAGGTTGGCCTTGCTGCGACCATCGTCATAGGTCAAACGAATGGAAGCGCCAAGGTTTTCAAGGAGTTCCGCAGCGTAATTGATAAATTGAAGATTGGATCGATAGCTTGTGGTATCGAAACCGATCAGAGTTTCGATCATGTCCACGACGTGGGGCGAGGGAATCTGCAGGGGCTGGCTCAACGGAAAACTCGCTTGGCGAACGGCGATGACGGGCCGGCAGGCCCATGGCAACGCCATCATAAGGCCACCGCCGGGCAAGTTGCCAGTGGCCGGCCGGCTATCGGATGAGATATGTCAGACCCGTTCCGGGTCGGTGAACGAGGTGGGGGAGTATGGGGTTGGCGGAGTCCGCTGCCGGGAAGACAGGGGGAAAGGCTGAAGCCAGGTTCCGGCTCAGCTCTCTGACGACGCTTAGGGCCAACGCGTTCGATCTGGCCGTGGCGTCGCTCTTTCTGAACATTCTCGGCTTGGCCATGCCCATGGCGTTGTTGCAGGTGTACGACCGCATCCTGCCCAACAAATCCACCGGCACCATGGTCTTGCTGCTGCTCAGCGTGCTGGGCGCGCTTGCGCTGGAAAGCGTGCTGAATTTCGGCCGCTCCTGGGTAACCGGATGGGTGGGGGCCAGGTTCGAGCACAAGGCCGGGTGCGAGGCGCTGCGCCGGCTGGTCATGACCGGCATCGACAATTTCGAAAAGGAAGGCTCGGGCGTTCATCTGGAGCGCATGAACTCCTTGGCGACCGTGCGCGAATTCTATGCCGGCCAGGCCCTGCTGACCCTGCTGGACCTGCCCTTTGCCCTGCTGTACCTGGGGCTGGTGGCCTTGATGGGCGGCCAACTGGTCCTGGTTCCCATTTTCCTGCTGCTGGCCTTCGGCTTCACCGCCATGCGGGTCGGGCATTCGCTGCGGGCCGCCATCCAAAAGCGCATCGCCGCCGACGACCGCCGCTTCAATTTCATCATCGAGGTGCTGGGCGGCATTCACAGCGTCAAGGCCATGGCCATGGAAGCCCAGATGGTACGGCGCTATGAGCGGCTTCAGGAAACCTGCGCGGAAAACTATCACCGGGTGGCGCTGAAAAGCGCCAATGCGCTGGGGGTATCGTCGTTCTTCTCGCAGATGACCACCATCGCGGTGGCGGCCTTCGGCAGCGTCATCGTCATGGATGGCGACATGACCACCGGCGGGCTGGCCGCCTGTTCGCTGCTGGCCGGGCGTGCCATGGCCCCGCTGCAAAAGGCGCTGGGGGTGTGGACCCGTTTCCAGACCTTCCTGCTGGCGCGCGAGCGGCTCGAGGAGATCTTCCAGCTGCCGCCCGAGGCGGATGCCGGCCTGCCCAAGCTCGACAGCGTGCGCGGCCGGCTGGAACTGCACGACGTCAGCTTCCATTTCGGCGAAAAGGGCAACGACATCGTCAAGGATGTCTCGATCACCATCGAGGAGGGCGAGTGCATCGCCATTCTGGGCGGCAACGGATCGGGCAAGACGACGCTGCTGACGCTGATGCAGGGCGCACTGAGGCCCAAATCGGGGAAGGTGCTGATCGACGGCCAGGACATCACCGCGTTCGAGCCGCAATCGGTGCGCGACAAGATCGCCTATCTGCCGCAGATGGGCGTTCTGTTCCAGGGCACCATCTTGCAGAACATCACCATGTTCCGGCCCGAGCTGGAGGATGTGGCGGTGCAGACCGCCGCCCTGCTGGGACTGGACGAGGTGGTGGCGACCATGCCCATGGGCTTTGACAGCAGCGTGGGCGACGGTGCCTACGATTCGCTGCCGCGCGGCATCAAGCAGCGCATCGCCATCGCCCGCGCCCTGGTCAACAACCCCCGCATCGTGCTGTTCGACGAGGCCAACACGGCGGTGGACGGGGCGGGCGACAACTTCCTGCGCGTCTGGCTCGAGCGGGCCAAGGGCAAGCGCACGTTGGTTCTGGTCACCCATCGCCCGTCGCTGGTCAAGCTGGCCGACCGGGTCTTCGACCTGGATAGCGGCCGTCTGACCCCGCGCGGCCATCAGGTCGAGCGTCCGGCGATCGCCGGGCAGGGGGCGCCCGCATGACCGCCGCCGGTCCCATGCTGGCGCCGCAGCCCAAGGCCAGCGCCCAGGCCATCGAACAGTATCAGCAGCATCTGGCGCAAAGCGCGCTGGGCGGCTTCACCGCCGCCTCCGATCTGGCCGCCTGCCTGCTGCCGCTGCTCAAGGCGCTGGGATGGAAGGGCGATCCGCGGAATGTGGCCGAGGCTTTGCCGCATTTCGCCAACGATCTCGACCTCACGGGCCTGCGCAACGTCATGGCCACGCTGAACTATTCCAGCCGGCCCGAACGGGTGACGGTGGACGAGATCGACCCTCGCCTGCTGCCCTGCCTGTTCCTGCCGGACCGCCAGCATGCCATGGTGGTCAAGTCCAACCGCGACGGCGCCATCGAGATCTTCGACAGCGCCCAGGGCGAAAGCCGTCCGCTGGACGATCCCCATATCCGGGGCACGGCCTATTTCTTCACGCCCATGACGTCTGATACGGGACCACTCCGCGGCGGTTGGTTCCGCGGGGTGCTGGACCGTTTCCGGCCGCTGTTCTGGCAGGCGTTCTTCGTCACGCTGTTCTTGAACCTGATGAGTCTGGGCACGCCGCTGTTCGTGATGAACGTCTACGACACGGTGATCGGCACGGGTTCGATCCCCACCTTGCTGGCGTTCAGCATCGGCGTAGGCATCGCGTTGGTGTTCGACACCATCCTCAGGGCGGTGCGGGCGCGCATCCTGGCCTTTATCGGCGCGCGCCTGGACAACATCATGGGCAACAACATCCTCCAGCACATCCTGTCGCTGCCCCCCGGCTTCACCGAGCGCGCCACCATCGGCGCCCAGGTGGCGCGCATTAAGGATTTCGAATCCGTGCGTGAGTTCTTCACCGGGCCACTGGCGACGGTGTTCATGGAACTGCCCTTCGCCATTTTCTACTTCGCCGTGATCTTCTGGCTGGGCGGCGTGCTGGCCCTGGTGCCGGTTCTGGGCACGCTGATGTTCGTGCTGGGCGGCATCCTGGTCATGCCGGTGGTGCGCAAGAACGTGGCCATTGCCGGCCGTGCCGCTTCGCGGCGCCAGGAATTCCTGGTCGAGACGCTGGGCAAGATGCGCGCCGTCAAGCTGTCTGCCGGCGAGCAGAACTGGCTCAAGCGCTATCGCGACATGTCGGCGCGCGCGGCCTATGGCGGCTTCAAGAACGGCGTGTTCGCCGCCGTCATCACCGGAGGGTCCAACGCGCTGATCGTGTCGTCGGGCATGGCGACCATCGCCGTCGGCGTGCTGGGCGTGATCGAGGGCACCATGACCACCGGCGGCCTGATCGCCGCCATGATGCTGGTGTGGCGGGTGTTGTCGCCATTGCAGACCGCCTTCACCCTGATCCAGCGGATCGAGCAGGTGCGCGGCTCGATCACCCAGATCGACAGCCTGATGAACATCAAGCCCGAACGCGATCCGCGTGCCATGGTCGCTCCGCTCAAGAACCTAAAGGGGCGGGTGTCGTTCTCGCGGGTGTCGTTGCGCTATTCTAACGAAGCCGATCCGGCCCTGGTGGGCGTCTCCTTCGACGTGGAGCCGGGCGAGGTGGTGGCGGTGACCGGCCGCAATGGTTCGGGCAAGTCCACCATCATCAAGCTGATCCTTGGCCTTTATGCGCCCCAGGCGGGGTCGATCCGCATCGACAATTCCGACATCCGCCAGATCGACCCCATCGAGCTGCGGCACGCGGTCGCCTATGTGCCGCAGGTCTGCAATCTGTATTTCGGGACCATCGCCCAGAACCTGCGCCTGGCCGTGCCGACCGCCACCGATGCCGACATCCGCTGGGCCTGCGAGATGGCGGACGTCTGGGACGAGATCCAGGCACTGCCGCGCGGGCTGGAGACCCGGGTGGGCGATGGTTCCAGCGACCATCTGCCCACCAGCTTCGTCCAGAAGCTGTCGCTGACCCGCGCCTATCTGAAGCGCAGCCCGCTGATGCTGTTCGACGAGCCGGTCAACGGCCTGGATTTCGAAGGCGACCGCCAGTTCATGCAGGCGGTGGAGTTCTTCCGCGGCCAGTCCACCATCTTCATGGTCACCCATCGGCCCAGTCATCTGCGCTTCGCCGACCGCATCCTGGTCTTCGACGGCGGCTATCTGCGCCTTGCCGGCCCCGCCGAAGAAGTCCGCGCCCGCATTCCCCCGGATTTGATCTAGCCATGAGCAGCCAGAGCCTGATCCCACGCAATCCCGACCTGCCGGCCCCGCACGAGCAGTCGCCCCGCCCGGTGGTGAAGCAGTCCAGCCGCGTCACCCGCCATCTGGCCCAGGCCGTGCAGTTGGAGGAAAGCGGCACCGCGCCGCTGATCCGCTTCACCATGCTGCTGGCGTCGCTTGCCTGCATGGCGTTCGTCACCTGGGCCGCCTTCACCAACATCGACGAGGTGGCGGTGGCCGACGGCGAGGTCAATCCGGTCGGTTCGGTAAAGACCGTCCAGCACCTGGAAGGCGGGCTGGTGGACGAAATCCTGGTGAAGGAAGGCGAGCTGGTCGATGCCGACCAGCCCCTGATCCGGCTGTCGCCGGCCGCGGCCCTGGCCGATCTGGAGCAGACGCGGGCGCGTGAGATCACGCTGCTGCTGAAATCCGAACGGCTGCGCGCCTTTGCCGATGGCCGCGAGCCGGATTTCTCGTTCGCCAAGGGTTACGAGCGCCTGATCGCCGACAATCTGGCCATCTTCCACGGGCAGGTGCAGTCACGCGACACCTCGCGCTCCGTCATCCTGACCCAGATCGATCAGAAGCGGTCGGACGTGCACGTGCTGGACAGCCAGCAATCCTCGCTGCGCGAACAGGTGGCGTCGCTGCAGCAGGTGATGGGCATGAAGGAGGACCTGGTCAACAAGGGCCTCATCAGCCGCGTCAACTATCTCGACACCAAACGCGAGCTGGCCCGCGTGCAGGGCGAGCTGACCCGCACCATCGGACAGGGCGTCACCGCGCGCGATGCGCTGCGGGAGATGGAGCAGCGGCTGGTCGATCAGCAATCCACCACCCTGAAGCAGACCATGGACGAACTGGGCGCCACCGTGGCCGAACTGGCCCAGGTGCAGGAAAGCATTGGCCGGCTGGAGGACAAGGTGAAGCGCCTGATCGTTCCGGCGCCGGTGCGCGGCTATGTCAAGGGGCTGACCGTTCGCAATTCGGGCGCCGTTATCCAGCCGGGCGGCATGGTGTGCGACATCGTGCCCGTTGACCGCGAAATGAAGGTGGAGGCCAAGGTGATGCCGCGCGATGTCGGCCACCTCAAGCCCGGCCAGCGGGTCAAGGTGAAGGTCACCACCTACGACTTCGCCCGCTACGGCGCCATTTACGGCGAATTGCAGAGCGTCTCGGCCACCAGCTTCCTGAACGACAAGGGCGAACCCTATTTCAAGGCCCAGGTCCGGCTGGAGAAGAACCATGTGGGCGACGATCCCGGCGTGCACGTGGTCACCCCCGGCATGACCGTGCAGGCGGAAATCATCACCGGCAACAAGACGCTGCTGCAATACATGCTCAAGCCCATTTTCACCCAGATGCAGCAGAGTTTCCACGAGCGCTGACCCTTCGCCCGACCAAGGCCCGTTCCTCGACGGCGATACGCCACGCCAGTACCGCGCCGTTGAGGAACGAGAACACGATGGCGGTCATCACCTGACCGAATGCCAGCGGCACCAGGGCGATCTCGGCGGCGACGATCCAGTAATTGGGATGGTCCAGCAGGCGATAGGGGCCGCGCCGGACCAGCGGCGCCGCCGGCAGGGTGATGATGCGGGTCGTCCAATAGGGACCCAGGCTGAAGATCACCCAGGCGCGGGCGATCATCAGCCCGCCAATGGCAATGACGGGCAGGGTCTGGGGGCGCTCGGCGGCGGGAACGGTAATCGCCAGCACACCCCACCACGCCGCATGGAGCGCCACGATCAAGGGATAATGGCGGGCGCCGACCTCGACGGCGCCGCGCGCCATCAGGCGGCGGGTGTTGGCGCGCGCATGCAGCAGTTCCAGCATCCTCTGCGCCAGGATCAGCTGCAGCAGGGGGTGGATGGGCATTACCCCTCCAGGGCCACGAAGGCGGCGGTGAAACCCGGTCCCAACGCTGTCATCAGGGTGCGGGGCAGGGGGGCGGCCAGCGCGCGTTCCAGCACGAACAGGACGGTGGCCGCCGACATGTTGCCGTGATCGCGCAACACCTCGCGTTCCAGCGCCAGCGTGCCGTCGGGCAGGTCCAGCGCGGTTTCCAGCGCCGCGATCACCTTGGCGCCGCCGGGGTGGCAGACGAAGCGCCGGATGTCCGACAGCGCCATGCCCTTACGCGCCAGCCATTGGTCCAGGGCCGGGCGGAAGTGGCGGGCGATCAGGGGTGGAATGTCGCGGGAAAACACCACACCGAAGCCGTCATCCTCGATGCGCCAGCCCATGACGTCCAGGCTGGCCGGCCAGGTATGCTCGCCCCATGCAAGGATCGCCGGACCGTCAGCCGACGTTGACAGCAAGGCGGCGGCGGCACCGTCGCCGAACAGCGCGGTGGCGATCACATTGGCCGCGCTGCGGTCCTGCGGGCGAAAGGTCAGGCCGCACAATTCGACCACCACCAGCAGCACGTTGCGTCCAGGCATGGCCTGGGCAAGGGCGGCGGCGCGTGCCAGCCCCAGCGCGCCGCCGGCGCAGCCCAGGCCGAAAACGGGCAGGCGGGTCAGGTCGGGCCGCAGGTCCAGGCGGTTGAGCAGCAGGGCATCCAGGCTGGGCGTGCACATGCCGGTGGTGGAGACCGCCACCACGGCGTCAACCTCGTGCGGCGCCAGCCCGGCCCGTTCCAGGCAGGCGGTTGCGGCCTGCTCGGCCAGGGTGATGGCGTTTTCGGCATACAGCGTGCCGCGTTCCCGCCAGCCATGGGGGCGGGCATACCAATCGGCCGGCACGCAAGACCACCTGTGGGCGATGCCGGCATTGTCATGCACGGGGCCAAGCCGGGTGGCGACCGGGCCGAACAGATGCCGGGCAAGCTCGGCCGCCGCCTTCTGGTCTATGGCGTAAGACGGCGTGGCGGTGGCGACGGCCTGCAAGCGCGCCAGCATGGCGGTTCTCCTCGCCTTTCATGTCGGGGATGGCCTTGCCCGATGCGAGGGGGGAAGGTGGGGGCAAAAGGCGAAGGCTGTTGCGCTTGTCCGCCGCCTCGGCCATCCTGCCCGCTCCGCGGCCCCGATGTGCAAGAGCGAGATGACCAGCGAAGCTCCCGACGTGACCCCGAACCCGCCCGGCGATGATGGACAACCCTGGCACCTGACGCTGATGGGCCGTCTGCGCGCCTATTTCTTCGCGGGCATCCTGGTGACCGCCCCGGTGTCGATCACCTTCTACATCGGGTGGCAGTTTATACAGTTCATGGATGATCAGGTCTCGCCGTTCATTCCGCCCGCGTTCAATCCCAAGAACTGGGGCATTCCCGGCTTCGGGCTGGTGGCGGTGGTGGTGTCGCTGACCTTGATCGGCGCGCTGACTGCGGGTTTCTTCGGGCGCGTCCTGGTGCGGCTTTACGACGCCGTGCTGGAACGCATGCCGGTGCTGCGCGGCATCTATTCGGCCGTGAAGCAGATTTTCGAGACTATGCTGGCGCAGAAGGCCAATGCCTTTCGCGAGGTGGCGCTGATCGAATATCCGCGCAAGGGAATCTGGACGCTGGCCTTCATCACCGGCACCACGACCGGCGACGTGCGTTCTCGTTTCGATGAGGAAATGGTCAACGTGTTCGTGCCGACGACGCCGAACCCCACCTCCGGTTTCCTGCTGTTCCTGCCGCGCCGCGACGTCCAGGTTCTGGACATGACGGTGGAGGACGGCATCAAGATGGTGGTGTCCACCGGCATCATCACGCCGCCGGAAAAGGCCGATCTGGACCAGATCGAGGCCAAGCCCGTCAGCCAGATCGCAGGGTCCTGACGGCCGCATCGCGGTCGAACAGGTAAAGCAGCACGCGCAGCGCCTCGCCGCGCGTGCTTTTCAGCTCGGGGTCGCGGCCCAGGATCAGGGCAGCGTCGTCGCGGGCGGCGGCCAGCAGATCGCCATGGATGGACAAATCGGCCAGGGCGAATTCCGGCAGGCCGCTCTGGCGGGTGCCCAGAACCTCGCCGCCGCCGCGCAGGCGCAGATCCTCCTCGGCGATCAGGAAGCCGTCCTCGGTGGCGCGCATGATCTCGAGCCGTGCCTTGGCGTTCTCGGACAGGGGCGAATCGTACAGCAGAAGGCAGGTTGACGCGCCTGCGCCGCGCCCGACCCGGCCGCGCAACTGATGCAACTGGGCCAGGCCGAAGCGCTCGGCATGCTCGATCACCATGATGGTGGCCTCGGGCACGTTCACGCCCACCTCGATCACCGTGGTGGCCACCAGGATGTCCAGGGCGCCTTCGGCGAATGCAGCCATCACTTTGTCCTTGGCCGGCCCCTTCATCTTGCCGTGCACCAGCCCGACGCGGTCGCCGAACAATTGGGTGAGGTGGCGGTGGCGGTCCTCGGCCGCCGCCAGATCCGAATTCTCCGATTCCTCCACCAGCGGGCACACCCAGTAGACGCGGGCGCCGCCGCGAATGGCGCGGGCGACGCCACCGATGACGTCCTCCATGCGCGACAGGGGCAGAACGCGGGTGTCCACCGGCTGACGGCCCGGCGGCTTTTCGTCCAGGCGCGAACCGTCCATGTCGCCGTATGCGGTCAGCAACAGGGTGCGGGGAATGGGGGTGGCCGTCATCACCAGCACATCCACCGCCGGCCCCTTGGCGGCCAGTTCCAGGCGCTGATGCACGCCGAAGCGATGCTGTTCGTCGATCACCGCCAGGGCGAGGTCGTGGAAGACCACGTCCTCTTGGAACAGGGCATGGGTGCCGATCATGATGCCGACCTCGCCGGCGGCCAGGGCCTGCAACACCCGCTCGCGCGCCTTGCCCTTGTCGCGCCCGGTCAACAGGGCGACCCGCACCCCGGCGGCGGCGGCCAGCGGCTCGATGGTGGCAAGGTGCTGGCGGGCCAGGATTTCCGTGGGTGCCATGATGGCAGCCTGGGCGCCCGTCTCGACCGCGCTCAGCGCCGCCAGCAGCGCGACCACCGTCTTGCCGCTGCCCACGTCGCCCTGAAGCAGACGCAGCATGCGGATGGGTTCGGCCATGTCGGCGTCGATCTCGGCCAGCGCGTGGGCTTGGGCGCCGGTCAGCGCCCACGGCAATGCCGCCAGAACCTTGGCCCGCAGCGAGCCGTCGCCGCGCACCGGCCGGCCCTTCAGCTTGCGCATGTTGGCGCGTACCATGGCCAGGGCCAATTGGTTGGCCAGCAATTCATCATAGGCCAGCCGTCGCCGGGCGGGCGAATCCTCGACCACCGCGCGGTCGCTGTCGGGGCGGTGCAGGGCGTCGAGGGCGGCGCGCCAGGTCGGGCCTTTCTGGCGGGCCAGCCAGGCTTCGTCCTGCCACTCGGGCAGATCGGGCGCGCGCTCCAGGGCGGCCCGCACCGTCTTTGCCACCATGCGGGCGGACAGGCCGGCGGTCAGCGGATAGACCGGCTCCACCGTCATCACCTGATCCTGCTCGGCCGGGGGAACCATGTGGTCGGGATGGGTGATCTGGATTTCGTCGTTGAAATGCTCGACCAGGCCGCTGACCACCCGCCATTCGCCCTCGGGCAGTTGCCGGCGCAGCCAGTCCTCGCGGCCGTGGAAGAACACCAGGTTCAGAAACCCGGTCTCGTCCGAACAGCGCACGCGATAGGGCCGCTTGGGGCTGGGGGCGGGGAAATGGGCGTCCACATGGACCAGCAAGGTCGCCACCTTGCCCGACGGCGCCTCGGCCACCTTGGGGTTGAAGCGGCGGTCGATCACCCCCGAGGGCAGGTGCCACAGCAGGTCCACCACCCGCTCGCCGCACAGCCGGGCGTAAAGCGGCGCCAGCTTGGGGCCGACGCCGGGCAATGTGGTCAGCGGTGCGAACAGCGGGTTGAGCAGGGATGGGCGCATGAAAGACGAGCTTGGTGGCTGACAGGAGGGCGGGAACGCTCTATATCCTAGGCCTCCTCATTATTGAAGCATGCCAGCGCGATGGACGCACGACTGAAACGATTGATGTTTAGGGCCCATCACATGGGGTCCAACGAAAACGACATCCTGTTCGGCGGCTTTGCCGCCAAATATCTGGCATCGCTCGGCCCCGAGCAGATCGACCGCTTCGAGGCGCTGCTTGCCGAGACCGACAACGACCTGTTCAACTGGGTGACGGCCAAGGAGCCGGTGCCCGAACGGCTGGACCACGACGTGATGAAGATGATCCAGGCGTTCGTTCAGAACGAAGCCGCACGCACTTGAAAAAACTCGAGGAATTCCTCGGCGCCAACGGCCGCGTGACGGTCTCGGGTGCGCCCGAGGGGGTGGATGCCCTGGCGGTCGCCCATCTGGCGCGGGCCGACGGCGGTCGCGAGGTGCTGCATGTGGCCCGCGACGACGGCCGCATGGCGCGCATGGCCGATGCGCTGGCGTTCTTTGCCCCCGACGTCGAGGTGCTGGAGTTTCCCGCCTGGGATTGCGTGCCCTATGACCGCGTCTCGCCTAATGTGGACGTGGTGGCGCGGCGCATCGACACGCTGGCGCGCCTGGGCGCGGGGCCGGCGCAAGGCGCGCGCGTGGTGCTGACCACCGTGGCCGCGCTGCTGCAGCGCGTGCCGCCGCGCCAAGTGCTGGCCGGCGCGTCGTTCTCCGCCCGTGCCGGCACCCGCATGGACGTGGACGGCATCATCTCGTTTCTGAACCGCAACGGCTATACCCGGGCGGACACGGTGATGGAGCCGGGCGAATACGCGGTGCGCGGCGGCATCGTCGATCTGTTCCCGCCCGGCACGCCCGAGCCGGTGCGCCTGGACTTCTTCGGCGACGAGCTGGAAAGCATCCGCGCCTTCGATCCCATGAGCCAGCGCACCATCGGCAAGCTCGACAGCTTTGGTCTGGCGCCGGTCAGCGAGGTCATGCTGGACGAAGCATCGATCGCGCGGTTCCGTTCGGGCTATCGCGAGATGTTCGGCAATCCGTCCGGGGCCGACCCGCTTTACGAGGCCATCTCGAACGGCCTCAAGTTCACCGGGATGGAGCACTGGCTGCCGCTGTTCCATGACGGCCTGGACACCCTGTTCGCCTATGTGCCCGAGGCGGTGGTGGCGCTCGACCCCCAGGTGGAGGAAGCGCGCGAGGCGCGCCATGCCCTGGTGCTGGAATATTACGATGCGCGCCGCACCATCACCGGTGCCGGTCTGGCGGAATCGGGCATGATTTACCACCCGGTGCCGCCGCCCAAGCTGTATCTGGAAAAGGACGAATGGGACCGCCTGCTGGCCGTGCGGCCGGGTTTCGCCCTGTCGCCGTTTGCCGCTCCCCAAGGCGCGGGCAAGGCGGTTGACCTGGGTGGGCGGGCCGGCCGCGATTTCGGCGACGTGCGTGCCCGGCCGGGCGCCAATGTGTACGAGGCCCTGCGCGACTATGTCGCGGACGAAATGAACGCGGGCCGCCGCGTGGCGGTGGCGGCCTGGACCGCCGGATCGCGCGACCGCCTGACCCATCTGCTGACCGATCACGGCATGAAGGTCGAGGCGGTGGATAGTTGGGCCGAAGCCCAGCAGGTGGGCAAGGGCAGGGTGCCGCTGGTGGTGCTGGGTATCGACCATGGCTTTGCCCTGCCGGATCTGGTGGTGATCACCGAACAGGATGTGCTGGGCGACCGTCTGGCCCGGCCGGCCCGCAAGAAGAAAAAGGGATCGCAGTTCATCGCCGAGGCCGCCGCCCTGTCCGAAGGCGATCTGGTGGTGCATGTGGAACACGGCATCGGCCGCTATGACGGCTTGGTGACGCTTCAGGTCGGCGGCGCCCCGCATGACTGCCTGCGGGTGTTGTACGAAGGCGGCGACAAGCTGTTCGTGCCGGTCGAGAACATCGACGTCCTCACTCGCTACGGCTCGGAGGATGCGGGCGCCCAACTGGACAAGTTGGGCGGGGCCGCGTGGCAGGCGCGGAAAGCGAAGCTCAAGAAGCGCATCCGCGACATGGCCGACCAGTTGATCGCCATCGCCGCCCAGCGCCAGATGCGCAAGGCCGACAGCCTGGCGCCGCCCGAGGGTCTGTGGGACGAGTTCTGCGCCCGCTTCCCCTATGCCGAGACAGAGGATCAGAGTCGCGCCATCGAGGACACCATCGCCGATCTGCAATCGGGCCGGCCCATGGACCGGCTGGTGTGCGGCGATGTGGGCTTCGGCAAGACCGAAGTGGCCATGCGCGCGGCCTTCGTCGCCGCCATGGCCGGCATGCAGGTTGCCATCGTGGTGCCCACCACGTTGCTGGCGCGCCAGCACTACCGCAATTTCGCCGAGCGTTTCAAAGGGCTGCCCATCAACGTGGAGCAATTGTCCCGCCTGGTGTCGGCCAAGCATGCGAGCGAGGTGAAGAAGGGCGTTGCGGACGGCTCCATCGACATCGTCGTGGGCACCCATGCGCTTTTGGCCAAAACCATCACCTTCAAGCGCCTGGGGCTGCTGATCGTTGACGAGGAGCAGCATTTCGGCGTCGCCCACAAGGAGCGCCTCAAGCAGTTGAGGGCGGATGTCCATGTCCTCACCCTGACCGCCACGCCCATCCCGCGCACCCTGCAACTGGCGCTGACAGGCGTGAAGGAGATGAGCGTGATCGCCACCCCGCCGGTGGACCGTCTGGCGGTGCGCACTTTCGTCCTGCCCTTCGATCCGGTGGTGGTGCGCGAGGCGATCCTGCGCGAGCGCTATCGCGGCGGCCAGGTCTTCTACGTGTGCCCGCGGCTGGCAGACATCGACCGGGTGGCCGATCGCATCGCCAAGCTGGTGCCCGAGGTGAAGTGCGCGGTCGCCCACGGCCGGCTGACGCCCACCGAGCTGGAAGAGGTGATGACCGCCTTCGGCGACAAGCAATACGACGTGCTGCTGTCCACCAACATCATCGAGTCGGGCATCGACATGCCCAGCGTCAACACGCTGATCATCCACCGCGCCGATATGTTCGGCCTGGGTCAGCTCTATCAGTTGCGTGGCCGCGTCGGGCGCGGCAAGACCCGCGGCTACGCCTATTTCACCCTGCCCACCGACAAGGTCCTGTCCAAGGCGGCGGAGAAGCGGTTGCAGGTCATGCAGGCGCTGGACACCCTGGGCGCCGGCTTCCAGTTGGCCAGCCACGACCTGGACATTCGCGGCGCCGGCAACCTGTTGGGCGAGGAACAGTCGGGCCATATCCGCGAGGTGGGGATCGAACTGTACCAGCAATTGATCGAGGAAGCCGTGGCGGCCGCCAAGGGCGGCGACGGCAGCCTGCCGGTCGAGGAATGGTCGCCGCAGATCACCATCGGCACGCCGGTGCTGATCCCCGACACCTATGTGCAGGATTTGTCGGTTCGCCTGTCGCTGTACCGCCGCATCGCATCGCTGTCGGACGCCGCCGAGATCGACGCCCTGGCCGCCGAACTGGTGGACCGGTTCGGCAAGATGCCGCCCGAGGTGGACAACCTGCTTCAGGTGGTCGCCATCAAGGCGGCCTGCAAGCAGGCCAATATCGAGAAGGTGGACGCCGGCCCCAAGGGCGCGGTCATCACCTTCCGCAACAATTTCTTCCCCAATCCGGCCGGGCTTGTGCAACTGATCAGCCAGCAATTGGGAACCGCCAAGCTGCGCCCCGACCACAAGCTGGTGTTCATCCGCACCTGGGAGGATGCCAAGGCGCGGGTCAAGGCCCTGCAAAAGCTGATGGGCAAGCTGGTGGAAATCGCCAAGGCGGCGTGATGGCTCAGGGCAACCGCGCGAGCATCCGCCTCATGGAGATCCCCGTCGCCTTATTGGCAACAGAGAGACGTTAGGACAGCGCCGCTTCCGCCTCTGCCTCGCGGGCGATGTCGATCAGGCGCAACAGGACGTCCGGCTCCTGCGCCCCGGCAATGGCGTATTGGCCGTCCAGGACCAGGCAGGGAACGCCGTTCACCCCCAGGCGGTGGGCGCGGGCGTTGTCGTTCAGGATAAGCGAGATATCGGCGTCCGAGCGCAGATAGGCTTCCAGCGCGTCGGCGGGCAGGCCGACCGCCCGTCCGATCTCCACCAGATCGGCGATGGAGCCGATATCGCGGCCATCGCAGAAATAACCGTGATAGATCGCTTCCACCGTTTCGGCCTCGCGGCCCAGACCGACAGAAAAGCGGATCATCCGGTGGGAATTGAGCGTGTTGGGGGCTCGCAAAATCCGGTCGAAGTCGAAGGCGATGCCCTCGGCCTCGCCGGCGGCGGCCACGGCGCCGTGGACCCGCTGCACCCGCGCAGGGCCGCCGAATTTGCGGTCCAGATAGGCGCGGCGGTCGATCCCCTCGGGCGGGATGTCGGGATTGAGCAGGAAGGGGCGCCACACGATGGTCGCCCGCGTCCCCGGCCTCTGGGCGAGCGCACGCTCGAAGCGGCGTTTTCCAACGTAGCACCAAGGGCAGACGGTGTCGAAAATGAACTCAATTTTCACGTTCAGACCCTGTTCAGCGGGGCGGCGCGGTGAAAGAGCTAATCGATGTTGCTGCGGGCGCGCGCCAGCAACGACGCCACGCTGTCGCCGTCGCGGGCATCGGTGCAGCCCACCTGGACCCAGACCTTGACCGGTTGATAGACCTCGCGCACGGCGAAATCCGTATAGGCCAGGACGCCGGCGATGCGATGCATGACCACTTCGGCCTCGGCCAGCGGAGTATCGGGCAGAACCACGCAAAATTCGTTGGCCGCATAGGCGGCGGTCAGATCCTCGGCCCGCAACAGGCCGGTGATCCACTGGCCGACCTGCTGGGCCAGGTGCAGCGCCGCGTCGTCGCCGAACTGGCGGCGGACCCCTTCGATATTGGGGGCGGCGAAGAAGACCACCGCGAGGTGGCGGTCCTGCGCCTTGGCCAGTGCCAGCCGGCTTTGCAGATAAGCATCGAAATAGGCGCGCCCGTAGGTGCCGGTAACCGGGTCGCGGGTGGCGGGGGTCAGGCTGTCGTTCAGCGCGGCGCGGATGTTCCAGCGCAATTGCTGGCGCTGGACCAGCGACAGCACCACCGAGCGCAGTACGGCGGGGTCGCAGCCGGCCGGCAGCACGCGGGTGGCGCCCCGGCGATAGGCCTCGGCAACGCCGTGGCCGCCCACCAGCACCATGGGCAAATTGAACAGGCGGGGATTGTTGCGCACCTGCGAGCAGAAGCTGAGGATGCCCTCGGAATCCTCGGCGAACGCCATCACCGCGGCATCGAAGTTGCGCTGTCCCAGCAAGATCTCGGCGTCGAACAATTCGGGCGCGACCACGGATTCGCCGATGTCGCCCAAAGCCGGGGCGATGGCGGCCATGTTGTCGCCGATCAGCAGCAGCGCCGGGGCGCTGTCGCACGGGCCGCTGACCCGTTCGCGGGCCTGCACGCCGAAAGCCTGGGCGATAATCGCGCGCTGACGAAGTTCCGCATGCATGGTTTCCAGCCGCACCAGCGGCCGCAGGCGCGCCTGAAGCTCCGCATCGTCACAGGCCAAGCCCAAAACGTCGTCCAGTCCGGCATCCAGGGCGCGTCGGCACAAATCGGCCGTCACCACGTCGGCGAACAGCAGGACGGGGATATCGTCGGTCTGCGCACCCTGCTTGAGGGCGGAAGCCAGGGCAATGGGGTCGCCCCCCGCCGGCGTCCCGATCAGCACCAGATCGGGGTGTTCCCGTTGCGCGTGGTCCAGTCCCTCGGCCATCGCCGACACGGCGGCGGCGTGATAGCCGCAATCGGCCAGCCGGCGCCGCAACTGGTGCGCGCGGGGTGCGTTTTCGTCGACGATCAGGACGTTGGCGAGCCGAATCATGGCGGTTCCGTTGCGACTTTCTTCCCGTTGGGCGCAAGGATAATACGGATCGGTCCCCGCCATAAGGGGGAAGTGGGTATCCCAGGCGTCGTCGCCCGCCTGCGGGAACCGCGAACGGCCCTGCCCGTTGACAGGGGCGGGAGGTTCGCGGTGGCGAAGCCGAAGCAGGACGATGCGGGCGGTTGGGCGGTGGGGCGCCGGCTGTTGGCCGGCGCCTTCAGCATTGGCGTGTTTCTGTTGGCGCTGTTCGTTCTGCACCGGGCGATCGGCAGGACGGATTTGGCCCAGGTGCTGTCCATCGCCACGGGATTTGGCGCCTCGGAGCTGATGTTGGCGCTTGGGCTGGCCTTGGCCAGCTACGTGGCATTGGGCGGTTTCGACTGGCTCGGTCTGCACCACATCCGCCGTCCGCTGCCGGTGGCCTCCACCTTGCTGATTTCCTTCGTCAGCCACGCCGTCAGCCACAATGCGGGGTTTGCCGTGCTGACCGGCGGCTCGGTGCGTTTGCGCATGTATTCCAGTTTCGGGCTGGGCATGGCCGACGTGGCGGGCATCGTCACCTTTGCCGGCCTGACATTCGCGCTGGGGGTCGGCGTGCTGGCCGCCGCCGCTTTTATCTTGGAAGGCGAGAGACTCGCGCCGCTTCTGCATTTGCCGCCTGCGGTGGTGGACGGCGTGGGGTGGGCCGGCGCCGCGCTGGTGGGGGCATATTTCCTGTGGGCGGGGCTTGCCCGGCGGCCGCTCGCCATCCGCGGCTGGCGGCTGGCGACGCCGTCACTGCCGCTGGCGTTGGGGCAGATGCTCGTGGCTGCGACCGACCTGGCACTGGTGGCCGGCGCCTTGTACGTTCTGCTGCCCATGGAGGGAACCGGCATCGGCTACGCGGCCTTTGTGGGAATCTACGTGGTGGCGACCACCGCAGGCACGCTCAGCCACGTTCCCGGCGGGCTGGGCGTGTTCGAAGGGGCGCTCACCCTTTTGATTCCGGCGCCGCCGGCGCAGATCCTGGCGGCCCTGCTGATCTTCAGGGTGTTCTATAATTTGGTGCCGCTGGGCCTGGCCGCGCTGGTGCTGACGGTCTACGAGATCGTTCAGCGCCTGCGCCATGGCGATCAGCCCGGCTGGGCCGTGGGCCTGGGGCCGCAAGTGGCCGCCGTGCTGTGTTTTGTCTGCGGGATGGCCCTGTTGTGGCCGGCGGGGACACCGCCGACCGACATCACCCCGTGGATTGCGCACATGGCCCATCTGCTTTCGGGGGCGGTCGCGGGCCTGTTGCTGGCCTTGCCGTGGCAGCTCAACCGCCAGAGCCGCTGGGCCTATGCCGTGGCCTTGGCCACGCTGGCGGCGGCATGTGTGCTGGCGCTGATACGCGGGCCGCACTGGGTCTTGGCCGGGGGGCTTGCCTTCGGCGCCGCCGCGTTTTCCGCCTCGGCGCCGTTGTTCGACCGCAGGCCAGAGGGGGATGACGGTGCGGTGCCCTGGGGGTGGCTGGGGGCGGCGCTGGCGGTGGTGGTGGTGACTGCGTGGCTCAACTGGCTGCATTCCGGGCTGGATGGGTTGAAACCCACGGCCATGGCCATGGCCGCATTTGCCGCCGCAGCCTGGAAACTGCGTCAAGACCTTGCGCTAAGCGCATATTCTGACAATGAAAATTGGCGGAAGGGGTGGGATTCGAACCCACGGTAGGCTTGCACCTACGGCGGTTTTCAAGACCGCTGCCTTAAACCACTCGGCCACCCTTCCGGTATCGGGTCAGGCCACCGGCGGTGGAAGCCAGGTTGTGCCGATCCCGAGGAAGGTCAGCTTGATAGCGTGTTTATCGGCGCGCTGCAACGCCAGCGGCGAAGGCGCCTCGGCGGCGGCGGCGGCACCAGCCGGCACCGCCGGCAGGGTACCGTCGGCGGTGTTCGCCAAGGTGGTGGAGGATTGCACCACCGGCGCCTTGACCGTGATGCTGTCGGCCTGCGGTGCCAGGGACGCGCTCTGCCCGACAGTTTCGAATTCGATGTCCACCCGGCGGTCCTGCCGGGACTTGCGCTTGCCTTTGGCCGATCCTTCGCCGGCGCCGCGAACCACGGTCACCTCTGCCTTGACCCCAAGCTTTACCAATTGGGCGGCAACGGCGGCGGCCCGCCGTTCCGACAGGCGCTGGTTGAAATCACGCTTTCCGCTGGCATCCGTATGGCCGATGACGCGAACGGCGACGATGCGGCTGCCTTTCAGGTCCAACACCGCGCCATAAAGCGTCTGCATGGCGCCGGCGCGGATTTCATCGCTGCCGCTATCGAAGTGGACCGAAACGGCATGCTTGGTGCTGACGGTCTCGCTGTGCTCGGGGGCTGCGACCTGCCGTTCCACCTGCGGCGCAGGGGCAGCCGCCAGCGACCGCTGCGTCTCCATTCCCTCGGAGGAGGCGCAGGCGGGCAGGGCGGCAAGCCCGGCCATCATCAGCAGGAAACGCGCCAGCTTCTTCACGCAAAGACCAATCCGGCAAACCAATATTGAGGCAAATATCGGTGAAGGTAATGGCTTCGTCCACAATTTTTTGTTCGGCGCGGTCTTCTTGTGATGATTGCACCATGATGTTCCACATCGGCTTTTGTTGAGACTTTGGATGAGGTCGGTCGCTCATGGCAGATAATGAAGCGAGTGAAAGTAACGTAAAATCATGGTGTTATGTGCATTTTCTTGGTGTGTAATCAGGGTGTGAAGCCAAGGTGATCCCTGCCGTTCCGATACCCTTCAAGGCCCACGGGGCTGGAAACGACATGGCCGTTGGGCCATAATGGCCCGGCCATGGTCAGTCTTCCGCAGCCCCCCGAGTCGGATTTCTCGCGTGCCGTCTTCAAGCTGATCCGCCCGCACATCCCGCGTGAACGGTGGCCGGTCGAAATGGTGCGCGGGCGCTTCGAGGCGGACGCGAGCGGGTTGTGGCTGAAGGCCGAGTTTGATGATTTTCCAGCGGCTTATACGGCGATCGCAAGTGGCCTGGTGCGCGAAGCGGGGGTGGATTTGGTCATCAAGGCGCCGCTGGCCCGGGCTGCTGCTGCGGTGGTGCGGGCAAAGCGCTGGCGCGACGCGGCCTTGTACGCCTTTCTTCCGCTGATGTTCGCCATTCCGCTCATGGCGGCCCTGAGCGAGAGCGCCATGCGTTTTGCCGTGCTGCTGTTCTGCCTGGATTTGGGCGCGCTGATCTGGTTCCAGGTAATGCTTGCGGGCAGGCGCGCGGCGCTGGCCGCCGAACGCTTCATCGCCCATATCCCCGCGCCGGGGTTGCGACTCAGCTTTGCCGGGCGGGGGGAGGGTTCGCTTTCCAGCGAACCCATGCCCGAGGTCTGACGGCGTCTGCCGGTCAGACGGCCTGAAAGGTGTTGCTGATGGGGTCGAGGCGGAACAGTTCGCCCGGCTCCAGGTCGAAGAACCAGCCATGCAGCATCAGACGGCCTTGTTCGACGCGCTCGCGCACCCATGGAAAAGTCATCAGGTTGGCCAGGGAGATGGCGACGGTTTCCTGTTCGCACATGCGTCGCGCTGCCTCGATCGGCTGCCCGGCGGACAGGGTCAGGGCGAGGGCGCGGTCGCGGGCCGAGCGTGCGATATGCATCCAGCCGCGGATGAAGTCGGTGCCGTCGGTGCCGCCATTGCCTTCGATCAGGGCGCGGACGCCGCCGCAGCGGGCGTGGCCCAGCACGACGATATGCTCAACATCCAGGCCGCGAATGGCGAACTCGACCGCCGCCGAGGTGCCGTGGTGCCCTTCGTCGGGGGCATAGGGCGGGACCAGATTGGCCACGTTGCGCAGTACGAACATTTCGCCCGGCTGGGCATCGAAGATGATTGCGGGGTCCACACGCGAATCGCAGCACCCGATCAACAGGACCTTGGGGGTCTGGCCGCGGGATGCCAGCGCCTCGAACAACCGGCGGTGTTCTTCGAAATATTGGGAACGAAAGCGCTTAAAACCCTCGATGAGCGTATCCATCGTGCCTCCGCGTTCGATAAGCCGGCGCCCGTTTAGCATGATCTCACCCGCCATGCACTAGCGAAGCCCTGCGTCATTTGGTGACAACTCCGCCCCAGGCTGTCATAGGGAGCGTGGTGGAGAAAAGGGGAAAACGGATGTTTATTGCCGTGAAGCTGGCGGAGTTGGCGACCCGTCCGCTCAACTTGGTATTGTTGGCGCTGGTGGTGGCATGCGCGCTCCTGGTGCTGGGGCGTCTGCGCGCCGCCCGCCTGTTGGTCGGGGGTGTCGCGCTGGCTCTGCTGCTGGTGGCGGTGCTACCGTTGGAACGCTGGTTGTTGTCGCCCCTGGAGAGCCGCATCCCGCCGCCCCTGCACCTGGAACGGGTGGACGGGATCATCGTGCTGGGGGGCGCGGTGGAGCCGGAAATGACCGAGGCCCACGGCCAGCCCGCGCTCAACGGTTCGGCCGAACGGATGACCGCCATGGTCGAGCTGGCCCGCCGTTATCCCCAGGCGCGGCTGGTGTTCACCGGCGGTAGCGGCAGCATATGGCGCCCCGATCTCAAGGAAGCGGCGGTTGCCCGCACCCTGCTGGAGGGCATGGGGGTGGACAGCATGCGCGTCGTCTATGAGGACCAGTCGCGCAACACCTGGGAAAATGCCGTCTTCTCCCGATCCCTGGTGACGCCGCGCCCCGGCGAAGTGTGGCTGCTGGTCACCTCGGCATGGCATATGCCCCGCGCGCTGGGCGCCTTTCGCGCCGCCGGCTGGGAGGTGGTGCCCTATGCCGTGGATTACCGTACCGGCCGCGACCGGGGCCTGCGCCTGGACGTCGCGGGCGGCGTCGGCGCATTGCAGTTGGCCATGCATGAATGGTTCGGGCTGGCCTACTACTATTACCAGGATTGGAGCGATAGCTTGTATCCCGCCCTGTAACAACGGCCTGCATATGGTTGCCCCCGGCCGCAGGGATGTGGCAGGGTGCAGCTTCCCGCCAGGAGGATGACAGAGGTTGACGATGGCCGAACTTCGCACGATCAGGATGCTCGTAGCTGCGGGCGCGACCGCGCTGGCACTGGGGCTTGGTGGCGGCGCTTCAGCCCAGGAGGCCGCGCCGGTCAAAAACTTCGACACCTTCTTGCAGGAATTGCAGGCCGATGCGGTGGCCCGCGGTATCCGCGCGCAGACCGCTTCGACGGCGCTGAGCGGTATCCAGCACATCGACCGCGTGATCGAGCTTGACCGCAAGCAGCCGGAATTCACCTTCACGCTGCAGCAATATCTGGCCCGGGTGGTGAACCCGCAGAAGGTGGAGAAGGGGCGGCGCATGCTGGCGGAAAACCGCGCCGTGCTGGCCGAGATCGAGAAGCGTTACGGCGTGCAGCCCAAATACGTGGTGGCGCTGTGGGGCATCGAGACCGATTACGGCCGCGTGACGGGCGGCTATCCGGTGGTTGCCGCGCTCGCCACGCTGGCCTTTGACGGCCGCCGTTCCACCTATTTCCGCGGCGAGTTGATGGACGCGCTCAAGATCATCGACGATGGCCACATCACGGCGCAGTCCATGCGGGGGTCGTGGGCGGGCGCCATGGGCCAATGCCAGTTCATGCCGTCCTCGTTCCTGAAATTCGCCGAGGATTACGACGGCGACGGCCGCCGCGACATCTGGACCACGCGGGCCGACGTGCTGGCTTCGGCTGCCAATTATCTGTCCAAGAGCGGCTGGCGCGGGGACGAGACCTGGGGGCGCCCGGTGACGCTTCCGGCCAACTTCTCTGAGCGTCTCATCGGTCTTGACCAGAAGCGTGCGGTGACCGAATGGTCCAAGCTGGGCGTGCGGGCCGCCAACGGCAAGCCGCTGCCCAAGAGCAGCCTGGAAGGCTCGATCATCCGTCCCGACAACGGCAACGGTGCCGCGTTCCTGGTTTACGACAATTTCCGCGTCATCATGAAATGGAACCGCTCCACCTCCTTCGCCCTGGCGGTCGGCCATCTTGCGGAGAAGATCGGCGGCAAGTAAGTTCGCTATATCTGGCGGTTCACCGAGGGGGACATCTATATGATGCGGAGGTTTCCGCGTGGCGGACGGGTTGCCGCGCTGTTGTTGACGACTGCGCTGCTGTCGGGTTGCGCCGAAGCCAATCTGTTCGGTCACTTCGCCAAGAAGGCCACTTCGGGCGAGGAACCGCCAGCCGCCACCGGGGCGGCCGCCACCTACAAGGTGGGCAAGCCCTATCAGGTGGGCGGCGTGTGGTATTACCCGCGCGAGGATTTCGACTATGACGAAACCGGCATCGCGTCGTGGTACGGTCCCAATTTCCACGCCAAGATGACCGCCAATGGCGAAACCTTCGACCAGAACGCGGTGACCGCGGCGCACAAGACCTTGCCCATGCCCTCGGTGGTGCGCGTCACCAACCTGGAAAACGGGCGCTCCCTGGTGGTGCGCGTCAATGATCGCGGCCCCTTCGTGAATGGCCGCATCATCGACCTGTCGCGCCGTTCGGCCCAGTTGCTGGGGTTCGAAGGGGCGGGCACCGCCAAGGTGCGCGTGCAGATCCTGGCCGACGAAAGCCGGGTGTTGGCCGGCAAGGTCAAACCGGCCGCCAACGAACCCCAGGTCGCCGCCGCCCCGCGCGAGAGCGTGACCGCCGAGACGCTGCCGCCGCCCGGCAGCCAGGAACAAGCAAGGCCGGTGCAGGTGGCCGCGCGGTCCGCTGCCGCGCCCAGGGCCGTCGCCGCCGCCGAGAAGGTGGAGAGCGAACTGGCCGCGCAGACGGTCGAGACCATGCCCGTGCGCGCCACCGGCATTTTCGTCCAGGCCGGGGCCTTCAGCCGACATGACAACGCCCTGCGTCTTCAGGCGCGCCTGTCCGGCGTCGGCTATCCGCAAATCCAATCCGCGTCGGTCAAGGGACAGACCGTCTACCGCGTCCGCTTTGGTCCCCTGTCCAGCGTCGATGAAGCCGATCGCCTGCTTGATTCGGTCATTGCCGCCGGCCAGCCGGATGCCAAGGTGATCGTCGATTGACCCCCTGTCCGGCTGCTGCCCTAGTTCCGACGCATTTGGGGCATAGGTAGGCCCTTCCATTTCCCAGCCGTGCGATTCGCTTTCGAGGTTCCTGTGGCGATGACGTCAATCAATTTCCGCCGGCCGCTGATGGCGGCCTTTATGCTTCTGGTCGTGGGGGCGGTTCCGGCCGCCCATGCCGAGTCGATCGAGACCTCGGCGCGCCAGGCCATTGTGGTCGATTACAAGACCGGCACCGTGTTGCTGGAAAAGAACGCCGACGACCTGATGGCGCCGTCGTCCATGAGCAAGCTGATGACCACCTACATGGTCTTCGAGAAGCTCAAGGAAGGTAGCTGGAAGCTGACCGACCGCTTGCCGGTGTCCGAGACCGTGTGGAAAAAGCACGTCCGTTCCGGCGGTTCGCTCATGTTCCTGCCGGTCAACTCGACCCCCACCGTGGACGAGCTGATCCACGGCGTGATCATCCAGTCGGGCAACGATGCGTGCTCGGTCCTGGCGGAAGCCTATTCCGGCAGCGAGGAGGCCTTCGGCGACGAGGCCACCCGCCGCGCCCGCCAGATGGGCATGCGCAATACCACCCTTCGCAACGCCTCGGGCCTGCCTGACCCCGACCACCTGACCACGGCGCGTGACCTGTCGATCCTGGCCCGCCACCTGATCAATGATTTCCCCGAATACTTCCCCATCTATTCGCAGCGGGAATTCACCTTCAACGGCATCCGCCAGGGCAACCGCAATCCGCTCCTGTACTCGGTTTCGGGGGCCGACGGTCTGAAGACCGGCCACACCGCGGTTGCCGGCTATGGCCTGGTCGGTACCGTCAAGCGCGGCGAGCGCCGGGTGATCATGGTTATCAACGGCCTCAAGAGCATCAAGGAGCGCGCCGAGGAAAGCGAGCGCCTGATCGAATGGGCCTTCCGCGAGTTCGAGAACTACGCCCTGTTCAAGAGCGGCGACGTGGTTGCCGATGCCGACGTTTGGCTGGGCGAGGCCGCGACCGTGCCGCTGGTGGCGGGCGACAAGCTGGAAGTGACCATGCCGCGCAAGGCGCGGCGCGACATGAAGGTCACCGCCGTCTATGATGGTCCCATCGCGGCCCCCATCAAGAAGGGCCAGCCCGTGGGCAAGCTGGTGATCGCCGCCCCCGGCGTCGATACCGTGGAACTGCCGCTGCTGGCTGGCGCCGATGTGGAGAAGCTGGGCTTTACCGGCCGCATGGGGGCCGCGCTCAAGCACATCTTGTGGGGATCCAAGGGCTGATATGGAACGCGGACGGTTCATCACCTTCGAGGGCGGCGAGGGCGCCGGCAAATCGACCCAGCTCAAGATGCTGGCCGAGGCGTTGGCGCGTGCCGGGATCGAGGTGGTGACCACCCGCGAACCGGGCGGTTCCAAGGGCGCGGAGGCTATCCGCGCCCTTTTGGTCACCGGTGACGTAGATCGCTGGGACGCCCACACCGAAGCCCTGTTGCACACCGCCGCCCGCCGCGACCATCTGGCCAGGACGGTATGGCCCGCGCTGGAGCGCGGTGCCTGGGTGGTGTGTGACCGGTTCGCCGATTCCACGCTGGCCTATCAGGGCTATGGCCACGGCCTGCCCAAGGAATTCATCACCGGCCTCACCACGCTTGCCATTGGCGATTTCAAGCCCGACCTGACGCTGGTTCTCGACCTGCCGGTGGAGGAAGGCCTGAAACGTGCCGGCGGCCGCGGCGGCGCCGAAGACCGCTACGAACGCATGGGCACCGCCTTTCACGAGCGCCTGCGCCAGGGCTTCCTTGACATTGCGCGCAAGGACGCCGATCGCTGCGCCATCATCGACGCCGCCGCCGACCTGGACAGCGTCCATCAGGCGGTATTGCGCGCGGTGAAAAGCCGGCTGCTTGGCTTTTGCGTTCCATGACCGACGCCCCCGATCCACGCGACAATCCCGAGCTGATCGGTCATGACGGCGCGGAACGCGCCTTTCTTGATGCCTGGAATTCGGGCCGCCTGGCCCATGCATGGCTGCTGAGCGGTCCCAAGGGCATCGGCAAGGCGACCCTGGCCTATCGCATCGCCCGCTTTGTGCTGACCGGTGGCGGCGAGGGCGGCGGCCTGTTCGGCGGCGGACCGGAAAGCCTGTCGGTATCCGCCGGCAATCCGGTGTTCCGCCGCATCTCATCCGGTGGCCATGCCGACCTCAAGGTGGTCGAGCGCGGCTGGTCGGACGACAAGAAGACCAAGCTGCGCACCGAGATCGTCATCGACGACGTCCGCGGCATCGGCGGTTTCATGTCGCTGACGCCGGCCGAAGGGGGCTGGCGCGTGGTCATCATCGACGCCGCCGACGACATGAACCGCAACGCCGCCAACGCCGTGCTCAAGGTGCTGGAGGAGCCGCCCCGCAATGCGCTGATGCTGCTGCTGTCGCACAGCCCCGGCCGCCTGTTGCCGACCATCCGCTCGCGCTGCCGCCGCCTGCCGTTGCAGCCTTTGCCGGAAAGCACGGTGGCGCAGTTGCTGGCGCGCTATCGGCCCGATCTGGGGGGCGAGGATGTCACCGCGCTGGCGCGTCTGGGCGAGGGCAGCATCGGCAAGGCCATGGGACTGGCCGCCGAGGGCGGCCTTGATCTCTATCGCGAACTGATCCGCTTGCTGTCGGCTTTGCCCAAGCTGGATGTGCCGGCGCTGCACGCCTTTGCCGACCGGGTGGCGCGCGCCGATGCCGACGCCGCCTGGCGCACGATGACCGAATTGTTGGGCTGGTGGCTGGCCCGCCTGATCCGCGCCGGCGGCCGCCAGGGCAGGGGAATGAGCGAGGTGGTGGCGGGCGAGGGCGCGCTGATGGGGCGCCTGCTCAACGCGGCCGACCTTGAACGCTGGCTTGAGGTGTGGGAAAAGGTCACCGCCCTTTTCGCCCGCGCCGACGCGGTCAACCTGGACCGCAAGCAGGCCATGCTGACGGCGTTTCTGGCCATCGAGCGCCTGGCGCGGGCGTGAACATCAAGAGCGCCTGGTGCGGGCTTGAACGTCGAGAGCGCCGGCACGAGCCTGGATGTCGAGCTGGCAGGGCGCGGGCTTGACGCCGAGCCCGCGAGCCGACAGCTCTCAAGAGAAGAAGTCGAAGGAGATGACCATGAGCGGGGCCAAGACCTATTACGTCACCACGCCGATCTACTACGTCAACGACAAGCCCCATATCGGTCATGCCTACACCACGCTGGCCTGCGACGTGCTGGCCCGCTTCAAGCGGCTCGACGGCTTTGACGTCAAGTTCCTGACCGGCACCGACGAACACGGCCAGAAAGTGGAGAAATCCGCGGAAACCTTCGGCATGTCGCCCCAGGCCCTGGCGGACATGAACTCGGCCAATTTCCGCGAACTGGCGGCGCGCATCAACTGCACCAACGACGATTTCATCCGCACCACCGAGCCGCGCCACGTGGCCGCCGTCCAGGCGCTGTGGACCAGGCTGGTGGAATCGAGCGACATCTATCTGGGCCATTACGAGGGCTGGTACTCGGTCCGCGACGAGGCATTCTACGGCGAGGACGAACTCAAGCCCGGCCCCAACGGCTCCAAGCTGGCCCCAACCGGCGCCCCGGTGGAATGGGTCAAGGAACCCAGCTATTTCTTCCGGCTGTCCGCCTGGCAGGACCGTTTGCTGGCGTTTTACGACGCCAATCCCGACTGCATCGCGCCCCAATCGCGTCGCAACGAGGTGATCAGCTTCGTCAAGGGCGGGCTGCAGGACCTGTCGGTGTCGCGCACCAGCTTCAAATGGGGAATTCCGGTGCCGGGCGACGATGCCCACGTGATGTACGTGTGGCTCGATGCGCTGACCAACTACATCACCGCCGTCGGCTATCCCGAGCAGGGCGGCGAATACGCCAAGTACTGGCCCGCCGATCTGCACATGGTGGGCAAGGATATCCTGCGCTTTCACACCGTCTATTGGCCGGCGTTCCTGATGGCGGCCGGCCTGCAGCCGCCCAAGCGGGTGTTCGCCCATGGCTGGTGGACCAATGAAGGGCAGAAGATTTCCAAGTCGCTGGGCAACGTGATCGATCCCATTCAACTGATCGAGCGTTACGGCCTTGATCAGGTGCGTTATTTCCTGCTGCGCGAGGTGCCGTTCGGCAATGACGGCGATTTCAGCCATCGCGCCATGGTGACCCGCATGAATTCGGAACTGGCCAACGATTACGGCAACCTGGCCCAGCGCGTGCTGTCCATGATCGGCAAGAATTGCGGCAACGCGGTACCCGAACATGGGGAATTGACCGCGGAAGACCGCGAGATGCTGGACGCGGCCCACGGTGTTCTGCCCAAGGTGCGCGACGCCATCGACCGCCAGATGTTCCACGAGGCGCTGGAGGCGGTCTGGGTGGTGATCCGTGCCGCCAACGGTTATGTGGACCGCCAGGCGCCGTGGGCGCTGCGCAAGACCGATCCGGCCCGCATGGGCACCGTGCTGTGGGTTCTGGTGGAAACCATCCGCAACCTTGCGCTGTTGACCCAGCCGTTCATGCCTGACGCTTCGGCGCGCCTGCTCGATCTGGTCGCGGTGCCGGCCGATAAGCGCGCATTGGCTTTCTGCGGGTCGCATCACGCGCTCAAGCCCGGCACGCCGCTGCCGGCGCCCCAGGGTGTGTTCCCCCGCTTCGTGGAAGAGGAGGCCGCCCCCTGATGCTGGTGGACAGCCACTGCCATCTGGACTTTCCCGATTTCGCGGACGAGCTGGACCAGGTCGTCCAGCGCGGACGCGACCATGGGGTCGGTCTGTTCCTGACTATCAACACGCACCTGACCCGCTTCGAGCGGGTGCTGGCGGTGGCGGAACGGTTCGACGACGTCTATTGCACGGTCGGCATCCATCCGCACGAAGCCGGCAGCGAACCGGTGGCGGAGACCGAACGCCTGTTGGACCTGGCCCGCCATCCCAAGGTGGTGGGGTTCGGCGAGACGGGGCTGGATTACTATTACGACAAGAGCCCGCGCGACCGGCAACGGGACTCGTTCCGGGCGCACATCGCCGCTGCCCGCATCGCCGGTCTGCCGGTCATCGTCCACACCCGCGATGCCGATGCCGACACCATGGACATCCTGGCCGACGAGATGGGCAAGGGCGCCTTCACCGGGCTGATACACTGCTTCAGCTCCGGGCCGGAACTGGCTGTAAAAACTGTTGAACTTGGCCTCTATATCTCCATTTCCGGCATCGTCACGTTCAAGAAGGCCGAGGCGCTGCAGGAAACGGTGAAGGGCATTCCGCTCGACCGCCTGCTGGTGGAAACCGACTGCCCGTACCTGGCCCCCATACCGTTCCGCGGCAAACGCAACGAGCCGGCCTACGTGGCCCATACCGCCGCCAAGGTGGCCGAGCTCAAAGGCGTGTCGGCGGGCGAGCTGGCCGAGGCCACCACCGCCAATTTCCGCCGCCTCTTCACCAAGGTGGCGGCATGAAGGTGACCATCCTGGGCAGTGGCGCGGCAGGAGGCGTTCCCAGCATTTCGCGAGGCTGGGGCGCCTGCGATCCCGCCAACCCCAGGAATCGCCGCCGCCGCCCCTCGATCATGGTGGAGGAGGGTGGGGCGCGGCTGCTGGTGGACACCTCGCCCGACTGCCGCGAGCAGTTGCTGGACGCCGGGGTGCAAAGCATCAGCGGGGTGCTGTTCACCCACGACCATGCCGACCATCTGCACGGCATCGACGACCTGCGCGAGGTCAACCGCGCCATGCAGGCCTCCTTGCCCATCTTTGCCGCCCCCGAGGTGGTGGACAGCATCCGGCGGCGCTTTCCCTATGTGCTGGGCAGCGTGGAGGAGGGGCAAAGCATCTACAAGCCCATGCTGGACGCGCACGAGATCGATGGACCGTTCACCGTTGCGGGCCTGCGGGTGGTTCCCTACGACCAGGATCACGGCTATTGCCGCACCCTGGGGTTCCGGTTCGGCGATTTCGCCTATTCCACCGACGTGGTGGACATGCCCCAGTCGTCTTTCGACGCCCTGGCCGGCGTGCGGGTTTGGGTCGTCGGATGTCTCAGCTTCCAGCCCCATCCGACCCACGCCCATCTGGACAAGGTGCTGGAATGGATCTCCCGCATTGCTCCGGAACGGGCGTATCTGACCCACATGACGCCGTCCATGGATTACGATTCCCTGCGCGCACGGCTGCCGGCCGGGGTTGAACCGGCCTATGACGGGCTGGAAATCGACGTTCCAGGGTGACATTGACCCTTTTCGGGTACGCCGTTGGGTGCCACAGCTTCTCGCTTTGCGGCAGGACAATCCCATGCGCCCCAAGGCCCTGGTGGTGGAAGACAGCGGCTGCGGCATGGACGAGGCAGGAATAGCCGCCGCATTGCCGCCATTAGGTCAATCGGGGAAGGCCGAAGACCGCGCCAAGGGAACCGGCCTGGGATGGCCGCCCGGCAAATCGCGGGGCGACGGCCATGGCAGTGAATTGGCGGTCTCCAGCACGCCCGGCATCGGCACCCGCATGACCGCATGGTTGCCAGCCGAGCGTTTGCTGAGCGCCTGAGGCCGAAGCGGATTTCCCGGCGTTGTCACAACCATCCCGTGACGGCTGGTGCCGTTTATCGGGATGGTGCCGCATAATGCTGCGGCCTGGACGGTGCGGTGGCACCAGGGCTTTGGCAAAGGTCTAAGGTTTCTGCTGGTTTCACGGCTGCCCGCATGTTTTATGCCACAATACCCATAATATGCATTATGCGACAAATGCTGATGTCGAAATTGCAGGGTTGCGCCCTGCTCCGAAGTGCCGTTCCTTCCCTTACAGTATCCGTGTTTTCCCCCGTGGAGGTTCCCTTGCGTCCCATCGATCGTCTGCTGTCCATCATGGCCACTTTGCGCGACCCGCAGCGCGGCTGCGCCTGGGATGTGGAGCAGACCTTTGCGACCATCGCCCCGTACACCGTCGAGGAAGCCTATGAGGTCGCCGATGCCATCGATCATGGCGATATGGCCGCGCTCAAGGACGAGCTTGGCGATCTGCTGTTCCAGGTCGTCTTCCACGCCCAGATGGCCAGCGAACAGAAGGCCTTTGCCTTCGATGACGTGGCCAATGCCATCGCGGACAAGATGATCCGCCGTCACCCCCATGTTTTCGGCGATGCAGAGACGCGGGACGCCGAAACCCAGACCGTGGCCTGGGAAGCGACCAAGGCCGAAGAACGCGCCGCCAAGGGACATGACAGCGTGCTGGACGGGGTGGCACGGTCCCTGCCCCCCATGACCCGCGCGCTCAAGCTGCAGAACCGGGCGGCCCGGGTTGGCTTCGACTGGCCCGAGGCCGGCGACGTGCTTGCGAAGATTGCCGAGGAACTGGATGAAATAAAACACGAAATCGACAATGATGCGCCCCGCGAACGGCTTGAGGACGAGATGGGTGACGTTCTCTTTGCTTGCGTTAACCTTGCCCGCAAGCTCAAGATCGACCCCGAGGGCGCGCTGAAACGCGCCAACGCCAAGTTCGACCGCCGTTTTCGTCATGTGGAAGCCGGCCTTCGCGCCCAAGGGCGCTATCCGGAAGATGCCACGCTGGACGAGATGGAAGCATTGTGGATCGATGCAAAGACGATCGAGCGCCAGGGGGAAAGCGGGTAAATGAGCAGGACTTTCATCGCCAGACTGGCGGCGGCCTTCGCCCTCACCCTTAGCCTTGCCTCGTGCTACATCCCCGACAGTTTCCACAGCGAATTGCGGCTGTCGCGCTACGGCGACTGGGCACTCAGCTTCGAGGGCGACCTGATCTATGCGCCCATCCTGCACGATTACGCAGAGGGCAAGATCACGGCCGAGAACGAGGAGCAGCGCAACCAGAACATCTACAAGGACCTGGTCCGCGACCCGGCGATCAAGGACATCAAGCGCGCCGGCAAGGGGCGGTTTCATGTCAGCTACGAGCGCATGGGGCGGCTGGGCAAGGTGCAGTTGAGCGCCCTGCTCCGCCGCGATGCCCGCCTGCTGGCGCTGAAATCCGCCGAGGACGGCACCATTTCCATTGCCGGCAACGGGGTGAAGGCCAGCGATGCGCAGCGCATGGCGGAACTGGGCATCAACATGCGGGGGGAATTCCGCATCACCACCGATGCCAACGTCCTGCGCCACAACGCCACCGAAGTCCGGCCCTTCGGCCAGTACAGGGTTTATATCTGGAAGATCGAGAATGCGTTCTCCCCCTCGCCGGCTCTGGTGATGCAACGCGAAGACGACCCGCAACGCCCGCTGTAGGAGTGATTGATGACCGATTGGACCAAACGCACGGTGCTGATTACCGGTGCCACCGCCGGTTTCGGCACCGCCATCGCCCGTCGCTATGGCGCATTGGGGGCGCGACTGATCCTGAGCGGACGGCGGGCCGACCGGCTTGAGGAACTGAAGGCCGAATTGGGTGTGCCCACGCATGCGCTGGTGGTGGACGTGCGTGATCGTGCGGCCGTGCTTGCCGGCATCGAGGGGTTGCCCGCCGAATTCGCCAGCATTGACGTCCTGGTCAACAATGCCGGCCTGGCATTGGGCCTCAATCCGGCGCACACGGCCGATCTGGACGATTGGGAAACCATGGTGGACACCAACGTCAAGGGGCTGATGACCATGACCAGGGCGGTCCTGCCGGGCATGGTGGCGCGTAATCGCGGCCACGTGGTCAACATTTCGTCCATTGCCGGGACCTACCCCTATCCCGGCTCGACCATCTACGGCGCCACCAAGGCGGCGGTTACCCAGTTCTCGCTGAACCTGCTGTCCGATCTGGTGCATACCAAGGTGCGGGTCACCAATATCGAGCCGGGTATGTGCGGAGGCTCGGAATTTTCGCTGGTGCGGTTCAAGGGCGACGCCGAGGCGGCGGCCAAGGTGTATGCGGGCACCGCCCCGCTTCTGCCGGAAGATGTCGCGGAAACAGTCATTTGGGCGACATCCTTGCCAGCGCATGTGAACATCAACCGGGTGGAGATGATGCCCACCTGCCAGGCCCCGGCCGGGCTTGCCGTCTCGCGCGAGGTCTGATCGGCGTGGGGCGCGTGACGCTCTACATTGCCGTCAGTCTGGACGGCTTCATTGCCGACAGGGACGGTGGCGTCCATTGGCTGGCGCCGTTCGACTCGGCCGAGTACGGGTACGACGCCTTTGTCGCCGGCATGGATTGCCTGATCATGGGGCGCAAGACGTACAATCAGGTCTTGGGTTTCGGGCCGTGGCCCTATGCGGGCAAGCGGGTGGTGGTGATGTCCCGTCACCGCCTGCCCGACGGCGCCCCAGACGGCGTGGAAAGCTGGCATGGGGACGATGTGGCCGCGCTGCTGGACCGGCTTCCCGGTCAGATCTGGCTGGTCGGCGGCGCCCAGGCCATCGGGGCGTTTCTGCGTGCGGGCCGGGTTGACCGTCTGCGCCTGTTCGTGATCCCGCGCCTGCTGGGGGGCGGGATCAGGCTGTTCTGCGGTGACGAAATGGCCGCCATGCCGCCCTTGCGGGGTGTGCGGCACTATTCCACCGGCGTCGCCGAACTGGATTACGGCACCACGGCACCCTAATCGATCAGCGGCGCAAGCTCGCGCCAACTGGCCTCCCCCGGAGCCAGAAGAACCTGCCCATCGGCATGCAGCACGGGAACATAGGGGCTGCCATCCATCATGGCGCCATAGCCGCCGGCCTCGGCGTGGATCAGCACGCCGGCAGCGTGGTCCCACGGCATCAGCTTGCGGAAATGCGCGAAGTGCAGCTTGCCGGTGACCAGGTCCAGATAATCGTGGGCGGCGCTGCCGCGCCGGGCCACATGCAGGACGTGGTCGGCGACCCGCCCCCGCTTCTTGACCGAGCCGGCCATCTGCGCCAGCGGCACTTCCGCCGAGACCCGCAACCGGGTGTCGCCGCGCCAGGCGCCCTGCCCCAATCCGGCAAAGATTGTGCGATTGGGCACCGGATCATGGATCCAGCCGGCGACGGTCACGCCGTCGATCACCAGCGCCACCACCACGGCGAAGCGCGGGTTGCCGTGGGCGAAATTGGCGGTGCCGTCCACCGGGTCGATCACCCAGACCACGCCGGGACGCTCAAGCGCGCTCATCAGCGATGGGTCGGCCTCGACCCCCTCCTCGCCCACGACCGAGCCGGGCAGCAGCTCGCGCAGGCGGCGCGACAGCACCTTTTCCGCCTCGATGTCGGCCTCGGTGACCAACTGGTTCGGCTTCTTCTCGCGAATCTGCAACGCCTGCAAATTCTTGAAGCGCGGCAGGATCTCTGCCTCCGCCGCCTCGCGGATGATGTGAGCAACCAATTGGGGATCGACGGCGGTCACGGGCGCTTTCCCTCGGCTTGGCGTTGATGGAAGCGTTGCGCGTCAACCGGGTCGAGGCGCACGCGCATGCTGGCCAAGCTTTCGTCGTCCTGGCGCTCGACGACCTCGCCATGCCGGTACAGCCAAGCGATCGTCGCGCCGTCGCTCAGCGGGATGCGCAGGTCCAAGGTTTCGCGCCCTTGCGACAGGCGCTCGTCGAAACAGGCCAGCAGGGCGTCGAGGCCCTCGCCCGTCATGGCCGAAACCGGCAGCGCCAAAGGACGGCGCTTGGCCTGGTTCAGCAACTCGACGCGCTGGGTTTCGTCCATCAGGTCGATCTTGTTCATCGCCTCGACCAGGCCGCGATCGACAACCTCGCCCAGCCCCAGGTCCTTCAACACCGCCTCGACATCGGCGGCCTGGGCCTCGCTGTCGGGATGGGCGACGTCGCGGACGTGGACGACCACGTCGGCTTCCAGCACTTCCTCGAGCGTGGCGCGGAAGGCGGCGACCAGTTCGTGCGGCAGGTCCGAGACGAACCCCACCGTATCGGAAAGGATGACGTTGCGGCCCGATGGCAACTTGAGGCCGCGCATGGTCGGGTCCAGCGTGGCGAACAGCATGTCCTTGGCCAGCACCTCGGCCTGCGTCAGCCGGTTGAACAGCGTGGACTTGCCGGCATTGGTGTAGCCCACCAGGGCGATGATCGGATAAGGGATCTTGCGCCGCGCGCTGCGATGCAGCTCGCGGGTGCGCTTGACCTCCTCCAGCTCGCGCTTCAGCTTGACGATGCGTTCGCCGATCATGCGGCGGTCGGCTTCGATCTGCGTTTCACCCGGGCCGCCCAGGAAGCCGAAACCGCCGCGCTGGCGCTCCAGGTGGGTCCATGACCGCACCAGGCGGGAACGCTGATAGCTGAGCGCCGCCAGCTCGACCTGCAGCGTGCCCTCGCGGGTCCGCGCCCGTTCGCCGAAAATCTCCAGGATCAGGCCGGTGCGGTCGATGACCTTACACGACCATGCCTTTTCCAGATTGCGCTGCTGGACCGGCGAAAGATGGCCATCGACCACGGCCAGGGCGATGTCCGCCTGTTTCACCGCTTCCGCCAGTCTTTCCACCGCGCCCTTGCCCAGCAAGGTGGCGGGGCGGCGTTTGGCGACCGGCACCACCTCGGCGGTGACCACATCGAGGTCAATGGCCTGGGCAAGCCCGACGGCCTCGTCCAGCCTGGCCTCGGGCAGACGGATGCCGCCTTCCGCCGCCTTCAGGGCGGGATGGATGACGATGGCACGCTGGCGGGAGGAACCTGAGGTTCCGGCCTGACCGTTCGACACTTATTCTTCGCCGCCTTCCTTCGCCGACGGCTCGAAAAGCTGGATGGGTGTGGACGGCATCACGGTCGAGATGGCGTGCTTGTATACCAGTTGGGTGTGGCCGTCACGGCGCAGCAGGACCGAAAAATTGTCGAACCAGGTGACGATGCCCTGCAACTTGACCCCGTTCACCAGGAAGATGGTAACAGGCGTCTTGTTCTTTCGGATGTTGTTAAGAAACACATCCTGCACATTTTGGGACTTTTCTGCGGACATAGTGGTAATCCGTTCTTATTGCCCGAGGGACATTGTTATCTTCGGCCTTGGGAAGAACCTCCCCAGAGCCATTCTCGTTACCATCAAATCGTGGATATGGGAACCTCTAGTTCGCGAACAAGTGTGACCATTGATGCACAATTTTCAAGGTGGTAGACCGGTGGGTGGGCCTCGAACTCACCCGGTCGGGGAGGTTCGGGCCGCAAGAGGACGGGCACGCACCCGGAATTGACGGCGCAGTGCAGATCGATGTGGGAATCGCCGACGAACCACACGCCGGAACCCAATGCAACCCCCGATCCGTCCAAGGCCATGCGCACCGGGGCCGGAGACGGTTTGTCGGCCTCGGCGTCGTTCGCCCCGACCAGCGCGCCGAACAGGCCGGTCCAGCCCAGGACCTCGGCTTCCTTGCGCAGGAAGTTGCCGCGTTTGTTGCTGACCACGCCAAGATAAATCCCCCTCTCGCGCAGGCTGTGCAGCATGTCCACCGCGCCCGGCAAGGGGCGCAGGTGCGAGAGGTGAATGGCCTCGAAGCTTTGGGTGAACACGTCGCGGGCTTCGGGCCAGCGGTCGCCGAACATCTGCGGAAACGAATCGCGCATGGACGCGGCCACATTGGCCTGGGTCTGGACCATGTCCCATTCCGGCATCCCGAAATGACGGAAGGTCATGTTGTAGGATTCCTGAATGCACACCCAGGAATCCACCAAGGTGTTGTCCCAGTCGAAAACGATGGCGCGCGGCATGCTCACTTCTGGCGAAGCTCCTGGTAAAGGGCACGAAGATGAAGGGCGATCGGGCCGGGATGCCCCTCGCCCACCGCGTGCCCATCGATGCGGGTGACCGGCAGGACGGTGATGGTGGTGCCGGTGATGAATGCCTCGCGGGCCGAAAGGGCCTCGGCCAGGGTGAAGGGGCGCTCGCCAACCTCCAATCCCATCTTGCGGGCCAGGGCCAGCACGTTGGCCCGGGTGACGCCCGGCAGAACCGCGCCGTCGGCCGGGTGGGTCAACAGCGCGCCGTCGCGGGCCAGGATGAAGGCGTTGGCCGACGTCGCCTCGGTGACGAAGCCGGCTTCGTTCACCAGCCAGGCTTCGTAGGCCCCCGCCTCCTTGGCCGATTGGCGGGCCAGCAGGTTGGGCAACAGGCCCACGGTCTTGATGTCGGGGCGCTTCCAGCGCTGGTCGGGCCGGCTGACCACCGCGACGCCGCTTTCCACCATGGCGGCGCTCGGCCCCTTGTTGGGCCAGGCGCTGACCACCAGGGACGGCGCGGTGTCGGCCGGAAAATAGTGGTTGCGCGGCGCGACACCGCGCGAAATCTGGACATAGACCACACCGCAGGTGACGCGGTTAAGCCGCGCCACCCGCTGGGCGATCAGCGGCAGGACACGGCGGCCCACCGGCCACGCCATGGCCAGCGCGGCCAGGGACCGCTCGAGCCGGTCCAGGTGCTGGTCCACATGATGCAGACGGCCGCCCGCCACCGGCACGACCTCGTAGACCGCGTCGGCGAACTGGTAGCCGCGGTCTTCCACATGGACGGCCGCCTCGTCGTGCAATTGGTAGCGGCCGTTGACGTATGTTACGCGCGCCAATCAGAAGTACTCCAGCCGCACCGAGAACATCTTTTCCACCTTCTTCACCGCGTCGGCGGCGGCGAACAGCACCACGCGGTCGCCGGCCTGCACCACGGTGTTGCCGCGCGGGCTGATGACGGTGCCATCGCGCACCACGGCGCCCAGCAGAACCCCGGCCGGCAGCTTGACCTCGCGCAGGGGTTTGCCCACCAGGCTGGAGGTTTCCAGCGCGTCGGCCTCGATCAGTTCGCCGAACCCTTCGTGCAGCGAGTGGACGGCATGGATGCGGCCGCGCCGGACGTGTTGCAGGATGTTGGAAACCGTGATGGCGCGCGGGCTGATCACCACGTCGATGCCCAGTGGCCCGACCAGCGCCTTGTAGGTGGTCTTGTTGATCAGCGTCATCGCGCGGCGGGCGCCGGTGCGCTTGGCCAACAGCGCCGCCAGGATGTTGGTCTCGTCATCGTTGGTGACGGACACCACCGCTTCCGCCGATGCCACCCCGGCTTCCGCCAGGATTTCGGGGTCCAGCACGTCGCCGTTCAGCACGACCGTGCGCGACAGGGTCTTGGCGACGTATTCCGCCCGTTCCTTGTTGGCCTCGATCACCTTGACGGTCACGTTGGGGTGTTCGGCTTCGATCTGCTGGGCCAGGAACAGGCCGATATTGCCGCCGCCGAACACGACGATGCGGCGGGCCTCCTGGTCCTCGCGGCCGAAGGCCGACAGGGCGCGGCCGACATGCTGGGTATCGACGACGAAATAGACCTCGTCGCCCTCCAGCATCTGGTCCTCGGCGGTCGGAACGATGGGCTTGCCGTCGCGGACGATGCCGATCACCACGATGTTCAGATCGGGGAACAACACCGTCAACTGGCGCAGCGGCGTATTGATCAGCGGGGTGTCGGGATCGCAGCGCACGCCGATCAGGCGCACCTTGTCGCCCGCCAGCGGGATCACGTCGATGGCGCCGGGCACCTGCAGGCGGCGGGTGATGGCCCGCGCCACCTCGATTTCCGGGCTGATGATGACGTCGATGGGCAGGTGTTCGCGCGAGAACAAGGTGGCCCACATGGGCTGCAGATAGGATTGCGAGCGCACGCGGGCGATCTTGGTGGGAACGTCGAACAGCGAATGCGCCACCTGGCACGCGACCATGTTGACTTCGTCCGCATGGGTCACGGCGATGATCATGTCGGCGTCGCCGGCGCCGGCCTGTTCCAGCACCGATGGCTGGGACGCGTGCCCCAGCACCGCCTGCACGTCCAGCGTGTCGGTGATCTTGCGCACCAGATCAGGCCGCTGGTCGATGACGGTGACGTCGTTGTTCTCGCTGGCGAGATAGTGGGCGATGTTGAAGCCAACCTGACCGGCTCCACAGACGATGACCTTCATGCCCGTCCCCTGACAGTGTTCGGGAAAAGCCCCTCGGCCCTCGGCCCCGGCGCGCCCTTCCCGAGATCAAAACGCTTTCCCGCGCTCAAGACGGCTTTCCGCGCGGGGATCTGTCCCTATCCCATGAAACGGCCCAGGCCGCCTCTAGGGACCCGCGCAAGGTCTGGCAATGCCAGACTTTGCCAGAACAACAAGGCGAGAAATGGGCGCAGGGCCGTCCCAAGCCCATCTTTCAAAACTCCAGAACCGCAAAAAGCACATTGAGTGAAGAAAATGCCTTTTTCGCGAGAGGCTTAGCCGCGCACCTTCTCGTCGGTGTTGACACCCAACAGCTTGAGCTTGCGGTGCAGCGCCGAACGCTCCATGCCGACAAAGGCGGCGGTGCGCGAGATGTTGCCGGCGAACCGGTTGACCTGGGCCAGCAGGTATTCGCGCTCGAACAGCTCGCGCGCCTCGCGCAACGGCAGGGTCATGATCTCGCTGGATTTCTCCCAACGCAGAACAGCCGGGGTGATGGCGCTGATCTCGCTAGGCAGCATGTCGGCGCGCACCGGTTCGTTTGCGTCGCCCGGCGCCATGATCAGCACCCAGTCGATGACATTGCGCAACTGGCGCACATTGCCCGGCCAGTCATAGGCCTGCAGCGCCGCCAGCGCGTCCTCGCCCAACCGGCGCGGCTGGGTGCCGGCCGCCTGGGCGGCCAGCGCCATGAAGTGGCGGGCCAGCGCCGGGATGTCTTCCTTGCGCTCGCGCAACGAGGGCACGCGGAACGGCACCACGTTCAGGCGGTAATACAAATCCTCGCGGAAGCGGCCGGCCGCCATTTCCGACTGGACGTCGCGGTTGGTGGTGGCGATGACGCGCACGTCCACCTCGACCCGCTGGGTGCCCCCCACCCGCTCGAAGGTCTGGTCCTGCAACACCCGCACGATCTTGCCCTGGGTCTCGAGCGGCATGTCCGCCACCTCGTCCAGCAGCAGGGTGCCGCCATGGGCCAGTTCGAACGTGCCGATCTTGCGGGGCGCGTCCGGGGTCTCGCCATGCTCGGTGCCGAACAGTTCGACTTCCATGCGGTCGGGATGCATGGCCGCGCAGTTCAGCACCACGAAGGGACCTTCCGCCCGGCGCGAGCGGTTGTGGATGATGCGGGCTACCACTTCCTTGCCCGAGCCGGCGGGGCCGGTGACCAGCACGCGTGAATTGGTGGGCGCCACCTTGTCGAGCGCCTGGCGCACCTGCTGGACGAAGGGCGAGTTGCCCACCAGTTCCGTCACCGGGGCGGCCGAGCCGGCGCGCAGGCGCAGCTCCTTGTTCTCGCGCCGCAGGGTGGCGGCCTCGATCGCGCGCTCGACGATGATCAGCAGGCGGTCGGTCTGGAACGGCTTTTCGACGAAATCGTAGGCGCCGATGCGGATGGCTTCGACGGCGGTCTCGATGTTGCCGTGACCCGAGATCATGACCACCGGCACATCGGGATGATCGCGCTTGACCTCGGCCAGGATGCCCAAGCCGTCCAGCGTCGAACCCTGCAGCCAGATGTCCTGGATGATCAGGCTGGGCCGGCGCGCGCGCACGGCCTCCAGCGCGGCGTCGGAATTGGCGGCTTCCCGGGTGGAATAGCCTTCGTCTTCAAGGATACCGGCGATCAGGGCGCGAATATCGGCCTCGTCGTCGACGATCAGAATGTCATGCGCCATGGGTTGCCGTCTGGTCAGCGGATGCGGCGGCGGCCGGTTGCTCCGGGTCGCGGAAGATCAGGCCGACGCGGGCGCCACCACCGGGAGCGTCCTCCAGGATGAGATCACCGCCATGGTCTTCCATGATTTTCTTGACGATGGCAAGGCCTAATCCGGTGCCCTTTGCACGTGTGGTAACATAGGGTTCGGTCAGCCGTTCGCGGTTTTCCGCGGGCAATCCCTTGCCGTTGTCGGTGACTTCCACCAGCCACTGCCCGTTCACCTGCGACAGCCCTAGATGAACCCGCCCGGGCGGCAGATCGCCCCCCTCGCGGCCGTGAATGGCCTCGACGGCGTTTTTCAGCAGATTGGTCAGCGCCTGGCCGATCAGGCGGCCGTCGCAGAACTGGGGCGCCTTGCCGGGCGGCAGGTCCGTCTCGAACGTCACGTCGGGATAGCCGTTGCGCTGCAGGAACACCGCATGGCGGCAGAGCTCCACCAGATCCTCGGGCTTCATCTGCGGCGCGGGCATGCGTGCGAACGAGGAGAACTCGTCCACCATGCGCCCGATGTCGCCCACCTGCCGCACGATGGTCTCGATCAGCTTGATGTAGGTGTCGGGATCGCTCTGTATCTCCTTGAGATACTTGCGTTTCAGCCGCTCGGCGGACAATTGGATAGGGGTCAGCGGGTTCTTGATCTCGTGGGCGATGCGGCGGGCCACGTCGGCCCAGGCGGCCTTGCGCTGGGCCGAAACCAATTCGGTGATGTCGTCGAAGGTGACGACGAAGCCGATGGTCTCTCCGGCCAATTGTTCGGCGGCGACACGCACCAGCAGCGAGCGCGTGCGTCCCGAGCGCACCAATTTCAGTTCCTGCTGAATGAGGCGGTCGGGGCGGCGGCGGCATTCCTCCAGCCCCTCGGCCAGTTCCGGCGCCACCTCGGCCAGCGGCTGGCCGATGGCCTGATCGGGATCGATGCCCAGCATGTCACAGGCGGAACGATTGGGCAGGTGCACAAGCCCATAGCGGTCCAGGCCGATGACGCCGGCCGACACGCCGGCCAGCACGGTCTCGGTGAAGCGCGAACGCTCGTCCAATTGCCGGTTGGCGTCCACCAGCTCGCGCCGCTGGGTCTCCAACTGTCCGGTCATGCGGTTGAAGGCGCGGGCCAGGGTGCCGATCTCGTCGGCGGCGTCCTCGGCCACCCGGGTGTTGAGTTCGCCCGAGCGGACCTTTTCCGCCGCATCGATCAGCCGCGCGATCGGCGTCGCCAACGAGCGCGCCATGGTCAGGCCGACCCAGATGGCGGCCAGCAGCAGCAGCAGGGCAATCACCGCGAAGATCAGCGAGAACGCCTTTTCCAGGCCCAGGCGGCGGCCTTCCAGGCGCTCGTATTCGGCCACGGCGGCCGAAGTCTGCTCCATATGGCCGATGACCTTGGGATCGACGAAGCGGCCCACGTACAGGTAGGTCTCGCTATAGAATCCCTGCAACTGGACCAGGGCGCGCACGCGGTCGTCGTCGTCGCTGGTCAGGACCGCGACCTCGCCCGACCGTGCCTTCTCGTACGCCCAATAGGGGATCTGCTCAACCCCGGATTCGATCGAGAAGGCGAGGCCGGAGCGGGCCAGCACCCTGCCCTGTCCCTCGAACACGATGGCCTCGGTCAGGCCGCGAATGGCCGCCTGACTGCCGATGAAGGCCGAAAAACTCTGGCTGGAGCGTGCCAGCTCCGGCCCTTCGCGGTTGATGTCGTTGGCCATGGCCAGGGCATCACCGCCGATGATTTGCTGGTGTTCCTCAAGGTACGCCTTGGCCACCTGCAAGGACGCCTGCAAGGCAGTGCGGACGCGGTCGGAGAACCAGCTTTCCACGCCGTAGCGGAAGAAGACGGTGGAGCCGACGGACACCACGATGGCCGGCGTCACCGCCACCAGCGAGAACAGGATGACGAAGCGCAGATGCAGCTTGGAGCCGGTGCTGCCGCGCCGGCGCGCCCGCCACACGGCAAAGATGCGCACCGCCACCACCGCGCCCAGCGCCAGCAACAGGCCGACATCCAGGCCCAGCAGCGAGATCACCGTGCGCGGGTCGGGTCCCACCGGTCCCGACACCGTCATGGCCAGGAAGGTGGCGACCACCGACGGGATGACTGCCAGGGTCAGGCCCAGGGCCAGCTTGCGGGCCAACCCCACCTTGCGTGCCCAGACCATCAGGCGCGGCGTCAGCCGGCGGCGCTCGCTTGCCATGCGCTTATTTCAGACCGCCGCGGGCCACCGATACATCCAGATCGCGGATTTTCTTGCGCAGGGTGTTGCGGTTCAGCCCCAAAATCTGCGCCGCCTTGATCTGGTTGCCGCGGGTGGCCTCGAGCGCCAGGGAAATCAGCGGCCGTTCCACCTCGCGCAGCACCCGGTCATAGACGCCGGGCGGCGGCAGGGTGTCGCCATGGCTGTTGAAGTACTCGCGCAGGTGGCGTTCGACCGTGGCCGACAATCCCTCGCCCTCGACCGCTCCCATGGGGTCCATGGCGGGAACCCCGCCGGCCAGTTCGGCCTCGATCACGTCGATGCCGATGACCTCCTGGGAATACAGGGCGGCCAGGCGGCGCACCAAATTCTCCAGCTCGCGCACGTTGCCGGGCCACCGGTGGCGTTTCAGGCGATCCATCGCCTGGGCGTCGATGGTCTTGGCCGGCAACCCCTCCTGCGAGGCGATGGACAGGAAATGGCGCACCAGCTCGGGGATGTCCTCCGCCCTCTCGCGAAGCGGCGGCAGGCGGATCGGCACCACGTTCAGGCGATAGAACAAGTCCTCGCGGAACAATCCCTGGCGGATCAGTTGGGTCAGGTCGCGGTGGGTGGCGGCGACGATGCGCACATTGGCGCGAATGGGGGTGCGCCCGCCCACGGTGGTGTACTCGCCCTCTTGCAGGACGCGCAGCAGGCGGGTCTGCGCCTCGGGCGGCATGTCGCCGATCTCGTCCAGGAACAGGGTGCCGCCCTCGGCCTGCTCGAAGCGGCCGGCGGCGCGCTGGGTGGCGCCGGTAAAGGCGCCTTTCTCATGGCCGAACAACTCGCTTTCGATCAGTTCGCGCGGAATGGCGGCCATGTTGATGGCGACGAACGGACCGTTGCGGCGCTTGCCGTAATTGTGCAGCGCGCGGGCCACCAGTTCCTTGCCGGTGCCCGACTCGCCGGTGATCATCACCGTCAGGTCGGTGCCCATCAGGCGCGCCAGCGTGCGGTAGATTTCCTGCATGGCGGGCGAACGGCCGATCAGCGGCAGCTTTTCTTCCTCGTCGCTCTCGGCGCCGCCATCGGCGGGGCTGGTGCGCGGCGTGGACAGGGCGCGATTGACCACCGCCACAAGTTCCTTGAGATCGAAGGGCTTGGGCAGGTATTCGAAGGCGCCGCGCTGGGTGGCTTTCACCGCCGTCAGCAGGGTGTTTTGCGCGCTCATCACGATGATGCGCATGTCGGGACGGATCTTCTTGATGCGCGGCAGCAGGTCGAGACCGCTCTCATCGGGCATCACCACGTCGGTGATGACCAGGTCGCCCTCGCCTTCCGACACCCAGCGCCACAGGGTCGAGGCATTGCCCGTAGTGCGGACCTCGTAGCCGGCGCGGCCAAGGGCCTGGGCCAGCACGGTGCGGATGCCGCGATCATCGTCGGCGACCAGAATGGTGGAGGTGGTAGTCATCGCCTAAATGTCGTCCCCTTCTTGGACCATGGGCAGCATCACGCGGAAGATGGTGCGGCGGGGGATGCTGTCGAATTCCACGATGCCGCCATGGTCCCCGACGATCTTGGCCACCAGGGCCAGCCCAAGGCCCGTTCCCGAGGGCTTGGTCGTGACGAAGGCATCGAACAGGTGCGGCCGCAGGTCCTCGGGGATGCCCGCGCCGTTGTCCTGGATGCTGACCACCAGCGGCAGATGGCGCCGCGCGTCGCTGCCGGGCACGGCCAGCCGGACGCCGTGCTGGTAGGCGGTGGAGATGACGATCTCGCCCCCTTCGGCGGGGACGGCCTCGGCCGCGTTTTTCACCAGATTGAGGAAGACCTGGATCAACTGGTCGCGATTGCCGAACACCGGCGGCAGCGACGGGTCGTAATGCTCGATGATGCGGACGTTGCGGCCAAAGCCGTTTTCCGCAAGCCGACGCACATGCTCGAGCACCTGGTGGATGTTGATGGCGGCGCGGTCCACCGGCGGCTTGTCCGAGAACACCTCCATCCGGTCCACCAGCGCGACGATCCGGTCGGTCTCGTCCACGATCAGGCGGGTCAGCACGCGGTCGTCCTCGTTGACCCCAGTCTCCAGCAATTGGGCGGCGCCGCGAATGCCGGACAGCGGGTTCTTCACCTCGTGGGCCAGCATGGCCGCCATGGCCGTCACCGAACGGGCGGCATTGCGGCTGGCCAGCGAGCCGCCGATCTTGAGCGCGATGCTCTGCTCGTGCAGCGACAGCACCACATAGCCCGGGGTTTCGGCGATGGGCGCCGCCTGGGCAGTGACCGTGCGATGGCCGGTGCGCGGCGTGTCCAGGGCGACACCGTATTCCGACACCACCAGGGCGTTGTCGCGCGCCTGGGCGATCAGCGACATCACCGGGCTGTCGGACGGCAGCAGATCGGTGACGGAGCGGCCGCACAGATAGCTGGCGCCCGACTGGAACAACTGTTCCGCCGCCGCATTGGCGTATTGGATGACGTCATCGCCATCCACGGCGATCACGGCCGAGGCCAGCGCCCCCAGCACGGTGGCCGGGTCCATCATGCCGGCACTGGAGACACGGGGACGGAACATGGCGTTCGCCTTTCCCATTACGCGGCAGCCTTTTCCAGCAGCGGCCCATAGAAATCCATGATCGCCTGGCGCACCAATTCCGCGTCGTGCAATTGATTGACATGCGCGCGGAAATCAGCAGAGCCGTGCAAGCCCTTGGAATACCACGCGATATGCTTGCGCGCCATGCGCACGCCGGTCTCGCGCCCGTAATGGGCCAGCATGGCTTCGAAATGTTCCAGCACGATCTGCAACTGCTCGGGCAAGGCCGGGTCGGGCAGCCGTTCTCCGGTGGCCAGGAAATGGGCCACCTGGCCGGGAAACCACGGGCGCCCATAGGTGCCGCGACCGATCATCACGCCGTCGGCGCCCGACTGTTCCAACGCGCGCGCGGCGTCCTCCACGGTCTCGATGTCGCCGTTGACGATGACCGGGATATCGACCGTCTCCTTGACCTGACGCACAAACGCCCAATCGGCGGTGCCGGTATAGAATTGCTGCCGGGTGCGGCCGTGGATGGTGACCATCTTGATCCCGCTTTCCTGGGCGATGCGGGCCAGGCGCGGCGCATTGAGATTGCTATGGTCCCACCCCATGCGGCATTTCAGGGTCACCGGAACGTCCACCGCCTTGACGGTGGCCTCCATCAGGCGGCCCGCCAGGATCTCGTCCTTCATCAGGGCCGAGCCGGCCTCGCCCTTCACCGCCACCTTCTTGACCGGACAGCCCATGTTGATGTCGATGATCGCGGCGCCGCGATCGGCGTTCATGCGCGCCGCCTCACCCATCACCTCCGGCTCGCAGCCGGCAAGCTGCACGGAAATGGGCTGTTCGATGTCGGTGTGGGCGATCATCTGCATGGTCTGGCGGGTTTCGCGGATCATCGCCTGGCTGGCGATCATTTCGGAAACCACAAGGCCCGCGCCCATGCGCTTGACCAGCCGCCGAAACGGCATGTCCGTGACCCCCGACATGGGGGCCAGGATGACGGGATTGTCCAGGGTGACCTGGCCGACGGCGAAAGGCTGATGGCAACGTATCTGCATAAATGCGTATTTATTATGCAGAAGCTGCCCAGCGCAATGGCAAAAGCCATTTCAGGCTGGGCAATTTTGCAGCACTCGCCCTACATGAGGACTTGAGTGACGAATTTCACGCCGGGGAATGCCAGGGTCAACAGCAGATAGGCGACCAGAACCACGCGCGCCGCAACGCGCCCGCGCACTCCGCACACCTTATGCCCCAACAGCAGCGCGCTGATCAGGCCGAAAGCGACCAGCGAAAGCAAGGTCTTGTGATCGGGTTTCCACAGGCTGCCGGTCTCGAAATACTGGGTCGCCAGGCCGGTCAGGATGCCGATGCCCAGGATCACCTCGCCCGCCAGCAGCAGCAGGCCGGACAGCCGTTCGGATTCGACCACCGCCGGCAGCATGCGGGTGAGCCGCGTGGGCCGCTTGCGCTTGAGAGCCCGTTCCTGCAGGAACACCGCCAGCGATGCCACCGCGGCCAGCGTCAGCAGCGCATAGGTCAGCACCGAAACAAGGATGTGCAGGTCGATCCAGATGGCCGGCGCCCCCCCTGTCATGGGGCGGGGCGCGCCGCGCACCACCGACGCCGCCAGACCGACCGCCACCAGATAGGGCATCAGCAGCGGCGCCAGCCGCCAACTGGACGAGGTGGCCGCCGACAGAATGGCGAATAGCGCCGTGGTCGCCGCCACGCTGACCCACAGCGCGGTGCCCAGGTCCGTTTGCCAGGCCCCCGATACCAGCGCGATGGAGAAAGCGACCGTGCCGGCGACGGCAAGCCCGACGCCGCCCCAGAACGGACCGTCACGACGTGCCCCGCTGCGCAAGGGGACAAGCGCGGCCGGAACAAGCGCGACAAGGGCGACGGCGTTCAGAAGGACGGGCGTGGACATGGGCGCGACTATAGCATTCTTTGGCGCGGGGAAAAGCCCGGGCTATCGCGCCTTGCTCTTGGCAGAGGGGCGATGCCGGCTTAGGCTGCCCGACCGCATTCAGGGAGAGCGAGGCATGCCCAAAATCGTGGCGTTGGTGGTGGCGGCCGGTCGCGGTCGCCGGTTCGGTGGCGATCTGCCCAAGCAGTATCACGATCTGGCGGGGCGGCCGGTTCTGCGCCACACCCTGGCCGCCTTGGCGACCAACCCGCAGATCGACGCCGTGCGAGCGGTCATCCATCCCGACGATGCCGACCTCTATCGCGAGGCGGCCGCCGGCCTCGGCCTGCTCGACCCCGTTGCGGGCGGCGCCACCCGCCAGGATTCGGTGCGCCTGGGGCTGGAAAGCCTGACGCATACGGGGGCGGACCTGGTGCTGATCCATGATGGCGCGCGGCCTTTCGTCGATGCGGGCACCATCGGCCGGGTCGTCGCCGCGCTGGACAGCCATCCGGGGGCCATTCCGGCGGTGGCGGTGGCCGACACCCTCAAGCGCGGCGCCGGCGGCCTTGTCGCCGGCACGGTCGAGCGGGCCGATCTGTGGCGCGCCCAGACCCCCCAGGGCTTCCGGCTGGCCGACATCCTGGCCGCCCATCGGGCCGTTGCCGGCGAGGAGTTGACCGATGACGCGGCGGTGGCCGAGCATTTCGGGCTGGCCGTCGCCCTGGTGGCGGGATCGGAAGACAATTTCAAGATCACCACGACCGCCGATCTGGACCGGGCGCGGCGCCAGTTTTCCGGCCCCGGCGAGACCCGGGTGGGCACCGGCTACGACGTCCATCGTTTCGCGCCGGGAACAGGGGTATGGCTGTGCGGGGTGAAGGTTCCCCATGAGTGCGGTCTGGAGGGGCATTCCGATGCCGACGTGGCGCTGCACGCCGCGACGGACGCCGTGCTGGGCGCCATTTCCGCCGCCGATATCGGGCGGCATTTCCCCCCCACCGATCCCAAGTGGAAGGGGGCGTCGTCCGACCGCTTTCTCGCCCATGCCGGCGGCCTGGTGGCGGCGCACGGTGGGCGCATCGTGCATCTGGACATCACCTTGATCTGTGAACGCCCCAAGGTGGGACCCCATCGCGCCGCCATGCAGGCGCGGGTGGCGGAGATCCTGGGCATCCGCCAGGACCGCGTCAGCGTCAAGGCCACCACCACCGAGGGACTGGGCTTCACCGGCCGGCGCGAGGGCATCGCGGCGCAGGCGGCCGCCACGGTCTGGCTGCCCGGCTGATCAGCCGGCCCCGGTCTCGGCGGCGATCCACGACAGGAAGGCCGGATTGCCGCCATCGATGGCAAGCGCCACCACGCAGGGGCATTCGTAGGGGTGAAGCTCGCGCAGGCGCGCGGTCAGGGCTTCGACCAAGGCGGCGCGGGTCTTCAACAGCAAAGCCACCTCGCCTTCCTGGTTCACCTTGCCGTCCCACCAGTAAACTGCGGTGATGGGGCCAAGCACATTGGCGCAGGCCGCCAGGCGCTCCTCGACCGCGACACGGGCCAGACGCAGGGCCGCGTCGTGGGAGGGGGCGGTAACGTAGATCAGCCGTGTTTCCTCGCTCATCGTTCCTCTCTGTTCGATACTGGCGCGTGACGATCGGCGCCCTCATCAACTGCGACCGCAGGCAGCGGCCGTCGATCCAGCAGGGCTTCCAGCACGTCCGCTCCCTCCTCCACTCCGGTTGGGACGGCAAGTGGCTGTTCCGGCATGGAAAACAACTTTTGCAGTAGCGCCGGCAGTTCGCCGCCGATCATCTGTTCGGGTGTAGCCGGCAGGCAGCGCGTGTGTCGCGCCAGCCATTCCTCCAGCGGCGGCGCCTCGGGCCAGTCGGGGCGCGGCTGGTACAGGGCGGGGATGCCGGCGAGGCCCAACTCGCTGAAGGTGCCATACCCCGCCTTGGTGACCACCAGTTCGACCGAGGGCAGCAGATCGGCGAACGGGATGCCCGCCTTGTGCCAGGGCACCATGTCCGGCCGAGCCGGGGTGTCCGCCAAGGCGCTCAGCCAGAACCAGCCGGCAAGCGTGGGCCAGCACCTCAGTGGCAATTGGTGGTCGATGCCGCCGAAGGCGATCAGCCCCAGGCGACACTCGGCGGGCAAACCCAGACGTTCCCGGATTTCAGGGCCGCGCTTGCGCCCCAGGCGGGCCACCGGCCCGATGTCGCGAAGGTTCGGCAGCGTCATCGGCTGCGCCGGCTGGGCACGCAGGAAGACATCGGCCTTGCCGTAGCTTTCGCGGATCTGGGCGCGCACCCCATCGCATTCCGGCAGGTGCCCCAGATAATGGTCGGCCAGATCGGCCCAGTTGAGCGACGAGAACGCGGCCACCGGTATGCCGGCCGCCGCCGCCGCTGCGATCGTCACATAGGGAACGTTCGCCAGCACCAGATCGGGGGTCTCGGCCGCAAGGCGAGCGGCCTCGCGGGCGACCAGGGCGTCGAAATCGGCGTGCTGCCGCAGATAGCGCCTGGCGCTGGCCAGGGCGTCCACGCTGGTGGCCGAATGCATTGCAAAGCCAAAATCGGCGATTTCGGGCACATGGGCGAAGTCGTTGTACCGGGTTTCCAGGAAATCCCGCGCCAAGGTGGTCTGGATGGTCAGCCGCAGCCCGGGCCGGCGCCGCTGCAATTCGGCCACCAGCGGTGCCGACATGGCGGCATGCCCGAACCCGTGCGGCGATAACGCCAGCCACAGATGGGCGGAAGAGGAACGGGACGTCATCATGGCGGGAATAAGAGCATGAGCCGGAAGAACGGGCAAATGGGCTTCGCTGGAACAAGCCGGTGCCGATGGGGTTTCCCGCCTGAGGGCATCTCTTTCGGAGTTATCACATGGCGACCCTGCTACAACGCATTGGCGCCGTTTTCGGCTTGGGGGAGAGCGAACCGCTGGTGTCCACGAACACCGTCGCTTCCGGGACCGAGAACGCCGCCTTTCACCTGGACATCCACGATTCCGGCCCGATCGGGCAGCAGATTCTGATTGCCTCGACGGCGGATGCGACGCTGGTGGCGGAAAACGACCAACGCGCCCTGATGGTCGGAAACAGCGGCAACGACGTTCTGGACGGCGGCGACCAGACCGACCTGCTGATCGGCGGCCGGGGCACCAACCTGCTGTCGGGCGGGGGCGGCACCGACACCTTCGGTCACGCAGCCGGTGCAACTGATATCATTACCGATTTCAGTGCCGACGCCGGGGAACGCATCGCCTTGGCCGACGGTCTCAGCCTGACGGGCAGCAGCCAGGGGCGTGTGGACCCGGCGACCTACGGCTTCAGCGGTAATGTCGTCGAGGCCACCACCCTGACATTCAACGACGGCAGCCAGGTCGTGCTGTTGCAAACGCAGGACACGCCACAGCCGGAATGGTTTATCTGAGGCAAGGGGACGCTGCGCGGCGTTCGACCACGCCAGCAGCCGAGTCCAGAAACGACAAAGCCGCCCAGGGGACGGCCAAGTCATCGAAGAAAAATGGTCGGAGCGGCGGGATTCGAACCCACGACCCCCAGTCCCCCAGACTGATGCGCTACCGGGCTGCGCTACGCTCCGACCGGACCCGAGAACCGTTGTTTCCCGGGTAAACTGACCGAAGATCTGTGACCTTCGGTGGGGGCTTCCAGCGGGTGCCACCGGAAGAGGGGCGCACTATACTCAGGAGGCCCCTGCCCCGCAACCCCCAAATTAGCGTGGCTGCAAAAGACCGCGAAGTTGCTCCAACTCAGCCAGCAACGCCTTGAGTTCGCTGCGGGTTTCCGGCGAAAAGCCGGCAGCGGGCACCGCCGGCGGCACCATGTCCTGCGCCAGTGCCTCGATTTCGGCCACGTCATCGTCCTCGTCGTCGGCCGGCGCGGTGAAATCGGGCTGGTCGTCGGCGTCATCGGCCGGCAGCGGCAGTTCCGCCTCGGCTGCCCCGTCGGTTTCCGCTTCGGATTCGGATTTGGCGGGAGCCACCGCATCCTTGGCCCCACCCTCGCGCAGCAGCTTCTGCACACCCTTGATGGTGTAGCCTTCGCTGTACAGCAGATCGCGGATGCGGCGCAGCAGCGCCACGTCCTCGGGGCGATAATAGCGGCGGCCGCCGCCGCGCTTGAGCGGCTTGACCTGGGGAAACTTGCTTTCCCAGAAGCGCAGCACGTGCTGGGGAACGTCAAGTTCCTCTGCCACTTCGCTGATGGTGCGGAACGCGGATTCCGATTTGCCGGAACGGCGGACCAGCGGCAGTTCGCCGTCGCCGCTCATCACTTCCCGGCCTTGGCCGAGGCGACCGGCCCGTCGTTGATCTTCTTCTTGAGCAACTGCGAGGGCCGGAACACCAGCACCCGGCGCGGAAGAATGGGCACTTCCTCGCCGGTCTTGGGATTGCGGCCGACGCGCTGCCCCTTGGAGCGAACGGCGAAGCTGCCGAAGGACGAGATTTTCACCGCTTCGCCACGCGCCAGCGCCGAGGACAGCTCGTTGAGCACGGCTTCCAGAAGGTCGGCGGACTCGTTGCGGGAAAGGCCCACCTCTTGATAGATCGCCTCGCTCAGTTGCGCGCGTGTGATGGTCTTTTCCGACATATCGGGATTTGCCTGAATGGGAAAATAGCTGGATGACGACCCTAGCCGCTTAGCGGAAAAGCGTCAATATCAAAGGGATGCGGGAAAACGTTGCTTCGGCCGCGCAAGAAGCAGGGCCTTTACCCCAGGCTTCGGCCGTCTACAGGCGGGCCAGCGCCGAACCCCAGGTGAAACCGCCGCCCATGGCCTCGAGCAGGACCATGTCGCCCCGCTTGATACGGCCATCGCCAAAGGCTTCGGCAAAGGCCAGCGGGATGGACGCCGCCGAGGTATTGGCGTGGCGGTCGACGGTGACCACCATGCGCTCCATGGGGAAGCCCAGCTTGCGGGCGGTGCCCTCGAGGATGCGGCGATTGGCCTGATGCGGGACCACCCAGTCGATGTCGGCGGCGGTCAGGTCGTTGGCCTTGAGCGCTTCGGCCACCACCTCGGCCAGATTGACCACGGCATGGCGGAACACCTCGCGCCCTTCCATGCGCAGGTGCCCGACGGTCTGGGTCGAGGACGGACCGCCATCCACCTTGAGCAGTTCGTAATGACGGCCATCGGAATGCAGATGGGTGGACAGAATGCCGCGATCAGTATTCTCGCCCTTCTCCCACGACGCGCGCAGGACGACGGCGCCGGCACCATCACCGAACAGCACGCAGGTGCCGCGGTCGTTCCAGTCCAGGATACGCGAGAACGTCTCGGCACCGACGACCACGGCGGTGCGCACCTGGCCCGACTTGATGAAGTTGTCGGCCACCGACAGGGCATAGATGAAGCCCGAGCAAACCGCCTGCACGTCGAAGGCGAAGCCCCCGGTCATTCCCAGGCGCTGCTGCACGCGGGTGGCCGTGGCAGGAAAGGTATTGTCAGGGGTGGCGGTGGCGACGATCAGCAGATCGACGTCGGACGCCTTGATCTCGGCGTTCTTCAACGCGCGCTCGGCGGCGGCGAAAGCCAGATCGGAAGTGGTCTCCCCCTCGGCGGCGATATGGCGCTGGCGAATACCCGTGCGCTCGACGATCCATTCGTCGGAGGTGTCCACCATGGTCGCCAGTTCGGCGTTGGTGAGAACACGCGACGGCAGATAGGAGCCGCAACCGACAATATGGGAGCGCAGGATCATTTGGGAGGGTTATCCGTTGCCGGCGGCACGTTGCGAGGCGGCCACCTCTTGGGTTTTCAGATGCTCAAGCTCCCGGCGAATGCGGTCGTTATAGCCGTGCGCGACCAGATCGACGGCCACGCCGACCGCATTTGCGAAGCCGAAGGCGTCGGTACCGCCATGGCTTTTCACCGCGATACCGTTCAGGCCCAGGAACATGGCGCCGTTGTAGCGGCGGGGGTCGGTGCGCACCTTGACCTTGTTCAGGGCGCGCCGTGCGAGCAGGTAGCCCAGCTTGGCCACCAACGAGCTGCCGAAAGCCTGGCGCAGGAAGCCCGAATAGAACTTCACCGTGCCTTCGGCGGTCTTGAGCGCGATGTTGCCGGTGAACCCATCGGTCACCACGACATCCACGGTGCCGGCGCCGATATCGTTGCCTTCCACGAAGCCGTGGAAGCGGATCGGCAGCGGGCTTTCGCGCAGGATGTTGGCGGCGCCCTTCACGGCGTCGTTGCCCTTCAGCTCCTCGGCACCGACATTGAGAATGCCGATGGTGGGCTGTTCCAGGCCCAGCACGGCGCGGGCGAACACTTCGCCCATCACCGCGAACTGGACAAGGTTGGTGGCGCTGCAATCGACGTTCGCGCCCAGATCGAGCATGACGGTCTCGCCACGCTCGGTCGGGAACAGACCGGCGATGGCCGGGCGATCGATGCCCGGCAGCATGCGCAGCACGAATTTGGATACCGCCATGAGGGCGCCGGTGTTGCCGGCGGAAACCACGCCGGCAGCCTCGCCCTTCACCACCGCATCGACGGCAAGCCACATGCTGGTGCGGCGCCCCGTGCGCAACACCTGGCTGGGCTTGTCCTCCATCGTCACCGATTCCTCGGTGTGGCGGACCTGGCAGACACCCTTGAGTTCCGGATAACGTTCGAGAAGCGGATCGATGCGACGGGCGTCACCGAACAGAAGATAGCGAACGTGCGGCAACCGCACATGCGCCATCCGTACCCCCTCTACCACCATGTCAGGGGCGTGGTCGCCCCCCATGGCGTCGATGGAGATGGTTACTGGTGCGCTCACCTGAATGCGCTCCACCGAACGTTATGCGGATTTAGGCGCTGGCTTCGCCCTGGGCGACGACCTCACGACCATCGTAGTGGCCGCAGGAGCCGCAGACGTGGTGGGGCAGCTTCTGCTCGCCGCAGTTCGGGCACTCGATGCCGGAGACGTTCGGCAGCGCGTGGTGCGCACGGCGCATGTTGCGGCGGGACTTGGAGGTCTTCTTCTTCGGGACAGCCATTTTCTGTACTCTCTGCTCAGGAGGCCCTGACGGGGAAAGGGGCCTTTATTAGCCAAAAAGACCGGATAGAGCAAGGGGATGGTGACCCCTCACCCCTTATTTTTACGCAACTGTGCCAGTACCGCGAAGGGACTGGGCTTTTTCTCCTCTTCCCCGCTGTCGGGCACGTCGTCGTCGTCGCCGCCGTCGAAGCTGATTCCGGGCTTGCGGGGGAACGGATCGAGCGCCAGCGCCAGATGTTCCGCCACCGCCTCGCCCACGTCGATGGTGCCGTCGATGATGGGATCGGGCGGATCCTCGTCGTCAAGCGACAATTCGATTTCGCCGCCCACCATGTCGGGCTCGGCCCCGCCGAACGTCAGCGAGAAATCCTCGTCCACCATCTGCGGCACGGGGTCGAGGGTGACCACGCAGGTCTGCACCACCTGGGCGCTGAGATGACCGTCCACCCGGATCAGCGCGCCGCCGGCCATGGCCTTGAGGGTGACCGTCGCCGTAAGCTCGTCGATGGATCGGATATCGAAACGCTTGGCCAGCGCCGCCAATTCGGCCGGCTTGGCCTTCAGCTCCAGCCGAAGGCCGGACATCGGGATCTTGTCCACCCGGACGGTGCGGCTGAATTCGGACTCGACAGGGGTCACGGGGTGGCCTCCGGCAGCAGGAACGACACCTTCCCCTCACATAGGGCGGCACCGTCCAGGCTGTCGAGATGGATCAATTGCCGGCGCACCTGGGCGGCCAGACCGGCGGGGTCGCCGGCACCGGTTTCGCCCGACTGGTAGACGTTGCGTTCGAGCGCCGCGGCCATGGCGGCATCGCCCTCCGCCAGCGCCTTGTCATAGGCGCCGGCCCGGCCATAGAACGCCTCGGCCATGTTCAGCACCCGCTTGCCCACGCGCAGGTCGGTCACCCCCATTTCGCGCAGGTTGCGGTCCATGTCGGCGAACATCAGTTCGACCATGGCCTGGGCGACCGGCTCGCCCCCCACCTGGGTCAGGCGGCGCATGACCATCCACACATGCAGGATGATCATGTCGTAGCGCCCCTCGAGCGTGTCCGGCACCCCGAAACGGGTGTAGTAGACCGGCTGGCGGGCCTGGGTCACCGAGGCGATGTAGAGGTCCGATGCGGCCTGCTCGCGCCGGCGGCGTTCAGTGAAGCGACGAAACAGCATATGATACGTTCCCGAGGATTTGCCCCGGCCTTCCTAGGCGGTGCGGATCGTTGACAATGCCGCGCCAGGGGGTGCAATGTTGGCCCACACTTTGGCTCCCGAGCCAGCTTCCGTCAATGCCTCGGCTTCGACCCGGATGAACATCCTGCTGCGCCCCACTCCCCTCGCCTTCGCTCTTGCGCTGTCCCTGTTCGCGGGCGCCTGCACGCCCTCGGTGGATTTGCGCGGCAATCTGCCCATGCCGGAGAACCTGGCGCAAATCCAGCCCGGCAAGACCACCCGTGACGAGGTGCAGGTCCTGCTCGGCACGCCCTCCACCACCGCCGCCTTTGGCGAGGAAAGCTGGCAATACATCTCGGCCCGCACCGAGACTACCGCCTTTTTCAAGCCGGAGGTCAAGGAGCGCAAGGTGGTATCCATCTCGTTCGACCGCTCCGGCGTGGTCAAGGAAGTGGTCGAGCGCGGCCTGGAGGATGGCATCCAGGTCCAGGCCGTCCAGCGCGAGACCCCGACCGCGGGCAAGGAGCTGAGCATCCTGGAACAATTGGTGGGCAACATCGGCAAGTTCTCGAAGGATGCCAAGGGGCCGGGCAGCGGCCCGTAACCCTCCCCTCCCGCCATTCATTGCGGACACGGAAAAAGAAAACCCCGGCCCAGCGGCCGGGGTTTCCTTTTAGGGGTGCCGGGCACGCCAGGGCGTGCGCCGGACCAAATCGGAACCGGGCCATCTGGCGCCCTGTCCGGCGCCCGATGGCCTGGCCTTGGCGGATCAGCCCGCCACCATCGCCAGCAGCAGAATGGCGACGATGTTGATGATCTTGATCATCGGGTTGACCGCCGGACCGGCGGTATCCTTGTAGGGATCGCCCACGGTGTCGCCGGTGACCGCCGCCTTATGGGCATCGGACCCCTTGCCGCCGTGATGGCCGTCCTCGATGTACTTCTTGGCGTTGTCCCACGCGCCACCGCCCGAGGTCATCGAGATGGCGACGAACAGGCCGGTGACGATGGTACCCAGCAGCAGGGCGCCCAGCGCGGTGAACGCCGCCTTCTGGTCGGCGACCGCCAGGATGACGAAGTATAGCACCACCGGCGACAGCACCGGCAGCATGCTGGGCACGATCATCTCGCGGATGGCGGCACGGGTCAGCATGTCCACGGCACGGCCGTAATCGGGCTTGCCCTTGCCTTCCATGATGCCGGGAATTTCCTTGAACTGGCGGCGAACCTCGACCACCACCGAGCCGGCGGCCCGGCCGACCGCCTGCATGCCCATGGCACCGAACAGGTAGGGCAGCAAGCCGCCGAGGAACAGGCCGATGACCACATAGGGGTCCTCAAGGCTGAACTGGACGTTCAGGTTGGGGAAGTAGTGCTTGAGGTCCTCGGTATAGGCGGCGAACAGCACCAGCGCGGCCAGACCGGCCGAACCGATGGCGTAGCCCTTGGTGACCGCCTTGGTGGTGTTGCCGACGGCGTCCAGCGCGTCGGTGGTCTTGCGCACCTCCTTGGGCAGTTCCGACATTTCGGCGATGCCGCCGGCGTTGTCGGTGACCGGACCATAGGCGTCCAGCGCCACGATCATGCCGGCCAGGGCCAGCATGGTGGTGGCCGCGACCGAGATGCCGAACAGGCCGGCGATCTTGTAGGCGACGATGATGGCGATCGAAATCACCAGCACCGGCAGGGCGCAGGCCTCCATGGACACCGCCAGCCCCTGGATCACGTTGGTGCCGTGGCCGGTGGTGGAGGCCTGGGCCACCGACTTGACCGGGCGATAGTCGGTGCCGGTGTAGTATTCGGTGATCCAAACCAGCAGGCCGGTGACCGCCAGACCGATCAGGGCGCACATATAAAGGCCGGCGCCGGTGATGGTCTTGCCCGCCGCATCAAAGGTGGCCGAGAAGCCGCCCTCGAACATCACGGCGATGATGGCCGCGATCAGGGCGGCGGACAGCACGCCGGTCACCACCAGCCCCTTGTACAGGGCCTTCATGATCTTTTCCGAGGCGTCCAGCTTGACGAAGAAGGTGCCCACGACGGACGCGAAGATGCACACGCCGCAGATGACCAGCGGCAGCAGCATCATGGCCTCCTGGGCGGGGCCGGTGAAGAAGATGGAGCCCAGCAGCATGGTGCCGACCACCGTGACCGCATAGGTCTCGAACAGGTCGGCGGCCATGCCGGCGCAGTCGCCCACGTTGTCGCCCACGTTGTCGGCGATCACGGCCGGGTTGCGCGGATCATCCTCGGGGATGCCGGCTTCCACCTTACCCACCAGATCGGCGCCCACGTCGGCCCCCTTGGTGAAGATGCCGCCGCCCAGACGGGCGAAGATCGAGATCAGCGACGCGCCGAAAGACAGAGCCACCAGCGCCTCCAGCAGGTCGCGCGAGCCGATGCCGGCATTGCGCAGCAGGCCGTAATAGCCGGCGACGCCCAGCAGGCCCAGGCCAACCACCAGCAGACCGGTGATGGCGCCCGACTTGAAGGCCACGTCCAGCGCCTGCTGCATGCCGCCGGAGCGGGCGGCCTCGGCGGTGCGGACGTTGGCGCGAACGGAAACGTTCATGCCCACATAGCCGGCGATGCCGGACAACACCGCGCCCAGCACGAAGCCCGCAGCCTGGAAGATGCCGAGACGGGCGGCCAGAATGACCGCGACGACGACACCGACGATGGCGATGGTACGATATTGACGGTTGAGGTAGGCCTTGGCGCCCTCCTGAACCGCTGCTGCGATTTCCTGCATTCGTGGAGTGCCAGCAGGCGACGCCAGGACCGACCTGATGGCATACGCTCCGTAGAGCAGCGCCACCAGGCCGCATGCGATCACAAAGAGAGTGGTCATTGTGTCTTTATCCCCTGAGCAGCTTTATTGACTTTCGCGCCTCGCTCTTCCGTCCGGCGAAAACTGCTGGTTGGCTGAGAGGACAACGCAAGCACCAAAAAAGTTGCCAGAAGACTCTGGGCGATGCAATGAATTGATCGCCAGATTATGCCTTTATGGTAATTATCCTCTCATCCCATTTGGATAATTGGGATAATTCCAAAATTATGATTGTTCCGTGCGAAAGTTTCGCCTGCTCATTCACTTGAGCGACGACTGCTCGATGGTGACGTCCTTGACCCATCCGGGGACCAGCACCTTGTCGCACACGACCAGCAAACGGCGCCGCAAAACCGCGTGATCCAGGCTGGAACTGTCCCGCAAATGGTACGGCAGAAACGCCATCATGTCTTCCAGAAAGGCATTTTGCAGGCGCGGCAAATTCTGTGCGACGATTTCCTTTTTCTCGAAAGGAACTTCCAGCCGCAAAATCATTTCCGCCTGCTTGCGCACCTCACGGTCCTGCACCACGGGCACGATCAGCAGGCCGAAATCCACATAGGACGGCGGAGTCACGACCGGCGCGGCGGTGCCCTCCCCCTTGGGCGCCGGGGCGTTGCCGATCAACTGGTTGAAGCGGTCAAGCGGGTCGATGCCCCAGAAGTAAAGACCGCCGATGATGGCGCCCACCATCATCAGAAACGCGACAACCATGAAGATCAGACGAATCACGCGCCGGCCCCCGGCTCCGTTGCGCTGAAATGCCGCCAGCCGCCACGGGCCAGCGCCATCGGCCGCCCCTGGGCATCGCGTACCACCACGCCCTGGCCCGGGGCCATGGCGCCGATGGCGGTGACCGCCACCCCGGTTCTGGCCGACAGGGCCAAAATGGCCTCGCCGGCCGCGGCCGGGGCGGTGAACAGCAATTCGTAATCATCGCCGCCCGTCAGCACACTGGCAAGCAGCGATTGGTCGGCCGCCACCGCGGCCGCCGCCGCCGCCGACAGCGGCACGCGCGCGGCCTCGATTTCCGCTGCCAGGCCGGAGGCACGGCACAGATGGCCGAGATCCTGAACCAGGCCGTCAGACACGTCCATACCCGCATGGGCCAGCCCTGGCAGCTCCTGCCCCAGCCCCACGCGGGGGAGCGGCAGGCGATAGCGGTCCGCCAGGAAGGTCGCGTGCTCTGGCGCGAGTTGCGGCCACCCGTCGCGCGCTGCCCGCAGGCCCAGGGCGCCGTCGCCGATGGTGCCGCTGACCCAGATCACGTCGCCGGCCTGCGCGCCCGAACGCAGTATCGCGCGCCCCTTCCCCACCTTTCCGAGGGCGGTCAGTGTCAGGGTCAGCGGCCCTGGGGTCGAAACGGTGTCGCCGCCGATCAGGGCGACACCGAACGCGCGCGCGTCCTCAGCCAATCCCCGGCCGAACCCGCGCAGCCACTCCATCGCGGTCCCATGCGGAAAGGCGGCCGCCAGCAGCACGGCAAAGGGGCGCGCGCCCTTTGCGGCCAGATCGGACAGGTTGACGCGCATCAGCTTGCGCGCCACCAGGTCCGGCGGGTCGTCAGGCAGGAAATGAACCCCCGCCACCATGGCATCCATGGTGACGGCGGTTTCATGATCGGGATCGGAGGACAGCAGCGCGACGTCGTCGCGAAGATCGAGCGCGCCCGGATAAGAGCGCGCCAGCGGCGCGAACAGTTCGGCGATCAGTTCGAACTCGTCGGGGGCGCCGCTCAACGGGGCGTCCCTCAGGTCGGACGCGCGCCGTCACCCTCGAATTCGTCGGCGCGCAGCACGCGGGCGATCTTGTCCAGCACCGCATTGACCATCTTGGGTTCCGGGCCGGCATAGAAGGCGTGGGCCACGTCGACGAATTCGGTGATGACGACACGGGCCGGGGTCTGCGGCCGCGCCTTCATCTCGAAGGCACCGGCGCGCAGGATGGCGCGCAACACGGATTCCAGGCGATCCACCGTCCAATCGCGCGACAGCGCGTGGCCGATCATCTCATCCAGCAATTCGCCTTCGGCGGTGGCGCCGCGCACCAGCAGCGTCACCAGCTCGCCGTCGGGCGTCGCCAATTTGGACGGCTCGTCATCCTCCTGGCGCTGGCGGAACTCGTCGATCGCCTGCTCGGCGGTGACGCCGGTGATCTCCATGGAATACAGCGCCTGCACCGCGGCCAGACGGGCGGCGGAACGGCGGGTGGCATTGGGATTGGGCTTACGCACTTGGGTTTTGCTCACCGGGAAAGTTTCAGGGCGCGCTTGAGATCAAGCATGCGAAGGCAGGCGCGCGCCGCCTGCCCGCCCAGGTTCTTGCGGGCGGGATCGGCGCGGTTGAGGGCTTGCGCCTCGTTGTGGACGGTCAGCACCCCGCTGCCCAGGGCCAGATGGCGGCGGGTCGCCACCTCGCTGCAGCCGTTGACGCAGGCGGTGGAGACATGGTGGTAGTGGTCGCTTTCCCCGCGGATGGCGGTTCCCAGCACGACGAAACCGTCATAGCGGATGTCGGCGGTGCCCATCTCCTGGGCGGCGGCGTACATCTCCAGCGCGGCCGGCAGTTCCAGCACGCCCGGAATGGTCACCGTGTCCCACTGGGCACCGGCCGCTTCCAGCGCCTGGGTGGCACCGGCCAGCAGCATGTCGGCCAGATGGTCGTAGAAGCGCGCCTCGATGATCAGAACGCGGGTATCGCTCATAATCTGGTCCTCTCTGGCTCAGGCGACCGGAATGGCGCGCTGCTCGACCACCTCGAGGCCGAAGCCTTCCAGGCCGATGATGGTCTTCTTGGTGTTGGACAGCAGGATCATCTTGCTGACGCCCAGGTCCAGAAGCATCTGGGCGCCGATGCCGTAATCGCGCAACTCGGCCGCGGCCGGGCGCGAATCCAGTTGCGCGCGAATGCGGTCGGACAGGCTGGTCGGGCGCGGCTCGCGCACCAGCACCACCACGCCGCGGCCATGCTCGGAAATCATGTCCATGGCGGCGTGCAGTTCGCCCGCCTTGCCCGACCCCTGGTCGCCCAGGACGTCGTCGAGGATGTTCACCGCATGCACGCGCACCATCACCGGGGCATCGCCCGAGATGTCGCCCTTCACCAGGGCGATATGCTCCACATAGGCAACCTGGTTGACATAGACCACCATGCGCCAGTCGCCGCCCCACTTGGAGGTGAACGGCGCCTCGACCTCGCGCCGCACGATCTTGTCGTGACGGCGGCGATAGGCGATCAGGTCGGCGATGGTGGCGATCTTGAGGCCGTGGAACTGGGCGAACTTCACCAGATCGGGCATGCGCGCCATGGTGCCGTCGTCATTCATGATCTCGCAGATCACGCCCGACGGGTTGAGGCCGGCCAGCCGCGAAATGTCCACCGCCGCCTCGGTATGGCCGGCGCGCACCAGAACACCGCCATCGCGCGCCATCAGCGGGAAGATGTGGCCGGGGGTGACGATGTCGCCGCTGCCCTTGTCCGTGTCGATGGCCACCTGGATGGTCCGCGCCCGGTCGGCGGCGGAAATGCCGGTGGTCACCCCTTCCTTGGCCTCGATGGAAACGGTAAAGGCGGTCTGCATGCGGGTGCCGTTGTCGGCGCTCATGGGCCGCAGACCCAGATGCTCGCAGCGCGCCCGCGTCATGGACAGGCAGATCAGGCCGCGGCCGTAGCGGGCCATGAAGTTGACCGCCTCAGGCGTCGCCATCTGCGCCGGAATGACAAGGTCGCCCTCGTTCTCGCGGTCCTCGTCATCCACCAGGATGAACATCCGCCCCGAGCGCGCTTCCTCGATGATCTCCTCGATGGAGGAGAGGTAATTGTGATACTCGGACAACGCCACCGGATTATTCCCTTTCCAGAAGGCGCGCAACATACCGCGCAAGCATGTCGATTTCCATATTCACGCGGTCGCCTTCGCGCAGCCCGCCAAAAGTGGTCACCGCCTGGGTATGGGGAATGACGTTGACGCCGAACAGGCGCCTGTCAACCTCATTGACGGTCAGCGAGACGCCATCCAGCGCCACCGATCCCTTGGGGGCGACAAATTTGGCCAGGTCCGCCGGCGCCTCGAAGGTGAAGCGCAGGGATTCGTTCTCGGGCCGGATCGACACCACGCGGGCGACGCCGTCCACATGGCCGGACACGATGTGGCCGCCCAATTCGTCACCGACCTTGCAGGCCCGTTCCAGGTTGACGCGGGTGCCCACCTGCCAGTCGCCCAGGGTGGTCTTGGACAGGGTTTCCGCCGAGGCCTGGATCACATAGGACTCGCCCGCCTTCTCGATCACGGTCAGGCAGACGCCGTTATGGGCGATGGAGGCGCCGATATCCACCCCGGCCAGATCGTAACGGGTCGCGACCTCGAACCGGGCGTCCTGGCCCTGATCCCGCGCAACCCGGCGCACTTCACCCAAATCGGTGACGATGCCAGTGAACATCGGCCCGCACTCCTCAGATTTTCTTATAGATTTCCATCACATCTTCGGCGATCGGGCACACCTCGACCCGCTCGAAACGCGGGGTCTGCCCCAGATGATCCACACCGAACCCGACAGCCGCCGGCAATCCGTCGCCACCCATCATGCGGGCAGCGCGGAACCAAACAAGGCGGTCCACCAGCCCCGCGCGCAGCAGGCCGGCGGCCAGATGGGCGCCCCCTTCCACCAGCACGCGGGTAACACCGCTTTCGGCCAGCGCGGTCAGCGCGGCGTGCAGATCGATGGCGTGGTCGGCGCCCTCGGGCAGTTCCACCACATCGACGCCGGCGTCGCGGAACGCGGAAATCCGCTCCGGGGCGCCGCCGTCCAACGTCAGCAGCCAGGTGGGGATCTCGTTGGCGGTCATCACCAGCCGGCTGGTCAGCGGCAGGCGCATGCGCCCGTCCACGATCACCCGAACCGGCGAGCGGTCCTCCAATCCCGGCAAACGGCAGGTCAGTTCCGGGTCGTCCACCAGGGCGGTGCCGCTGCCGACCATGATCACGTCGTTTTCGGCCCGCAGCAGGTGGCTGGCCTGGCGCGCGCCCGCGCCCGTGATCCATTTGCTTTCGCCGGAATGGGTCGCGATGCGGCCGTCCAGCGTGGTCGCCAGCTTGAGGGTGACCAGCGGGTGGCGCTCACGCTGCGTGAGGAAAAATCCGGCGTTCAACTCGCGCGCCTCGTCGGCGCAGACGCCCAGCCTGACCTCGATCCCGGCCTGGCGCAGCAGCTCGAACCCGCGCCCGGACACCCGCGGGTCGGTGTCCTCGATGGCGGCGACCACGCGGGCGACGCCGGCCTGGATCAGCGCCTCGGCGCAGGGCGGGGTCTTGCCGTGATGGGAGCAGGGTTCCAGCGTCACATAGGCGGTGGCGCCGCGCGCGGCCTCGCCCGCCATGGCCAGCGCCTCGGTCTCGGCATGGGGGCGGCCGCCCGGCTGGGTCCAGCCCCGGCCGACCACGCGCCCCTCCTTGACGAGCACGCAGCCCACGGCCGGGTTGGGCCACACGCTGCCCAAGCCCCGCCGGGCCAGGCCCAGCGCGGCGCGCATGTGGGCGCGGTCCATGTCGGCGCTGGCGCCCTTATCAGTCGTCGTGGCTGCCACCCACCATCTTTCCCAAGAAGTCCTCGAAGTCCTTGGCTTCGCGGAAATTGCGGTAAACCGAGGCGTAACGGACATACGCGACCTTGTCCAGGTCCATCAGCACGTCCATCACCAGCTCGCCGATGTACTTCGAGGGCACCTCGTTCTCGCCCATGCTTTCCAGGCGGCGATGGATGCCGTTGGCGATGCGCTCGATCTGCTCTTCATCGACGGGGCGCTTGCGCAACGCGATGCGCAGCGATTTGACCAGCTTCTCGCGATCGAACGGGATGCGCTCGCCGTCCTTCTTGATGACCACCAAGTCGCGGATCTGCACACGTTCGAAGGTGGTGAAACGCGAACCGCAGGCCGGGCACGAGCGCCGGCGGCGGATCGCCGAATTGTCTTCGGTCGGCCGCGAATCCTTTACCTGGGTATCATCGTGACCACAGAACGGACAACGCATCGAATTTCCCCCTAGACGCGAGTGCGGGGCCGCCTCCCCCTCGAGGCGGCCCCGCCCACCCAGTTACGAGTAGATGGGGAAGCGGCGGCACAGCTCCGCCACTTCAGCCCGGGCCTTGGCCTCGGCGGCCGAGTTATCGTCGGGATTGGCGGCCAGCCCGTCCAGCACGTCGCCGATCAGCTCGCCCACCTTCTTGAACTCCTCGACACCGAAGCCGCGGGTGGTGGCGGCCGGGGTGCCCAGGCGGATGCCCGAGGTGATGGTCGGCTTTTCGGGGTCGAACGGGATGCCGTTCTTGTTGCAGGTCATGCCGGCGCGCTCCAGGCTGGCCTCGGCGGCCTTGCCGGTCAGCTTCTTGGGACGCAGGTCCACCAGCATCAGGTGCGAATCGGTGCCGCCCGAGACGATGGCGAGGCCACGGCGGACCAGGGTCTCGGCCAGCGCCCGGGCGTTGGCGACCACCTGACCGGCATAAGCCTTGAACTCGGGCTGCAGCGCTTCGCCGAAGGCCACCGCCTTGCCGGCGATGACGTGCATCAGCGGGCCGCCCTGGATGCCCGGGAAGATGGCCGAGTTGATCTTCTTCGCGATCGCCTCGTCATTGGTCAGGATCATGCCGCCGCGCGGACCGCGCAGGGTCTTGTGGGTGGTGGTGGTCACCACATGGGCGTGCGGGAACGGGTTAGGGTACTGGCCACCGGCCACCAGGCCGGCGAAGTGCGCCATGTCCACCATGAACAGCGCGCCCACCTCGTCGGCGATCTTGCGGAAGCGGGCGAAATCGATGACGCGCGGATAGGCCGAACCGCCGGCGATGATCAGCTTCGGCTTATGCTCCTTGGCGAGCTGCTCGACCTCGTCGAAATCCACCAGCGCATCCTGGAGACGCACGCCGTACTGCACGGCCTTGAACCACTTGCCCGACTGGTTGGGGGCGGCGCCGTGGGTCAGGTGGCCGCCGGCGGCAAGCGACATGCCCATGATGGTGTCGCCGGGCTGCACCAGGGCCATGAACACGCCCTGATTGGCCTGCGAACCCGAGCTGGGCTGGACGTTGGCGAACTGGCAGCCGAACAGCTTGCAGGCGCGGTCGATGGCCAGTTGCTCGACCACGTCCACGTATTCGCAGCCGCCGTAATAGCGCTTGCCCGGATAACCCTCGGCGTACTTGTTGGTCAGCACCGAGCCCTGCGCCTCAAGCACCGCGCGCGAGACGATGTTCTCGGAGGCGATCAGCTCGATCTGGTCCTGCTGGCGCTTCAGCTCCTTGGAGACGGCGGCGAAGACGTCGGCGTCGCGCTCGGCCAGCGAAGTGCTAAAAAAGGTTTCGGTCGCGGTCATCGGGGTTCTTTCGTCAGGTCGGGGATGGGATCAGCGCTCGCCGTTCTCGGCCAGCTTGGCGACGCGGCGGGCATGCCGGCCGCCTTCGAATTCGGTGTCCAGGAAGATGTCCAGGCAATCCTTGGCGATCTCGGGACCGATGGTGCGGCCGCCCAGCACCAGCACGTTGGCGTCGTTGTGCAGGCGGCACATGCGCGCGCCGTAGGCGTCGTGCACCAGGGCGGCGCGAACGTGGGCGAAACGGTTGGCGGCGATGGAGATGCCGATGCCCGAGCCGCACATCAGGACGCCGCGGGCGGCCTTGCCCTGCCTGATCGCATCGGCGATGGCGACGGCGAAATCCGGATAATCGACCGACTGCGCGCCGTCGGTGCCCAGATCGAGGACGGCGAAGCCGCGGCCTTCCAGGTGGCGGGCCAGCAGCGACTTCAACTCGACGCCGCCGTGATCCGAGGCCAGCGCGATGGTTTCCTTGCTCATGCCGAAAAATTCCTGCGGGATCAGGAGAGAACAGGATCGCTCAATACCATATCTCGACACAATTTGCCAATGCGCCACCACCGCGTGGGGCGCAGCCGCAAGATCACGGCTGCACTGCAACAATGCCAGAAACCACCCCTACGACCATTCCGGATTGGCAAGTGATCACCCAGCCCAACCACAGACCATTGGGGTATAGGTCTCTCCCTAAAGTGGGTCATTTATTGAAAATGGCAGTCTTCAAAAGAAATCATTATTCTTGCTTCGCAGATAGGAATTGACAGCAAAGATGAGCCGTGCATGATGGATACAGCCTCGGCAAGAACCTCTGCGGACACCCAAATGACTGACATCACCGCCGACAAGACCAACCGCGACGACCTTCTGCGCATGGCCGTGGACGTTGTCGCCGCCTATGTGAGCAAGAACCCTCTGCCCGCCGGTCAAATCCCGGAGGTCATTCATACGGTCTACGCCTCGCTGTCTTCGCTGGAAACCGGTGTGCCGGAGGCCAAGTCCGAAGCGCCGAAACCTGCCGTTCCGGTCAAGAAGTCGGTCACGCCCGACTACATCGTCTGCCTTGAAGACGGCAAGAAGCTGAAGATGCTCAAGCGGCATCTGCGCACCACCTACAACATGACTCCCGACGAATACCGGGCCAAGTGGGCGCTGCCGCCGGATTATCCCATGGTGGCCCCCAATTACGCCGCCCAGCGCTCCGATTTCGCCAAGAAGATCGGCTTGGGCCGCAAGGCTGGCGAGGGCGACGAGAAGCCCGGCCGCCGCAAGTCGCGCTGAGCACCGCTCATGAAACAGGGCCGCATCCCCGGGGGATGCGGCCCTTTTCAATTGCCGGAATGTGCCGTTCTTGCCTGCAACTCGTTTACGCCCCTGATTTGGCGTTCTTGTTGAGGACGTATTCCAGCTTGCGCAGTGCCGTTTGCTTCAGACGCAACTCGCCGGCGGCCGCATCCCCGACAATGGATATCTCGGTCCCGGTGGCCGCATCGATGGCGGAGACCTTCACATAGGCCCCGATGCGGCGCATTTCGAACAGCACTTCACGCGCGGCCATGGCAGCCTCCTTCCTGGTCGAATACAAGCTCATCATCCAGCGGCGCGAAGAAGGCATCAACACCGTGCGCCAAAACTTCGGCCAAAGTGGCGGGCGCCCAGCGCGGAGTGCGATCCTTGTCCACCAGAGCGGCGCGGATGCCCTCGAAGAACTCCTCGCCGCGCAGGAAGGCGCGGGCCATGCGGTATTCACGCGCGATGGCCGCTTCAAAGGACATCCCCTTCCCTTCAGTCAATTGCCGGAAGATCACGGCCAGGCTGGTCGGCGACGCTGCCGCCATCAATCGGGCGGCGTCGGCCAGCCATGGTTCCCCGCGCCCCTCCAGGCGCGCGACCACCGAGGAAATGTCGGCGGCGGCAAAGCATTCCTCCAGCACGGCCATGCGGTCGGGCCACGGGCTGGAATGGTTGGGCGCGCGGTGGACGCCGGCCAGCACCTGGGCGACCGAGGCGGCCGGATCGGCGCTGCCGGCGGCGCGGGCCAGGTCCCGCTTCAATCCGTCCAGTTCCGCCGACGGCACATAATGGGTGGCCAAGCCCGCCCAAAGCATGTCCGTCGCATCCAGCCGCGCCCCGGTCAGCCCCAGGTAAAGGCCGAGACTTCCCGGTGCGCGTGACAGGAAATGGGTGCCCCCCACATCGGGGAAGAAGCCGATGGCCGCCTCGGGCATGGCGAAGACCGTGCGCTCGGTGACCACCTGATATTGCCCGTTGAGCGACAAGCCGGCGCCGCCACCCATCACCAGGCCATCCAAAATGGCCACGTAGGGCTTGCCATAGCGGTGGATCGCACGGTTCAGGGTGTATTCCTGGCGGAACAGCATATGGTTGGCGGCCATATCGCCACGCTGGCGGGCGCTCCAGACCGCCTTGATGTCGCCGCCGGCACAAAAGGCACGGCCGCCGGCCCCTTCGATCATCACCGCGCCAATGGACGCATCCTCGGCCCACGCCCGCAACTGGTCGTGGATGACGGGAAACTGCGCCGGTCCCAGCGCGTTAAGGACGGCAGGCCGGTTCAGACGGATAACACCCAGGCCGCCCTCGTGAAAAAACTCGGTATCCATTCCACCCCTCGCTATAGCCTACAGATTCAGTGGATTTTTGTAATTGACAGCAGTTTTTTGCTGTGGAATTTTTCAATTGCCCATGCGGCGGTTCGGCACGACGGTGTGGCCTTTCCGTCGCTGCGCCGCCAGCCACTTTGCGCGTCGCTATAACAGGAGATCCAAATGTCCGTGAAGAGTGTGCATCCCGAAACCCTGGTTCTCCATGCCGGCTATCGCAGCGATCCGACCACCAATTCCGTTGCCGTGCCGATCTATCAGACCACGTCCTATCAGTTCCGCGATGCCGATCACGCCAGCAACCTGTTCGCGCTGAAGGAACTGGGCAACATCTACACCCGCATCATGAACCCGACCACCGACGTGCTGGAACAGCGCCTGGCCGCCCTGGAAGGCGGCGTGGCGGCGCTGGCGCTGTCGTCGGGCCAGGCGGCCAGCACCTTCGCCATTCTGAACGTGGCCCAGGCCGGTGACAACTTCGTCACCTCGACCGACCTTTACGGCGGCACCTGGAACCTGTTCGCCAATACCTTCAAGCAACTGGGAATCGAAGCCCGCTTCGTCGATCCGGCCGATCCCGAGGCCTTCGTGCGCGCCACCGACGAGCGCACCCGCGCCTGGTACGCCGAAACCCTGCCCAATCCCAAGCTGCAGGTGTTCCCCATCGCCGAGGTGGCCAAGCTGGCCGATCAGGTCGGCGTGCCCCTGATCATCGACAACACCGCCGCCCCCATCATCGCCCGTCCGCTCGAACTGGGCGCCCACATCGTCGTCTATTCGACCACCAAGTACATCGGCGGCCATGGCACCTCCATCGGCGGCGCCATCGTGGATTCGGGCAAGTTCGACTGGGAGAAGCACGCCAAGCGCTTCCCGCTGCTGAACGAACCCGACCCCAGCTACCACGGCGCCGTGTGGACCCAGGCGGTCAAGCCGCTCGGCCCGATCGCCTACATCCTGCGCGCCCGCGTCACCCTGCTGCGCGATATCGGTGCGGCCATCAGCCCGTTCAACGCCTTCCAGGCCATCCAGGGCCTGGAGACGCTGGCGCTGCGCATCCGCGCCCATAACGACAACGCCATCAAGGTGGCCGAATTCCTGGCCAAGCACTCCAAGGTGACCTCGGTCATCCATCCCAGCCAGCAAAGCGGTGAAGCCCGCCGCCGTGCCGATGCCGCGCTCAAGGGCGGCTATGGCGCCCTGCTCGGCTTCGAGCTGAAGGGCGGCGTCGAGGCCGGCAAGCGTTTCATCGACGCGCTCGAGCTGTTCTATCACGTCGCCAATATCGGCGATGCGCGCTCGCTGGCCATTCATCCCGCCAGCACCACCCACTCGCAATTGTCGGCCGAGGACCAGCTCGCCTCGGGCGTGACCCCCGGCTATGTGCGCCTGTCGGTCGGTATCGAGCACATCGACGACATCATTGCCGACCTGGCCCAGGCCCTCGACAAGGCCTGATCCTGGCGATTGCGACGCACGGGGCCGGTCCGGAAGGACCGGCCCTTTCGCATTCATGGACAATTGTTCACTGGCGCGGCACTTTTGCGCGTGCGATTTCCCTGGAGCCGCGCGCCGCCACCGTTATGATGACGGCCACCCCCTCCCGCACCACCAAACAGGAGACCGGACCGTGCCTGCGTTCCTGCCCCAAGCCGATTTTCCTTTCACCCGCATGCGCCGCAACCGCCGCCACGAGTGGTCGCGCCGGCTGGTGGCCGAAAACCGGCTGTCGGTGGATGATCTGATCTGGCCGCTGTTCGTGGTGGAGGGCAGCAATGTCCGCCAGCCCATCACCTCCATGCCGGGGGTCGAACGGCTGTCCATCGATCTGCTGGTGGATGCGGCGCAGATGGCCCGCGATCTGGGCATTCCGGCCGTCGCCGTGTTCCCGTCGGTGGATGCCGCATTGAAGACGCCCGACGGGCGCGAGGCCCTCAATCCGGACAATCTGGTGTGCCGGGCGGTGCGGGCCGTCAAAAAGGCGGTTCCCGATATCGGCGTGATCTGCGACGTGGCGCTTGATCCGTTCAACTCCGACGGCCATGACGGTCTGGTGCACGACGGTTACGTGCTCAATGACGAAACCGTGGAAATCCTGGCCCGCATGGCAGTGGTGCAGGCCGAGGCGGGCTGCGATGTGGTCGCGCCGTCCGACATGATGGACGGGCGCATCCGCGCCATCCGCACCGGCCTGGACGAAGCCGGCCTGGAGCACGTGCAGATTCTGTCCTATGCCGCCAAATACGCGTCCGCCTTCTATGGTCCGTTCCGCGATGCCGTGGGATCCAAGGGGGCGCTCAAGGGCGACAAGAAAAACTATCAGATGGACGCCGCCAACACCGAGGAGGCCCTGCGCGAAGTCGCCATGGACATCCAGGAAGGCGCCGATCTGGTCATGGTCAAGCCGGGCCTGCCCTATCTGGACATCATCCGCGGGGTCAAGGACGCCTTTGGCGTTCCCACCTTCGCCTATCAGGTGTCGGGCGAGTACGCCATGATGAAGGCGGCGGCCCAGAACGGCTGGCTGGATTGGGACAAGGTGATCGTGGAAAGCTTGGTCGGTTTCAAGCGTGCCGGCGCCGATGCCATCCTGACCTATACCGCCCCCGAAGTGGCCCGGTTGCTGGCCAACCGCTAGAGCGGCGGGCGCCTTGACGCCTGGCCCGGCCCAGCGGGCCGGCGCGAACGCTCACCATTCCATGAAGGAAAAGGCCGTGGTCGTCCACGGCCTTTTCCTTCATGGAACAACACGGAGCCGCTGTTATTAACCAAGGTCAAATATCAAGGGTACGAAGTCGCGTTAACATTGCCATAAAGCACACTGAATATGCGCACTTTCTTTTATGCGCATCATCACATGAGCGGGAGGCAAGAATGCGGCGATTTGCATTGGCTGGACTGATGGTGGCTGTACTGGCGACCCCGGCGCTGGCCAACGACAAGGAAAACGTCAATCCCAGTTGCGTCCTGGCGCCCGAGGCCAATTGCGGCTGGGCGGAACTGCGCAAGCTGAAAGCCCCCGGCAAGGATCTGCGCGACAGCCAGTTCCTGGCCACCCGCCTGGACGAAGCCGATCTGTCCGGCGCCAACCTGTCCGGCTCGCACCTGCAATTGACCAATTTCCACAAGGCCAATCTGAAGGGCGCCGATCTGTCCTATTCGCACATGCATGCGGTCAATTTGGTCGGGGCCAATCTGGAAGGCGCCAACCTGGAAGGCGTCAACCTGCTGGATGCCAATTTGACCGGGGCCAACCTCAAGGGCGCCAACATCAAGAGGGTGCTGTGGACCGCCGCAGCGCTTTCCGGGGCGACCTGGGTGGACGGCCGTATCTGCGCCGAAGGGTCCAAGGGCGAGTGCCGCTGAACCGCCCCATTCTCTGAGCCGCTTGGCTCAAGGAAAAACCCCCGCCGGATGACGGCGGGGGTTTTGCTTTACTTCCTCAAGCGCCACTCGGCCACATATGGCAGGGCCATGACCGCCACCATGGCGGCCCATACCAGCATTTCCCCGTTGGCATAGGAAATCCGCACCAGCAACGGCAATTGCTCGGCAAAGGTCTGATGCATGGTCTGGAAGTCCTCGCCCAGATAGAGGGCCAAGGATTCCGACAGCGGCGCCAGCACCACGGCCACCGCCAGCGCGATGGTCATTTCGCGGGCGGCCGCAGGGCGCGGCGGCACGCCGCCCGCAAACAGGCGGCTGATCGCGAACGCCTTTCGCCACGGCATGTCCAGCACCCACAGGCGGATCAGCGCCCAGCCGGTCAGCCCGACACACGGCACCAGGAATTCCAGGTTGGGAATGTCCCGATAGCGGCCGTTGAAGAACAGCAACAGCGTCACCACCCAGGCCAGCACGGCATAGGCGATGGCGAAACGCTCGCCCCACAGGCTGTGGGCCGGCTCGGCCCCCGTGCGCAGCGAGGGCGCGGCGACCTTGAGGATTAACCCTGCGAAAGCCGCATGGGCGGCGATGCGCAGCACGGTGATCAGGTCACGGATGACCGGTTCCACCGCCAGCCAGGCCTTGGACCCGGGCAGCAGCGTCGCCACCAGCCAGATGATGCGGTCGCTGTCGCGCGTCACCCAGGCATTGGTCGCCTGCCAGACCACGCAAGCGGCCAGGATTTGGGTGAAGCCCGCCACCACCAGGGCACGGCCGGGCGCATAGGCATCGGCGCGGCGCAGGAAGAACAGGGCCGCCAGCATGCCCAGCAGCGCGGAGCCGGCACCATGGCGCAGCCAGTCCGGGTTCTCCTGCACCGGTCCGGACATGCTGAACTTCACCCGCCGGTCCGCGTCCTCGACGCCCCAGAAGGCACCGACGGTACCCTCCAGCTTGGCTTTCCACGGCTGGTCAAAGGCTTCGACCACGTTGTAGTCAAAGCCGTTTTCCTTGGACACCTGGGCCAGCGTGCGCACGAACAGCGCGGCATTTTCCACGTTGACCGCCGCCGGGCCGCGGTTGCGGCCCTTGGTCGGCCATCCAGCCTCGCCGATCAGGATGGGCTTGCCGGGAAAGCGCTCCTGCATCATGCGATAGATCTTGACGATGTGTTGGGCGGCGTCTTCCACCCCGATGGGTTCATCCTCCCAATAGGGCAGGATGTGGATGGTGATGTAATCCACCTCGTCCGCCACCTGGGGATAGCGCAGATAGAACGCCCAAACGTCGGCATAGGACACCGGCTGCTTCACCGCCGCCCGCACCTTGCGGATATAAGCGATCAACTCGTCCGGCTTGAGATCCTGGCGCAGCAGCACCTCGTTGCCGACGATGACCCGCTTAATGCTATCGGGATAGTCGTTGGCCGCCTTGATCAGGGCGTCCACCTCGGCCGCGTTGATGTCCAGCTTCTTGCCCAGCCAGGCGGAGTGCGTGACCTCGATGCCGTATTTGCGGGCCAGTTCCGGCACGATGTCCATGCCTTCGCGCGAGGTGTAGGTGCGCACGCCGCGGGTCACGCCGGCCAGGCCCTTCAGGTCCTCCTCGACCTGGGCCGGCGTCGGATATTCCTGTGCGATCGGGCTTTGGCCGCGACGGAACGGCGCGAACGACACCGACGGGAATGGCTCGTTGAAGGCAAGACCAACCGGGATCGGCCGGTTGAACCACCACCAGCCGGCAATGCTGCCGAAGGCGGTGGCAAGTATGATCAGCAGGACGGTAGGAAGACGCATGGGATCGGGCTCTTGATTCCGCCGAACGGGCAGCCCGTCATACTAGATTTCCTCCACCTCCACCACCCCGGGAACCGAGCGCAGGGCATTCATGAAGCCGGGATTGAGCTGAATGGTTCGGCCGATTCCCAGCTCCACCTCTCGCTTTTCCACTTGCGCCACGATGATGATCCGGTTGCGGCCCCTGCCCTCCCTTTCGACCAGTTGGGACAAGGTGGGCAGTGGCGCCGGATCGCGCACGAAGATGCGCAAGCCGGCGGCGGCGCGCGCCGCCTCCTGATCCAGCGAGGCGATCCGCTGGCAGGTCATGCGGACCTGCTCGTCCTCCAGCTTGGCGTCCACCTCCAGCAACAAAGGCCCGCCCGCATCCAGCAACTCGCGCGAGGCCGCCAGGGTTTCCGAGAACACCGTCACCTCGAACATGCCCGACGAATCCGACAACGTCAGGAAGGCGTAGCGGCTGCCCTTGGCGGAGGTTCGCTCCTGCTTGGCCAGCAGCGACCCCGCCAGCTTGACCCGGCCCTTGCCACCGCCTTGCAGGTGCCCCTGCAACTCGGCGATCTTGACCACGCCCAGCCGCTTGAGGCTTTTGGCGAAGGCGTCGAGCGGGTGGGCCGACAGGTAAAAGCCGATGGCGTCGAATTCCTGGCTGAGCTTTTCATGCGGCGACCAGTCCGAGGCGTTCTCCAGCTTGGGCGCGGGCGCGATGTTGCCCCCCAGCAGGCTCATCTGGCTGGACTCGCGCTGCTCGGTCTCGGCGGCGCCATAGCGCAAAAGGGGTTCGCAATTCTTGAACACCTTGCCGCGATTCCTTTCCAGGCAATCGAACACGCCGGCGCGCACCATGTTTTCCATCTGGCGGCGGTTCAGTTGCTTGGTGTCCAGGCGGCGGGCGAAGTCGAACAGGTCCCTGTAAGGGCCGTTGGCGTCGCGTTCCTCGACGATCTGGCGGCAGGCGCCCTCGCCCACATTCTTGAGCGCCGCCAGGGCATAGCGCACCGCCAGCGAGCCGTCCGGCAGCTTTTCCACCGAGAACTCGGCGCGCGACTTGTTGATGTCGGGCGGCAGCAGCTTGATCTTGAGGCGGTCCAGCTCCTGGCGCGACGAATTGAGCTTGTCGGTGTTGCTCATTTCGTAGGTCATGGTCGCCGCCATGAACTCGGCCGGATGGTTGGCCTTCAGCCATGCGGTCTGGTAGGCGATCAGCGCATAGCAGGCGGCGTGCGACTTGTTGAAGCCGTATTCGGCGAACTTGGCCACCTTGTCGAAGATCAGGGAAGCGTCTTCCTCCTTCACCCCGCGCGCCACGGCGCCATCGACGAACAGCTTGCGCTGCGCCTCCATCTCCTCGCGGATCTTCTTGCCCATGGCGCGGCGCAGCAAATCCGCACCGCCCAGGGAATAGCCGGCCAGCACCTGGGCGAGCTGCATCACCTGTTCCTGGTAGACCATGATCCCGAAGGTTTCCTTCAGGATCGGTTCCAACAGGGGATGCATGTAATCGGGTTCTTCCCGGCCGTGCTTGCAGGCGATGTAGCGCGGGATCTGATCCATGGGGCCGGGGCGGTAGAGCGCCACCACCGCGATCAGGTCTTCCAGCCGGTTGGGGTGCATCTTGCGCAGCACGTCGCGCATGCCCGCCGATTCCAACTGGAACACGCCGGCGGTATCGCCCCGGGTCAGCAGCTCGTAGGTCAACTGGTCGTCCAGCGGCAAGGCCGACAGATCGACGTCGATGCCCTTGGTCCTCTTGATGTGCTTGCAGGCGGTGACCATCACGGTCAGCGTCTTGAGGCCCAGGAAGTCGAACTTGACCAGGCCGGTGCTTTCCACCCACTTCATGTTGAACTGGGTGACCGGCATGTCCGAGCGCGGGTCTCGGTAGAGTGCCACAAGCTGGTCCAGCGGGCGGTCGCCGATCACCACGCCGGCGGCGTGCGTGGAGGCATGGCGGTACAGCCCCTCCAGCTTCATGGCCATGTCGATCAGGTGGCGGACCGTCTCGTCGCTCTCGCGCGCTTCCTTGAACAGCGGCTCGATGTCGAGCGCCTGTTCCAGGGTCACTGGGTTGGCCGGGTTGTTGGGCACCATCTTGCAGATGCGGTCCACCTGGCCATAGGGCATCTGCAACACGCGGCCGACGTCGCGCAGCACCGCGCGCGCCTGCAGCTTGCCGAAGGTGATGATCTGGGCCACGTGGTCGTAGCCGTATTTGTTCTGCACGTACTTGATCGTCTCTTCGCGCCGGTCCTGGCAGAAGTCGATATCGAAGTCGGGCATGGAAACGCGTTCGGGATTGAGGAATCGCTCGAACAGCAGGCCCCAGCGCAAGGGGTCGAGATCGGTGATGGTCAGCGCCCACGCCACCGCCGAACCGGCACCCGAGCCACGGCCCGGGCCTACGGGAATGTCGTGCGCCTTGGACCACTGGATGAAGTCGGACACGATCAGGAAGTAGCCGGGGAAGCCCATCTGCTCGATGATGCCGACCTCGTACTCGATACGCTCCCGGTACGGTTTTGCCGCGTGCTCCTTTTCCTCATCGGTCATGCCGGGCTGGAAGACGTGCTTCTCCAGCCGCATGGCAAGGCCTTCCCAGCACTTCTTGCGCAGCACTTCGGCCTCGGTCAGGCCGTCCATGCGATAGGGCGGCAGCAGCGGCTTGCGCTTGGTCACCATGAAGGCGGTACGCTGGGCCACCACCAGGGTGTTGTCGCAGGCCTCGGGCAGGTCGGCGAACAGCTCGCGCATCTCGGCCGGCGACTTCAGATAGTGCTCGGGCGTCAGCCGCCGGCGGTCGTCCTGAGACACATAGGCGCCGTCCGCGATGCAGATCAGCGCGTCGTGCGCCTCGTACATCTCGCGGTTGGGGAAATAGGCCTGGTTGGTCGCCACCAGCGGCAGGTCGTGCTTATAGGCCAGGTCCACCAGCGCCGGCTCGACCCGGTCCTCCTCCTCCAGTCCGTGGCGTTGCAGTTCCACATAGGCCCGGCCCGGGAATGCCTGGGCCAGACGCACCAGGGTGATCTCGGCGCGGTCCTTCTGGCCCTCCAGCAGCAGCCGGTTGACCGGGCCGCCGGTCGAGCCGGTCAGCAGGATCAGGCCATCCGAAAGCAGCTCCAGGTCGCGATACGAGATTTGCGGCGTCTCGCCGCCGGGGGTCTCCAGATAGGCCTTGGAGACCAGCTTCATCAGGTTGGCGTAGCCGGTTTCGGACTGGCACAGCAGCACGATCCAGTCCGGTTCCGGGCGGCGGCCGTCCTTGTTGGGCGCATCCCCCTCGCGCCGGACCGCCAACTGCACGCCGATGATGGGCTGGACGCCGGAATCGGAGCAGTAGGTGGAGAATTCCAGCGCACCGAACAGGTTGGCCTTGTCGGCGATTCCCACCGCGGGCATGCCCTTCTTGTCGCACATCTTGACCAATTCCTTGATCCTGATGGCGCCTTCGGACAGCGAGTATGCGGTATGGACGCGAAGGTGTACGAAGTCTGCGTGATTGGGCATGGCGGCCCTATGATGCAGCCATGCCCCCCTCAAGGGCAATCGCCTCTTTCCAATAGGCGGTCAGATCGTCCTTGACCACCTCGACCACCTGACGGTCCAGTTTGCCGCCGAACACCATCCCGTCCAGAATGGCCATGATCTCCTCAGGCGCCAGCGGCTGACGATAGGGACGGCGCTGGGCCAGGGCCTGCAGCACGTCGGCGACGGCCACGATGCGGGCTTCCAGCGGCAGGTTGCCGTTTTCCAGGTGGAACGGATATCCCTGGCCGGAAACGTATTCGTGATGGAAGGCCGCCCATCGCGCCACCGGCCCGTCCCCGAAGGCCCGGCGCAGCACCTCGAACGTATCGAAGGCATGGCGTGCCATGCGCCGCCGTTCCTCGGCGGTCAGCGGCCCCTGCTTGTCCAGCAATTCGTCGGGGACGCGCAATTTGCCGATGTCATGCAAGAGCGCCGCCACCTCCAACTGGTCCTGGGTGGCCGCATCCAGTCCGAAATGGCGCGCAAGGCGCATGGCGACGCGCGCCACCCCCACGGAATGCCGTTCGGTGTAGGGGCTTTTGGCGTCAATGATGCGGCCGAACATGGCGGCCAGCGCCTTGATCTCGGTGGGCGACAGGATGACCGGCGGGGCCGCCGACAAATGCTGCTGCACCCGTTCGCGCAGGGACGGCTCCTCCTGCACGAACCAAAACGCCTCACGCACGGCCAGTTCGCGGAAAACCTCCATCAGCTCGGGGGCGAAATGGCTTCCCTCGTAGCGCGACAGCACGTCCACCACCGGCCGGCCTTCGGCCACGCCCCGCATGCGGACCGCGTCGGCACGATCGACAAGGTGGATGAGATTGGCGAGCAGGGCGACGGTGCCCTCCACGCCGCGGTGACGCAGTTGCTCCCACGGCGTGTGGTGTTCCAGAACGACCGGCGCCAGGAGGGCAAGCGACGGCACGCCCCCGAGATAGGCGAAACCGCGCTCGCAATGGGCGTGCTCGCCGTCCCACGTGATCTCGTTGACCAGATTGCGGTGTTCGCGGGTCGAGGACACCCCGCAATCATGGAGCAGGCCGGCCTGGAGAAGATGGTGGATGCGTGCCTCGGGCCATTCCAGCCCCGCGGCGCACATGACCGCCATCAGGCCGACGCGGTGGCCGTGGCCGACATCGTCCACGCCAATGAAGTCAAGGGCATCGGAAAGGGCGAGAACGACCCGGTCCAGATCGACGGGGGCGCCTGCGGGAAAGGCATCGGCATTGGGTGACATGGCCGGCCTCCTTGGTTCCCGTCATTATAGCGCAATCCGTGCGTCGTGGTCAGCGCTTACGCACATCCCGCGGCCAGTCCATGTATTCCGGCGGCCTTTTGCGCACCCAGCGAATGAACTTCGCCATCTGGGGATCGGCGCGCACGGCTTCCGCGGTGGCATAGTCGCGCGCAAGTTCGCGTTCGCTGAACCGCGCATGAAGCGTGCGGTGACAGACGCGGTGAAGCAGCGCCGTCTCGCACCCACCCTGGGATTTGGGAATCCAGTGATGTTCATCCACCGATGGCCCGGCAATCATGGGCCGGCCGCAGATGGGACACGGCCCCAGACCCGCGCCGCTCATGGGCGGTCCAGCATGTCCGCCAAGGCTTCCAGGATGGCGGCGTCCTGTTCCGCCACCCGGATCTGGGCGCCGTCGTCCTCGGTGTCCTCGACCAGACAGTCCAGCTTGGGGTGGTTCTTCATCAGCCAGACCAACGCCCTGTAGCGCTCCTCCGGCGCGACTTCCAGAACGATGGGATGGTTGGGATAGAACATGGCACCTGCCCTCCCCCTTGCGGGCGTCGAGTTACAGCGGAAGCAGCACTCCGTCCTGCAGGCGCACCACCCTGTCCATGCGGGCCGCCAGTTCGGGGTTGTGGGTGGCGATCAGCGCCGCCACCCCGGACGAGCGCACCAGCGCAATGAGTTCGTGGAACACCCCTTCGGCGGTGTGCGGGTCCAGATTGCCGGTGGGTTCGTCGGCCAGCAGTACGCGGGGATTGTTGGCAAGCGCGCGGCAGATGGCGACGCGCTGCTGCTCGCCGCCCGACAACTGGCCGGGGCGGTGCTGCGCGCGGGCGGCAAGCCCCATGCGCTCCAGCAATTCCAGGCCGCGTTTCTCGGCCGTCGATTTCGCCTTGCCGGCAATCATCTGCGGCAGCACCACGTTCTCGATGGCGGAAAATTCCGGCAGCAGATGATGGTATTGGTAGACGAAGCCCAGATGCGACCGCCGCAATGCGGTCCGGCGGTCGTCGCCCAGCTTGCCGCATGCCTCGCCCGCCAGCCACACCTCGCCTTCGTCGGGCCGTTCCAGCAGGCCGGCGATATGCAGCAGCGTGGATTTGCCGGCCCCCGAGGGGCCGACCAGGGCGACGATCTCGCCCGGCTGGATGGCGAGTTCGGCGCCGTTGAGGACATGCAGGGTTTCCTTGCCCTGGGCAAAGGAACGCCTGACCGCATCCAGGCGTAGGCCGGCCACGTTATTCATAGCGCAGGGCCTCCACCGGATCGAGATTGGCCGCCCGCCAACTGGGATAGATGGTGGCGGCAAAAGAAAGGCCCAGCGCCATGAGCACCACCGCCACCACCTCGCTGGGGTCCACACGGGCGGGCAACTGGGTCAGGAAATAGATTTCGGCGGCGAACAGCTCGCGGCCGATGATGGACTGGATGAACTGGCGGATGCCTTCGATATTGCTGGCGAACCACACGCCCAGCAGGGTGCCGAACACGGTGCCCACCAGACCGACCGACGCCCCCGACAGGAAGAAGATGCGCATGATCATCCCCCGCGTGGCCCCCATGGTGCGCAGGATGGCGATGTCCCGCCCCTTGTCCTTCACCAGCATGATCAGCGACGAGATGATGTTGAACGCCGCCACCAGGATGATGAGCGTCAGGATAAGGAACATGACGTTGCGTTCCACCTGGATGGCGTTGAAGAAGCTGGCATTGGCCTGCTGCCAGTCGTAGATGCGCACCGCACCGGCGGAAGTGCGGTAGATCTCGGCGCGCAGGTCGGGCACGCGGTCGGGATTGTCGGTGAACACCTCGATCTGGGTTACCGCGTCCGGCAGCTTGAAATAGGTCTGCGCCGCCTCGAGCGGCATGAACACGAAGCTCGAATCGTATTCGAACATGCCCACGTTGAAGGTGCCGGCGATGCGGTATCCCCGCAGGCGGGGCACGGTGCCGAAGGCGGTCGCGTTGCCCTTGGGCGAGATCAGCGTGATCGTGTCGCCGATGCCCAATCCCAGCTTTTCCGCCAGCCGATAGCCGATCAGCACGGAATCGCCGGCCTGGAACTCCTCGACCGAGCCGTTCAGGCCCTTGCGGATGATGTCGCGCGCCAGCAGGTCGTCGGGACGCACGCCGCGCACGATCGCGCCCGACGCTCCGGCGCCCGAGGTGGCCATCACCTGCCCCTCGACGGTCGGGATGGCGCGGACGACGCCGGGCAGCTTGCGGATGGCCTCGGCCAGGGGGTCGAAGTCGGTCAGGACCGGCCCCGCCCCATAAACGCCCATATGCCCGTTGATGCCCAGGATGCGCGACAGCAATTCCTGGCGAAAGCCGTTCATCACCGCCATCACCACGATCAGCGTCGCCACTCCCAGGCCGATACCCAGCAGCGAGAAGCCGGCGATCACGGAAATGAAGCCCTCCTTGCGGCGGGCACGCAGGTAGCGAAACGCCACCATCCTCTCGAAGGCATCGAACACGGGCGGATGTTCCTTACGCGGTCAGGCGGGCAAGCGCGGCTTCCACCGACAGCTCGACCTTTTCGCCGGTGTGGCGGTTCTTGAGTTCAACCACGCCGGCGGCCAGGCCCTTGGGGCCGGCGACCAATTGCCAGGGCAGGCCGATGAGGTCCATGTCGGCGAACTTGACGCCGGCACGCTCGTCGCGGTCGTCATACAGCACCTCGACGCCCTGCTCGGACAGGGTGCGGTACATATCCTCGCACACCTTGTCGCAGGTGGCGTCGCCGGCCTTGAGATTGACCAGGCCGACCTTGAACGGGGCCACCGCCTCCGGCCACTTGATGCCGCGATCGTCGTGATAAGCCTCGATGATGGCGCCCATCAGGCGCGACACGCCGATGCCGTAGCAGCCCATTTCGGCCAGCACCGGCTCGCCGCCCGGACCGGGGACCACGGCATTCATGGCCTGGGAATACTTGGTGCCCAGATAGAAGATGTGGCCGACCTCGATGCCGCGCGCTTCCTTCAGGCGCTCGGCCGGCGGCACGTTGGGGGCGCTGGGGTCGTGCTTTTCGTCGGTGACGGCGTACAGCTTGGACAGCGCGTCCAGGTCGATGGCGTCCTTGGCGGCCAGTTCGTCATAGGCCACGTCGTAGAACACGCCCGACTCGCCCGTCTCGGCCAGGATGTGGAATTCGTGCGACAGGTTGCCGCCGATGGCGCCCGAATCGGCGGCCATGGGCACGGCGGTCAGGCCCATGCGCTTGAAAGTCTTGAGATAGGCGTTGAACATGGCCTCGTAGGCGCGCTTGGCGCCATCGTAATCCATGGCGAAGGAATAGCAGTCCTTCATCAGGAATTCGCGGCCGCGCATGACGCCGAAACGCGGGCGCACCTCGTCGCGGAACTTCCACTGGATCTGATAAAGGATCTTCGGCATCTCGCGATAGGACTTCACGTTGTCGCGGAAGATCTGGGTGATCAGTTCCTCGTTGGTCGGACCGAACAGCATTTCGCGATCGTGACGATCGGTGATGCGCAGCATTTCCTTGCCATAGGCGTCATAGCGCCCGCTCTCGCGCCACAGATCGGCCGACTGGATGGTCGGCATCAGCAGTTCCTGGGCGCCGGCGGCGTCCTGTTCCTCGCGCACGATGCGCTCGATCTTGCGCAGCACCCGCAGGCCCAGCGGCAGCCACGTATAGATGCCCGAGGCCGACTGACGGATCATGCCGGCGCGCAGCATCAGACGATGCGAGGCAATCTGCGCCTCGGCCGGGGTCTCCTTGAGAGTCGGCAGGAAATAGGTGGACAGGCGCATGGCATCCTCGGGTCAGGCAAGGGTATGGGAAAAGGGCGAAGCGGCGAATGCCGCCCCTTCGGCGGCTGCCGACTTTAGGCAAAGCAAAAGGCGATGACAAGCGGGCACCCGGCCCGGCCCCGCCCTCTGCGATCAGCGCACTCCCTGCTTCTGGCAGGCGCGCGCCAATTCCTCCTGTTCCGCCGATCCCAGCGGCTGGCCGTTCAGGGTGAAGGTGCCCTTGGACATGTCGTAACGGACGGTGCCAACGGTCATGGTGGTGCTGTCCAGTCCCTTGGCGGAAATCCCCGCCAGTCTGGCCTTGGCCGCCTGTTTGTCCGCGGCATATCGCGCCTCTTGCCCTGGCGCGGCATCGATAATGGCCTGCTGGGCGGCGATGGCATTGGCGGTGGCGGCCAGATTGGCGGCGTTGGCGTCGATTTCCGCCTGTTTGGCGCCGACCGCCTGCTGCTTCGGCGCCATCGCGTCGCGGGCGTGCACATAGTCGCGGTCGTGGCGCGGCCGCATGCCACCATCCACTTCCGCCTGCAAGGCGGCCAGCCGGCTGGCGGCGGCGGCGTAATCGGCATCCGCCGCGGCCTTTTGCGCGGCAAGCGCGGCGGCATTGGCGTCAAGCGCCGTCTTGCGATCCGTGAGCTTCACCATCCGGGCCTGGGCCGCCATCTTGCCGGCTTGGGTATCCGCCATCCCTTGCGACGCCGCGGCCTTGTCGCGCTGCGCCTGATTGCGCGCGCCATAGGCGACGGGATTGATGGTCAGCGGAAATTCCAGCACCTCGGGCAGCAGGTTGGGAATGGCGTCCGCCCCGCTGCCGGGGATGTCGGCGGGAACGACCGCGCGGCCCCGCGCGTCCACGCCCGGCCGATAGGCCACGTCGGGCGCCGGCTGATGCCGCACAAGGCGCGAGCAATCCACCTTGGTGATGACGATGCGGATCGGCTCGGTCTGTGCCCAGGCGTGGGCACCGGGATGCAGAACGCCGGCGGCCACGACCATCACGGCAATGCGCTTCATGGGCGGCTCTCCTTGCGCGCGGGGATCAACCCTGCCATGCGGCCATCTTGGGGTAAAGTTGCCGCTGCAACAAGGTTATCCACTGTTCACGAAATTTTGAAAAAAAAAGATGGTGACGAAGGTTACGAAATTGCGTAGTGTTCCTCCCAGGCCCGATACGGGATGGGGTAGACCGAACAATAATGGCACCCCCAAAGCGGCTCAGGTTTAGGGAGGAGTCGCCAGCGTCCGCCACGCGGAGACGCAGGGATGGCAAGATCAGTCCACTGATCTTGCCATTTTGCATTCAGCCCTTCCCCTCACCCTCGCTTTTCCAGGCCGGATTGCAGGCCAGGACGTCCGCGTTGACCGGGCAATCCGGGCGATGGGCACCCGGCAATACGCCGATGCTCATCAGGAACTCCCCCACCACCTCGCCGCCCATGAAGACGAAGGTCTGGCGGAACAGGCGCAGCCATTCATCCTTGGGGCGCGGATGGTGCGCGGCGATCCAATCGGCGAAGGAACCGTGGCTGTTACGAAGCAAGCGCAGGCGCCGGGCGTTTTCGATGGTGGCGTCGATCTTGCGGCGATTGCGGATGATGCCGGCATCGGCAAGCAGGCGGGCGCGCTCCACCTCGCCATAGGCCGCCACCCGGTCGATGTCGAAGCCGTCGAAGGCGGCCGACAGCGCCGGACGCTTCTTCAGGACGATCAGCCAGGACAGGCCCGCCTGGAAGATCTCCAGCGACAGGCGTTCGAACAGCACCCGATCGTCATGGACGGGAAAGCCGTATTCGCCATCGTGATAGGGGCCATGCACGGGATGGCCGGGAGCAACATCGCAATACCAGCTCATGCCGCCTCGCCATCCTTGGGGAGCTACTAATAAAGTCCCCCCGCCGGCCGCGCGGCCGGCGGGGGTGAAACGATCAGGCCTGCTCCAGCTCGACCAGCGTGCCGACGAAATCCTTGGGATGCAGGAACAGCACCGGCTTGTCATGGGCGCCGATCTTGGGTTCGCCGTCGCCCAGCACGCGGGCGCCCTGCGCCTTGAGCTGGTCGCGGGCGGCATAGATGTCGTCCACCTCGTAGCAGATGTGATGGATGCCGCCCGACGCGTTCTTCTCGAGGAAGGCGGCGATCGGCGACTTCTCGCCCAGCGGATGCAGCAGCTCGACCTTGGTGTTCGGCAGCTCGACAAAGACGACGGTGACGCCGTGGGCGGGCTGCGGAACGGGGGCGGAAACCTTGGCGCCCAGGGTATCGCGATACAGCTTGGTGGCGGCCTCAAGGTCCGGCACGGCAATGGCGACGTGGTTAAGCTTACCGATCATCGGGTCCTCGTCAGGTTTGTTTCAGGATCTCCTTATAACACGGCGACACTTTTGGGAAAATGCACCCCGCCGACGCTTTTAGAGTCTTGCGCGCGTTCTCCCTTCGGACTACCAAAGGCTTCGCATTCTCGCTATGCCCTCCCCCCCTGCGCCCGGCTCCCGGAGTATGCCCGTGCAAGACCCATCACCCGATGCCAGCGACCGCGCCTCCTCGCGCGAGACGTTGCTTTTCGCCGAGGAGATGAGTCCGTGGGCCAAAATCCTCAACGGCCTTGTTCTCGTGGTCCTGCTGGTGGTGGCGGTGACCTTCGTCTGGCTGATGAGTTCCCTGCCGCGGATCGAGGGACGTTTTCCCATCAAGGGGCTTGAGCTTCCGGCCACGGTCGCCCGCGACCATGCCGGGGTGCCGCAGATTGCCGCGCGTTCCGTTCGCGACGCCTATTTTGCCATCGGCTGGACCCATGCCCAGGACCGCCTGTGGCAGATGGAGGTGCAGCGCCGCGTCGCCACCGGCCGTCTGGCCGAGGTGGTGGGCGAGCCTGGGCTGGGCAGTGACCGCTTCATGCGCACATTGGGGCTGGGCGCGCTGGCGGAAGGCAGCCTGGCCAAGCTGGACAAACCCACCCGCGACGCCCTGGCCGCTTATGCCGAGGGCGTCAATGCCTGGGCGCGGGATCATTGGCACCGCCTGCCGCCCGAATTCATCGTCCTGGGCTTCCGTCCGGAACCGTGGTCGGTGACGGACAGCTTGGCCATCGGCCGCCTGCTGGCGCTGCAACTGACCAACGATTGGCAGTCCGAGATCTTGCGCGGCAAGCTGGCCGCGCGCTTCGACGCCCGCAAGCTGGGGCAGCTATGGCCGGGCACGCCGGCGGATGGGCCGGTCACGCTGGGGGCCGCGACGGCCGATGGCGTGCTGGCCGCCCTGCCCGACAGCGCCCGCCCCCGTCTGGCTTCGAACGTCTGGGCACTGGCGGGCAGCCGCACCGCCACCGGCAAGCCTATCCTGGCCAATGACCCCCATCTTGGCCTGCAGGCGCCGGTGCAATGGTATCTGATGGCGGTGGAGGCCCCGGGCCTGTCGCTGTCGGGCGCCACCATTCCCGGCATTCCCTTCCACCTTGTCGGGCATAACGGCCGCATCGCATGGGGCACCACTACCACCCACGCCGACACCGTCGATCTGTTCGTCGAGCGTCTGGCGGGCGAGGACGGCTATCAGACCGCGCAAGGCGTGGAACGCTTCGCCGTTCGCGACGAGGTCATCAAGGTCAAGGGTAGCGCCGACGTGCACCTGAAGGTGCGCTCGACCCGCCACGGCCCGGTGATCAGCGACATCACCGCCAAGGGACTGGCCAAGCCCGACCAGGTGCTGACCTTGCGGGCCACCGCGCTGGAGGCCGACGACCTTACCGCCCAGGCGTTCCACCGCATCAACCGTGCCATCGACTGGCGCAGCTTCAACGCCGCGCTGCGGGATTTCCACGCGCCCGTGCAGAATTTCGCCTATGCCGATGTCGGCGGCACCATCGCCTTTGCCACCGCCGGCCGCGTACCGCTGCGCAAGGGCGGCAACGGCGCCATGCCGGTGCGCGGCTGGACCGGCGAGGGCGAATGGAACGGCTGGGTGCCCGCCGAGAAGATGCCGCAGCAGATCAATCCCCGGTCGGGCCAGCTCGTCAACGCCAACAATGCCGTGGTGGGCGACCGCTATCCGTACCTGATCGCCAGCGAATGGCCCGACGGATTCCGCGCGCAGCGCATTGCCGAGGTGCTGGGAAGCAAATCCGGCTGGACCGTGGAGGACAATGCGCGACTGCAACTGGACGCCCTGTCGCTGGCCGCCCTTGAGCTGAAGGAGCTGATGGACGCCGCCGCCAGCGACGACCCGCGCATCCAGAACGCCCTTCGCATGATTGCCGGCTGGGACGGCACCATGGACCGCAACCGGCCCGAGCCGCTGATCTTCGCGGCATGGCTGGAGCAATCGTGGCGCGACGTCCTGGCCGACGATCTGGGCGACGATTTCCGCGCGTTCCAGCGCCCGCGCCCGATGGTGCTGACCGGCATCCTGACCAGCAATCGCGCCTGGTGCGACGATATCGCCACCCCCGAGGCCGAATCGTGCGAAGACATCGCCGCGCGGTCGTTGGAGCGGGCCTTGCGCCGCTTGGAGGAGCGTTTCGGCGCCGACATGGCCCAGTGGAAATGGGGCAACGCCCATCAGGCCGTGTTCGAGCATGCGGTGCTGCGCCACGTTCCGCTGTTGGGACGCCTGAGCGACTTCGCCATTGCCACGGACGGTGACGATTTCACCGTCAACCGCGGCACCTATGCCCCGGACAATTTCCAGCAGGTGCATGGGGCCGGCCTCAGGGTCGTCTATGATCTGGCGGACCTGTCCAACAGCCGCTTCGTCATCGCCGGCGGCCAGTCGGGCAACCCGCTGTCCCGCCATTACGACGATCTGCTGGAGGCGTGGCGCGACAATGCGGGAATTGTGCTGGGCAAGCGCAGCGACGGCAACGCGGTCCTGAGGCTCGAACCCGGATACTGACCCGCACTGCGCGGACGGTTGAGCAAACAGACAAAAAAGGGGCATCCGGTCGGATGCCCCTTTTCTCGTGCCTAAGCCGGCGGATCAGGAAACCGGCGGCGGGAAGTCCAGATAGGCGCCGCGGAAATAGATGAGCGGCGATCCTCCCTCCTGATGGGTGAGGTTCTCGACCTCCCCCACGAAGATCATGTGGTCGCCGCCTTCGATGGCGTTGACCAGCTTGCATTCCAGCGTCGCCAGGCATCCGGGCAGCAGCGGAACGCCGCCCAGGCCCTTTTCCCATTTCAGGCCGCCCCACTTGTCCTCGGACCGGCTGGCGAAGCGGATGGAAAGGTCGCGCTGGTTTTCCGCCAGCACGTTGATGGCGAAGCGGCCGTAATTCTGGAACGCGGACAGACTGGACGTCTTCAGTCCCAGGCAGAACAGCACCAGCGGCGGCTCGAGCGACAGCGACGAGAACGCGCTGACGGTGACGCCCGCCGGCGCCTCGGTGTCGGGATGCAAGGTGGTCACCACGGTCACGCCCGTGGCAAAGCACCCCAGGGTCTTGCGGAAAGAACGCTGGTCAACGGACATCGGCACGCTCGGCAGAATGCGAAAGGGACAATCGGCAGAGATTAATAAGGATTCGCCGCCCGGGTCAAATGCCCCTTTCATCCGCGAATGCCTTAATGCCGCATAGCGAAATTTTTTCCGGCGCCCGCGCAGTTGACTCGCGACAGAGGCCACGAATTATAGCATTCTCCAAACTGATCTGGTGACCGTTCCGGTCCTTGCGGGACCGCAATAGGGGAAGTGAATGTTCGCGATCATCGGTATCGTGACCACCATCGTCTGCGTTATCGGCGGATATGCGGCGAGCGGCGGCCACCTTGGGGTGCTGTTTCAGCCCTTCGAATTCCTGATCATTCTTGGCGCCGCCTTCGGATCTCTGCTTCTTGGCAATCCCAAGGGGATCATTGTCGGCATCGCCAAGAATTTCGGCGTGATCTTCAAGGGTCCGCACCACAAGAAGGATAGCTACGTCGAGCTGCTATCCATGCTGTATTCGGTGTTCAAGCTGGCGAAGACCAAGGGCGACCTGGCCCTGGAAAGCCATGTGGAAAAACCCGATGAAAGCCCGCTGTTCGCCAAGTTCCCCAACTTCACCTCCGACCATCACAGCCGCACCTTCCTGTGCGATTACCTGCGCCTGCTGACGCTGGGCACCTCCAACGCGCACGAGCTGGAATCCATCATCGACGGCGAGCTGGAAGCCCACCACAAGCACTATCACGAGATGTCGCATGCGGTGAACCTGATGGCCGACGCCATGCCGGCGCTGGGCATCGTGGCCGCCGTTCTGGGCGTAATCCACACCATGGGGTCGATCACCGAACCCCCCGAGGTGCTGGGCCACCTGATCGGCGCGGCGCTGGTGGGCACCTTCACCGGCGTGCTGGTGTCCTACGCCTTTTTCGCGCCGTTCGCGCGAAACATGCAGATGGTGTTCGATTCGGATCACTATTACTTTCTGGCGATGAAGGCCGGCTTGCTGGCCCACATGCAGGGGTATGCGCCGCAGGTCTCGATCGAGTTCGCCCGCAAGATCCTGCCCGACGACCTGCGCCCCACCTTCCAGGAACTGGAAGAGACGGTCACCAACCTGCCGCCGGATTGATGAAGGGGCGCCACCACAGCCATGGCCGAAAGTCAGCAGATTATCATCAAGCGCGTCAAGAAGGTGGCCGGCGGCCACCACGGTGGCGCGTGGAAGGTTGCGTATGCCGACTTCGTGACCGCCATGATGGCGTTCTTCCTGCTGCTGTGGCTGTTGAATGCGGTCACTGAAGAACAGTTGACCGGCATCTCCAACTATTTCGCGCCGTCCATGGCATCCAAGAGCCAGACTGGCGCCGGCGGCATCCTGGGGGGACAGGTGATCGGCCAGGGCGCCATGCAGTCCACCACCAGTTCGCCCAGCCTGGTCCAGCACCTGCCCCCCGCCTCCATCGGACCCGGCGGCGAGGATCTCACCTCGCAGGCGACCGAACCCATGGAAGGCATGGGGGAAAAGGAATTCCGCGAGGCATTGGCCGAGCGCGAGCAGGCCAAGTTCGACAAGGCCAAGGACGTGCTGGAAGCCGCCATGAAGGGCATCCCGGAGCTCAAGCAGTTCCAGGGATCGCTGATGGTGGACAACACCGTCGAGGGACTGCGCATCCAGATCACCGACCAGGAAGGTCTGGCCATGTTCCCGTCCGGCAGCTCGGCCATGTACGGCCACACCAAGGCGCTGCTGGACCTGGTCGGCCGGGTCGTCAACCAACTGCCCAACAAGATCTCGATTTCCGGCCATACCGACGCCATTCCGTTCCGCGACCCGTCGGGCTACACCAATTGGGAGCTGTCGGCCGACCGCGCCCTGGCCAGCCGCCGCGCCCTGCTGTCGGCGGGCGTGCCGGAAACCCGCATCGACCGCGTGGTGGGGCGCGCCGATACCGACCCCCTGATGGTCAATGACCCCAAAGGCCCGCGCAATCGCCGCATCAGCATCATCTTGCTGCGCGAGAACGAAGCGCCGCCGGCCGAATTGCCGGCCAGCCAGCAGAACCCCGCCGCCAAGCAGAACTAGGCATCAAGCCCCTGGAAACGGCCGCAGCGCGCCTTATTTCCGCTTTCAGCATTGCGGAGAATCCTCATGTCCAACCCGCCCGTGGTGATCATCCCCCCCGATAGCGCCCCCAGCGGCGCCGATTGGGCCGATCCGTGGCGGCATCCGGAATTGTTTGCCGGTGTCACCGTCCGGCGCATCGCGGCCTATGCCATCGACGTCGTCGTTATCGCCGTTCTTGCGGTGGTGGTGTGGTTCGTCGGCTCCTTGCTGAGCGTGCTGAGCTTCGGTTTGCTGCTGCCGGTCAAGGCGCTGGCGCTGGCGCTGCTGCCTCTGGCCTACCATACGCTGATGGTGGCGTCGCGGCGTTCGGCCACCCTGGGCATGGGGATCATGGGGCTAAAGGTGCGCAGTCTGCTGCCCCAAGGTGCCGTGGGGGATGGACGACCAACCCTGATCCAGGCCATGATCCAGGTCGTGGCGTTCTATGGGTCGATCACCCTGACCGGCTCCCTGATCCTGCTGGTCGGCCTGTTCAATGCCCGCAGAAGGCTGTTGCACGATTGGCTGGCGGGAACCGTGGTGGTGAACGAGGGGGCGGGGCGGCACGACCTTGGTTGACACCCGGTGCTTTGCCACCTGCCACCGTGGTGGCGACGGTTGCGGGCCACCATATGAGGGGAGCCGCCCTTAGCCGCAACGAACGGGACGCGATGGATCACATTCCCCTGAAACGGCCGCATTTCTTCTTCACCACCGCGCCCCTGCCCTGCCCCTACATCGCCGGCAGGCTGGAACGCAAGATCGTGACCGAACTGAACGGCCCCGATGCCGAGGTGCTGCACGAGGCGCTGTCGCGCGCAGGCTTTCGCCGCTCTCATTCCATCGCCTACACGCCGGCCTGTCCGGGGTGCAGCGCCTGCATTCCGGTGCGCATCATCGCCGATGCGTTCCTGCCCGACCGCACCATGCGCCGCATCATGCGCGCCAACCAGGATCTGGTGGCGCGCAAGGTCCCCGCCCGCGCCACGGCCGAGCAATACCGCCTGTTCGCGCGCTATCAGGAATCACGGCATGCCGGCGGCGACATGGCGATGATGGGGTTTTACGACTACCGCTCCATGGTGGAAGACAGCCCCATCGACACCTTCCTGGTGGAATACCGCACGGCGGACGGCGCCTTGGTGGCCACCTGCCTGACGGATCGCATGTCCGACGGCCTGTCTGCGGTATACAGCTTCTACGACCCCGACCTGCACCGCCGGTCGTTGGGCACCTATGTGGTGACCTGGCTGGTGGCGGATGCCTGCCAACAGGGTTTGCCCTATGTCTATCTGGGCTATTGGATCGCGGAAAGCCGGAAAATGGCTTACAAGTCCCGTTTCTCGCCGCTCGAGGCCTTTGGCCCCAACGGTTGGCGCCTGATTGCGGAAACGAGCGCCGCTAGCGGTGACGATCAGGGCGCAGGCGGGGCGGATCAAGGCTTGCGCTAGATAGAAATTCCCGACAAAATCGCTTCTTCCCCCTTTGTTCCGGCCTTACACCTATGCCATAGTGGCCGGAGCAAAATAGAATAATTCGGCCTTGTGGGAGGAAGCGCGTGACTCAGCTGCTGCGCCTCAGCGGCATGATCGATCGCCTCAACTCGGTGGTCGGCCGTGCCGTCACTTGGTTGGTGCTGGTGATGACCGTCATCAGCTCGGGCAATGCGGTCATCCGCTATGCTTTCAATTCCAGTTCCAATGCATGGTTGGAAATTCAGTGGTACCTGTTCTCGGCGGTCTTCCTGCTGTGCGCGGGCTACACCCTCCTCAATAACGAGCATATCCGGATCGACGTCATCGCTGGCCGCTTCAGCCGGCGCACCCAGACCTGGATCGAGATCATCGGCGGCGTCTTTTTCCTGCTGCCGATGGCGGTGCTGATCCTTTGGCTGTCCTGGCCCATCTTCGTCAGCTCGCTGGTCAGCGGGGAAATGTCCAGTGACGCCGGCGGCCTGATCCGCTGGCCGGCCAAGGTCCTGATCCCCCTGGGCTTCGCCCTGCTCAGCCTGCAGGGGCTTTCCGAGACCATCAAGCGCGTCGCCTTCCTGATGGGGCGGATCGACGACCCCGCCGCCGCCGCCAGCGCCGGTCATCACGGAGGCGGCCATGACTGAATTCCTGATTGCCAACCTGGCGCCGCTGATGTTCACGGCGCTGGTGGTGTTTCTTCTGTTCGGCTATCCGGTTGCCTTTGCGCTGGCCGCCAATGGCCTTCTGTTCGGCCTCATCGGCATCGAATTGGGGCTGTTGCAGCCCCAATTGCTGCAGGCCCTGCCCGAGCGCATCTTCGGCATCATGCGCAACGACACGCTGCTGGCGATTCCATTCTTCACCTTCATGGGGTTGATCCTGGAACGCAGCGGCATGGCCGAGGATTTGCTGGACACCATCGGCCAGTTGTTCGGCCCCTTGCGCGGCGGCCTCGCCTATGCGGTGATCTTCGTCGGCGCGCTGCTGGCGGCGACCACCGGCGTGGTGGCGGCATCGGTGATCTCCATGGGCCTGATTTCGCTGCCCATCATGTTGCGTTACGGCTATGACCGCCGCCTCGCCACCGGCGTGATCGCCGCCTCGGGCACGCTGGCCCAGATCATCCCGCCGTCACTGGTGCTGATCGTCATGGCCGATCAGTTGGGCCGTTCGGTCGGCGACATGTACGAAGGCGCGCTGGTTCCCGGCCTGGTGCTGACGGCCCTTTACGCCAGCTACATCCTGATCACCTCGCTGATCTGGCCGAACTCCGCCCCCGCCCTGCCGCCCGAGGCGCGCACCCTGCGGGGTCTCGAGCTGTTCAAGCGCGTGATCGTCTCGCTGGTGCCGCCGCTGGTGCTGATCTTCCTGGTGCTCGGCACCATCTTCCTGGGCATCGCGACCCCGACCGAAGGCGGCGCCATGGGCGCCAGCGGCGCCCTGATCCTGGCGCTGATGAAGCGCAAGCTGTCGCTGGACCTGCTCAAGCAGGCGATGAACACCACCGCCAAGCTGTCGTCCTTCGTGATGTTCATCCTGATCGGCTCGACGGTGTTCGGTCTGGTGTTCCGCGCGGTCAACGGCGACCTGTGGGTGGAGCACCTGCTCACCGGGCTGCCGGGCGGCCAGTTGGGCTTCCTGATCGTCGTCAACATCCTGGTGTTCGTGCTGGCCTTCTTCCTCGACTTCTTCGAGCTGGCCTTCATCATCGTCCCCCTGCTGGGGCCGGTAGCGGAAAAGCTGGGCATCGACCTGATCTGGTTCGGCGTTCTGCTGGGCGTGAACATGCAGACGTCGTTCATGCATCCGCCCTTCGGCTTCGCCCTGTTCTATCTGCGCAGCGTGGCCGCCAAGGCCGATTACATCGACAAGGTGACGCGCAAGCGGATCAAGGGCATCTCGACCAGCGACATCTATTGGGGCGCGGTGCCGTTCGTGTGCATCCAGATCATCATGGTCGCGCTGGTCATCGCCTTCCCCGGGCTTGTGGGCGAATCCACCCACAAGGTGCAGAACCTGGACAACATCCAGATGAACATCGAGCTGCCGACCTATGGCGACGAGGACATACCGCCGCCCGGAGCCATGCCCGAGGACAGCGACCCCAGCACCGATCTGCAGAAGCAATTGGAGCAGCAGTTCAAACAGGAGCAACGCTGATACCGGATTGCGTTGATCGGCACCGATCAACGCCGCCCTCAAGCGCCGGGCGGGGTTCTCCGAAACCCTTGGCTCCCGCGGCCATAAGCGGCGCGGCCCCTTGGGCCTAACCAAATTCCGATGAGTTTTCCTCACCCGGATCCGGTACGAGCCATACCGGCAAAGAAAAAGCCCCGCGAAAGCGGGGCTTTTATTTTTTGTGGCCGTCCGTCCTATTTCTTGACCGGGTTGGTCAGGACGAACTGGTCGTAGCCGAATTCCGCGACCCGCCACCAAAGCTGGATGTCCTCGCGGAAGCGGTTCCACGATTCGAAGATTTTGCGGAACTCCGCGTTCTCCGCGGCGATGGAGCCATAGAGCGCGAAAGCCGATTTCTGCGCGGCCACCATGACGTCCTTGGGGAACGGGCGCAATTGCACGCCGGCGGCGATCAGCTTCTTGAGGCCCGCGATGTTCTGCACATCGTACTTGTTCTGCATAATCTGGTTGGCCTCGGCGCAGGCGACTTCGTATGCCGCCTGATAGACCTTGGGCAACTTGTTCCACTGCTCCAGGTTCACGTAGGACGAGACGGTCGAGCCGCCCTCCCAGAATCCCGGATAATAGTAATATTTGGCCACGCGGTAGAAGGCCAACTTCTCGTCGTCGTAGGGACCGACCCATTCGGCGGCGTCGATGGTGCCCTTTTCAAGCGCCGGGTAGATGTCGGCCCCGGCCAATTGCTGCGGCACCACGCCCAGCGGCTGAAGCACCTTTCCGGCGATGCCGGCAATGCGCATCTTGAGGCCCTGGAGGTCGGCCAGGCTTTTGACCTCCTTACGGAACCAGCCGCCCATCTGGGTGCCGGTGTTGCCGGCCAGGAAATTGATGACGTTATGGCCGGCATAGAACGGGCGCAGCAATTCCATGCCGCCGCCCTGGGTCAGCCAGGCATTGTTCTGGCGGCTGTTGAGGCCGAACGGCAATTGGGTTTCAAAGGCGAAGGTCGGGTCCTTGCCGATATAGTAATAGCTGCACGAATGACCGCATTCGACGGTATTGGCCTGCACCGCATCGAACACCTGCAGGCCCGGCACGATCTCGCCCGCCGCGAACACGCGGATTTGGAAACGGCCTTCGGTCAGTTCGGAAACGCGCCGCGCGATATGCTCGCCGGCGCCGAACAGCGTATCCAGACTTTTCGGGAAGCTGGATGCCATGCGCCAACGGATTTCGGGCAAGCCTTGGGCAAGGGCGGGCGAAGCCAGGGTGGTGCCCGCGGCACCCACGGTCGCGGCTTTAAGGAAGGAACGACGTTCCATCTTGCGTCTCCGGCACGGAAATCGGATGTCTGAGCGGGCGATCATACACTTCGCGCACCCAGGTGGTAAGGCCAAGAAACGAAAGAAGGCCCCGCCTGGGCGGGGCCTTCGAAGCTGTTTCCTGCGCTATTTCTTGAGCGGATTGGTCAGCACGAACTGGTCGAAGCTGAACTCGGCGACGCGCCACCACAACTGGATGTCATCGCGGAACGCCTTCCACGGGCCGTAGATCTTGGCGAACTTGGGGTTCTCCTTGGCGATCTCGTCATACAGCTCGAACGCCGCCTTCTGCGCCGCCACCATCACGTCCTTGGGGAACGGACGCAACTGGGTGCCGTTGGCCACCAGCTTCTTGAGGCCGGTGATGTTCTGCACGTCGTACTTGGACTGCATGTCCACGGTGGCCTCGGCGCAGGCTGTGGCGAAGGCTTCCTGGTACGCCTTGGGCAGCTTGGCCCACTGATCCAGGTTGACGTAGCACGAGAAGGTCGGACCGCCCTCCCAGAAGCCGGGATAATAGTAGTTCTTGGCCACCTTGTAGAAGGCCAGCTTATCGTCGTCGTAGGGGCCGACCCATTCGGCGGCGTCGATGGTGCCCTTTTCCAGCGCGGGATAGATGTCGCCGCCGGCCAATTGCTGCGGCACCACGCCCAGCTTGGCCAGCACGCGGCCGGCGATGCCGGCGATGCGCATCTTCAATCCCTGCAGGTCCTGCACGCTCTTGATTTCCTTGCGGAACCAGCCGCCCATCTGGGTGCCGGAATTGCCCGCCGGGAAATTGATGACGTTGTAATCCTTATAGAATTCGCGGACCAGTTCCAGTCCGCCGCCATGATAGAGCCAGGCGTTGTTCTGGCGCGCATTGAGGCCGAACGGCATCGCCGCCTCGAAGGCGAAGGTCGGGTCCTTGCCCACGTAATAATAGGACACCGAGTGGCCGCACTCGACGGTGCCCTGTTGCACGGCGTCCAGCACTTGCAGGCCGGGGACGATCTCGCCGCCGGCAAATACGCGAATCTGGAACTTGCCGTCGGTCAGTTCGGCCACGCGCTTGGCGACGAATTCGCCGCCGCCATAGATGGTGTCCAGGCTCTTGGGGAAGCTGGACGCCATGCGCCATTTGATTTCCGGAGCACCTTGCGCCAAGGCCGGAGCGGCAACGGTGCTGGCGGCCGCGCCGACAGTGGCGGCTTTCAGGAACGAACGTCTCTCCATCGTTTCCTCCAGGATGCGTTTCTTTGTCCGGGCTTTGTGCCCGCTCCTTCCGATCCTGGCATGAAGATGGTAGTCACGCCAAAGGAAAACCAGTACCCCGTACTCTGGTTATCCCCCTCATGTAAACTTGTTGCTGCGCGGGAAGCCGGTGGGGGGCAGACGTCCGACCGAGGCTCGTTTTCCCAGCCAGGGAGTCAGGTCTGCTTCCGTACGGGTGCGTTCACCCATCTTCCACGACAATCCTTCGGCCAATGTGAAGACCTTGATGTCGGCGGCGCCGCCGTCGCGGTATTTCTGGAGCATCACACCGCGGCCGCGGGTCATGACCGGGATTTCCTCGGCCATGAACACCAAGAGCTTGCGGTTATTGCCGATGATGGCGACCGCATCGCCCTCGGCCGGCAGACAGAACGCCGCCTTTTCGCCATCGCCAAGGTTCAGCACCATCTTGCCGGCCTTGGTCTGCGCCAGTACTTCGTTTTCCTCGACAATGAAGCCGCGCCCGCCATCGGACGACACCAGCAGCCTGCGTCCGGGCTTGTGCGGGAAGACGGCGCCGATGTCGGCGTCGTTGGCCAGATCGATCATTAGGCGCAGCGGCTCGCCGAAGCCACGCCCCGAGGGCAGCTTGTCACCGCCCAGGGTGTAGAAGCGGCCATCGGTGGCGAAGAACAGCACCTTGTCGGTGGTTTCGGCCTTGATGGCGAATTTGAGTTGGTCGCCTTCCTTGAACTTGATGGTTTCAAGCTGGTCGATGTGCCCCTTCATGGCACGGATCCAGCCCTTTTCCGACAGGATGACGGTGATCGGCTCGCGTTCGATGAAGGCTTCCAGCGGCACCACCACGGCGGTGGGCGCATCGCCCAGGACGGTGCGGCGGTCGCCGATCAGGGTGCCGGGGCCGAATTTCCTGCGGATATCGGTCACCTGGCCGGCGATGGTGCCCCAGCGCCGCCCCTCATCCGCCAGCAATGCCTCCAGATCGGCCTTTTCAGCGGCGAGGGCGCTGTGTTCGGTGCGGATCTCGATTTCCTGAAGCTTGTTCAGGCTGCGCAGGCGCATGTTGAGGATGGCTTCCGCCTGCACTTCCGTCAGGACGAAGGTGCGGATCAGTTCCGCCTTTGGCTCGTCGGCCGTGCGGATGATGTGGATCACCTTGTCCAGATCGGCATAGACCTTGAGGAAGCCTTCCAGCACCTCCAGCCGCTTGGCGATCTTCTCCAGACGATGGCGGGTGCGGCGCTCCAGAACCTCCATGCGATGGTCCAGGAACGCGCGCAGCACCTCCTTGAGGTTCATGACGCGCGGGCAGGCATCCTTGTCCAGCACGTTCATGTTCAGGCCGATGCGGACCTCGAGGTCGGTCTGGCGGAACAATTGTTCCATCAGCAGTTCGGCTTCGATGGTGCGGTTGCGCGGCTCCAGCACGATGCGCACATCTTCCGCCGATTCGTCGCGGATGTCGGCCAGCAGGGGCAGCTTCTTCTCGGTCAGCAGTTCGGCGATCTTCTCGATCACCTTGGACTTCTGCACCTGATAGGGAATTTCGGTGACCACGATCTGATAAAGACCGTGGGACAGCTTCTCCACCTCCCACTTGGCGCGCAGGCGAAAAGCGCCACGGCCGGTGCGGTAGGCTTCGGCCACCGCGTCGCGGCTTTCCACCAGCACGCCGCCGGTGGGAAAGTCGGGGCCGGGCATCAACGCGATCAGCGCATCGACCGAGCATTCCGGTTCGCGGATCAGATGGCCCAGCGCGTCGCAGATCTCGCCCACATTGTGGGGCGGAATGCTGGTGGCCATGCCGACCGCGATGCCGGTGGCGCCATTGGCCAGCAGATTGGGGAAGGCCGCCGGCATGACCACCGGCTCGCTTTCGGTGCCGTCATAGGTGGCGCGAAAATCCACCGCATCCTCGTCCAACCCTTCCATCAGCGCGGCGGCGATGGCGGTCAGCTTGGCCTCGGTGTATCGCATGGCAGCGGCGTTATCGCCGTCGATATTGCCGAAATTGCCCTGGCCCTCGACCAGCGGATAGCGCACGGCGAAGTCCTGCGCCAGGCGGACCATGGCATCATAGACCGCCACGTCGCCGTGGGGGTGATACTTACCGATGACGTCGCCGACCACGCGGGCGCACTTCTTGAAACCGCCCTCGGGGTCCAGCTTGAGCTGGCGCATGGCGAACAGCAGGCGGCGGTGCACCGGCTTGAGACCGTCGCGCACGTCGGGCAGCGAGCGCGAGACGATGGTGGACATGGCATAGGCGAGATAGCGCTCGCCCAAGGCCTCGGTGAGCGACGTTTCGCGGATTTCACCCGCGACGGCAGGTTCGGTCATGCAATTCCCCAGAGTTCACGGCCAGATCGCAACCTGGACCGGGCGCATCGTATTTTCAGGGCCGGAAACGGTCAACCAGTCGTGCGCGCGCGGGCGGCAATGCCCGCCGCTGCGGCGCCAGCACATGGCGCTCCAGGAAGAAGCCGGCCAGGGCCAGACCCTGCCGCACTTCCTCGCGCGTGCCCTCACCGCCCCGGATCAGGAAGGCGGGCAAGGCCAGCAGCTTGTCGCGATACTCTTCGCCCGCCGAGGCCGACACCGCCCGCCCGCTTTTCGGGCTGACATAGGCCAGGTGGTCGTTGGCGCCCGTGGCGGCGCACCGGCTCAGGTCCAGGCCATAGCCCAGGTCGCGCAGCAGCGCCAATTCCCAATGCACGTAGACGCTGGCCCAGGCCTCGCTGCCCAGCGCCTCCAGCAGCGCCACCAGCGCGGCATGGGCGGCGGGATGGGGTTGGCGCTCGGGCAACGCCGCCTCGCACAAGGCGCAGGCGGACACCAGGGCGGCCAGCCGGGCGGGATCGTCGAACCTCTCGGCCGCATGGGCGCGCACCAGTTCGAGCCGGTAGCTGCCCAATTGCTCGGCCAGACGGGCGCGCCACCACAGCCGGACATGATTGCCCGCCTGCACGATGCCGCGCTTGTCCTTGCCGGCGCCGCCATGCACCAATCCCGGATGGCGGCCGTGCTCGCGGGTCAGGACCGAGGCGACCACGCCGCCCTCGCCCAGGCGGCGGGTGGCAAGGACGATGCCCTCGTCCACCCATTCCATCACCACAAGTCCCAGACGGTCAGGCCCACGCCGACGGCGGCAAAAATCATTCCGGTGGCGGCCAGGGCGACCGACCACCGTTCGATGGGGGGCGGGTTCTCAAACGATTGTTCGCTCCACGCCCCGCGCCGCATGCGGTGCTGCAGGACCGCCACCAGCAGCAGCGTGCCCAGCCACAGCAGGATCAGGCCCAGGGCGCGCGCGCTCACCGGCCACCTCCGTCAGACGTCGAAGTCCAGGCCCATTTCGCTGTAATGGGTGCGCCGGTCCTGCCAGTCTTCCTTGACCTTGACGTGCAGGAACAGATGCACCCGGCGCTCCAGCAGCGCTTCCAGCTCCTCGCGGGCGGCGGCGCCGATGGCCTTGATCTGGTGCCCGCCCTTGCCCACCACGATGGCCTTCTGGCTTTCGCGCTGGATGTAGATGACCTGATCGACGCGGGCCGAGCCGTCGGGCCGTTCCTCCCACTGCTCGGTTTCCACCGTCAGCGCATAGGGCAGTTCCTCATGCAGCTTGAGGAACGCCTTTTCACGGGTGATCTCGGCCGCCAGCATGCGCTGGGGCAGGTCCGAAACCTCGTCCTCGGGGAACATCCACGGCCCCTGGGGGACGCGCTCGGCGAACAGCTTGGAGAGCGGGGCCAGCCCGTCGCCCTTGAGCGCGGAGATCATGAACACGTCGGTGAACAGGCCCTCGGCGTGCAGATCGGCGGCCAGCGCCAGCAGCTTTTCCTTCTTGACCGCATCCACCTTGTTGAGGATCAGCACGGCCTGGCGCTTGGAGGCGCGCAACTTTTCCACGATGGCGCGGGTGTCATCGTCATAGCCGCGATTGGCATCCACCAGCAGGCAGACCAGATCGGCATCGGAAGCTCCGCTCCAGGCGGCGGCCACCATGGCGCGGTCCAGACGGCGGCGCGGCTGGAAGATGCCGGGGGTGTCAACCAAGATGACCTGGGCCGGGCCGGACATCAGGATGCCCAGCACGCGGAAGCGGGTGGTCTGCACCTTGGGCGACACGATGGACACCTTGGTTCCCACCAGCGCGTTGACCAACGTGGACTTGCCGGCGTTGGGCGCGCCGACGATGGCCACGTAGCCGCATCGCCTTTCGTTCTCGGGAACCTCACTCATTTCGTCACATTCTCCAACATCTGGGTCGCTGCGGCCTGTTCGGCGGCGCGCTTCGACGCGCCCTTCGCAGTGACCGTCTCCACTCCCTCGACTTCCACCGATACCATGAAAGTGGGGTCGTGGGGCGGACCTTCCATGCCGACGGTCGTGTAAACCGGCAGCTTCTTGCCCCGACCCTGCGCCCATTCCTGCAGCGCGGTCTTGGCATCCTTGGGCGGCGCGGCCGATTCGTCCATCAGCGGCGTCCACATGGTCCGCACGAAGGTCTGGGCCTTCTCGAAGCCGGCATCGGCGTAAAGCGCGCCGATCAACGCCTCGCAGGCATCGGCCAGCAGGCCCGGATTGCCGCGTCCGCCCGCCTCCTCCTCGCCCCGCGACAGCACCAGGTGCTGCGGCAGGCCGATGGCCAGGGCGATGCGGGCCAACGCCTCGCGGCGCACCAGCGCCGCATGGCGGCGCGCCAGCGCGCCCTCGGGCTCGGTCGGGAAGCGGTTGAACAGCATTTCGGCGACCACCAATCCCAGAACCCGATCGCCCAGGAATTCCAGCCGTTCATACGGCGTCGCCTTGCGCGGGGCGCGGCCATGCACCACCGACGGATGGGTCAGCGCCTGGGTCAGCAGGTTGGGGTCCGCGAAACGATGCCCCAGCCGCTGGGCCAGTTCGTGCAGCCGGGCGGGCATGGATCAGCCAACTCCCGAGAACAGCCGCGAGAAACGGATGGCCCACGGCCAGCGCCAAAATTCCCACAGCGCCGCCGAACCGTCGGCCGAGAAGAACAGCACCTCGGCCCGGCCCACCAGATTGGTGGCCGGAACATACCCCACGTCGTCCAGGAAGCGGGAATCGGCCGAATTGTCGCGATTGTCGCCCATCATGAAGTAATGCCCGGCAGGCACCACGTATTCGGGGGTGTTGTCGGCGATGCCGTTGTCGCCCGCATATTCGATGATGCGATGCGAGCGCCCGCCCGGCAACGTCTCGACGTATTGCGGCGCGCGCATGATATTGCCCTCGCGCGTCATCTCGACGAAATCCTCGACCCGCTCGCGCTTCACCGGCACGCCATTGATGTGCAGGATGCCGCCGGTGACCTGGATGCGATCCCCCGGCAGGCCGACCACGCGCTTGATGTAGTCGATCTTGTTCTCGGGCGGCTTCTTGAACACCACCACGTCGCCGCGCTCGGGCATCTTTTCCAGGATGCGGCCGCCATTGGGGCCGATGCTGAACGGCATGGAATGCCGCGAGTAGCCGTAGGCGTACTTGGAGACGAACAGGTAGTCGCCGATCAGCAGCGTCGGGATCATCGAACCCGAGGGAATGTTGAACGGCTCGAACGCCACGGTGCGCACGGCACCGGCGATCAGCATGGCGTAGAACACCGTCTTGATGGTTTCCCAGATGCCGTTCGGCTTCCCTCTGGACATGAAAAGCGCCACCTAACCAATTGATTTAACGAATACGCCCGCCGATGCCGGAAGGCAGGTGGACGGCGCGAGCAAACCAGCCCGCACCGCCGCTGTCAAGCCAGACCGTCAGCCGGCGCCACAGGCCGGAAGTCAGCGGCGTGCCTCGTCCATGAGCGCACGCATGTGACGGATGGACGCCTCGAAGCCGACGAAGATCGCTTCGCCCACCAGGAAGTGGCCGATGTTGAGTTCCATGATGCTGGGAATGGCCGCGATGGGCTTGACCGTGTCGAAGGACAGGCCGTGGCCGGCATGACATTCCAGCCCGATCGCGGCGGCATGGGCGGCGGCGGCACGGATGCGCGCCAGTTCGGCGTCACGCGCCGCGCCCTCGTGATCGCAATAGGCGCCGGTGTGCAGTTCCACCACCGGGGCGCCGATGGCCCTGGCCGCGTCCAACTGGCGCGGATCGGCCTCGATGAACATGGAAACGCGGATGCCCGCTTCGGACAATTCCGCCACCATGGGCCGCAGGCGGTCCATCTGGCCGGCTACGTCCAGGCCGCCCTCGGTGGTGCGCTCCTCGCGCTTCTCCGGGACGATGCAGGCCGCGTGCGGGCGATGGCGCAGGGCGATGGCCACCATTTCGTCGGTGGCGGCCATCTCGAAGTTCAGCGGCAACTGGATTTCGTTGGCCAGCCGGGCGATGTCCGCATCCGAGATGTGGCGGCGATCCTCGCGCAGATGGGCGGTGATGCCGTCGGCCCCGGCGGCGGCGGCCAGATGGGCGGCGCGCACCGGGTCGGGATGGCGGCCGCCGCGGGCGTTGCGGATGGTGGCGACATGGTCGATGTTGACGCCAAGACGCAAGGGGCGCGCGATCATGGTCCTTCGGCTCCGTGGGGTCAGTTGCGGGCGCGTTCGACCGAATTGATGGCCGGGGTCGCGCGCAGCGCGGCGATGATGTTGGTCAGGTGCTTCACATCCCGCACTTCGATATCGATGATCATTTCGAAGAATTCGGTGGTGCGGTTGGTGATCTTGAGATTGATGATGTTGCCCATGTTCTTGGCGATCACCGTGGTGACGGCGCCCAGCGCACCGGGTTCGTTGTTCACCACCAGATCGACGCGCCCCACATGCGCGTTGCCCTCGCCCGCCTCCCAACTGATGTCCAGCCAGCGTTCGGGGGTGTCGGCATATTGTTCCAGATTGTCGCAATCGATGGTGTGGACGGTCACGCCCTTGCCGGTGGTGACGATGCCGACGATGCGGTCGCCGGGCAGCGGGTGGCAGCATCCGGCGAAATGCACCGCCATGCCGGGGATCAGCCCCTTGATGGGCACCGCATTGGCGCGGTCCTTGGGCGCGGCCGGCGCCTTGGCCTTGGACAAGGACACCACGTTGTCGGCGCGGCCGGTCTTGAGCTCCGGATAGACCTGGGCGACCACTTCCTTGCCGGTCAGCGTGCCCTCGCCCACCATGGCGATCAGGTCATCGACGGTCGGCGCCTTGAAGATCCTGAGAACGCCCTCGGCGGCCTTTTCGGTGAAATCGTAGCCTTCCTGGCGGAAGGCGCGCACCAGGATGGCACGGCCCAGATCCACGTACTGGGCGCGCTGCTGGGTGCGGATGAAGCGGCGGATGCGGGCGCGCGCCTTGCCGGTGACGACGAATCGCTCCCAGGTCGGGTTGGGCGTCTGCGCCTTCGAGGTGATGATCTCGACCTGATCGCCGTTCTGCAGGCGCGACCGCAGCGGCATGATACGGCCGTTGATCTTGGCGCCGACGCAGGTGTCGCCCACATCCGAGTGCACGGCGTAGGCGAAGTCCACCGGCGTCGCCCCCGACGGCAGCGCGATCAGGTCGCCCTTGGGGGTGAAGCAGAACACCTGGTCCTGGAACATCTCCAGCTTGGTGTGCTCCAGGAACTCGTCCGGATTGGACGCGTGTTCCAGGATGTCCAGCAATTCGCGCAGCCAGCGGTACTGGCGGCCATCGGTGACCTTCTGGTTCGAATTGCCCGAGGACTTGTACTTCCAGTGCGCGGCCACGCCCAGTTCGGACACCTCGTGCATCTCGTAGGTGCGGATCTGCACCTCGATGCGATGGCGTTCGGGACCGAACACGCCCGTGTGCAGCGAACGGTAGCCGTTCGGCTTGGGCGTCGAGATGTAGTCCTTGAAGCGGTTGGGAACCATGGGATACTTGGAGTGGATGACCCCAAGCGCCCGATAGCAATCCTCGATATTCGGCACGGCGACGCGGAACGCCATGATGTCGGACAATTGCTCGAAGCCGACATTCTTGCGCTGCATCTTCAGCCAGATGGAATAGGGCGTCTTTTCACGCCCCGACACCGTGGCCTGGATGCCGGCCTCTGCCAGCGTGTTGCGCAATTCCTCCAGGATGCGGCCGATCAGGTCGCCGCCCTGTTCGCGCAGGAAGTTCAGGCGCGCGATGATGGAGGCCCGTGCGTCACCGTGCAGTTCGGTGAACGCCATGTCCTCCAGTTCCATCTTGATCTCCTGCATGCCGATGCGTTCGGCCAGCGGAGCATAGATTTCCATGGTTTCCAGCGCGATTCGCCGGCGCTTTTCGGGCTTCGAGATGTAATGCAGCGTGCGCATGTTGTGCACGCGGTCGGCCAGCTTGACCAGCAGGACGCGAATGTCCTCGCTCATGGCGATAACCAGCTTGCGCAGGTTTTCCGCCTGCTTGGCGTGGTCGGACTGCATCTCGATGCGGCTGAGCTTGGTGACGCCGTCCACCAGCCGCCCGATCTCGACGCCGAACAGCTTCTCGATATCCTCCAGCGTGGCCGGAGTGTCCTCGATGGTGTCGTGCAGCAGCGCGGTGATGATGGAGGACGAATCGAGCCGGTATTTGGTCAGGATGCCGGCGACTTCGATGGGATGCGAGAAATAGGGATCGCCCGAGGCCCGCTTTTGCGAGCCGTGCATCTTCATGGCGAAGACGTAAGCGCGGTTGATCGCATCCTCGTCCGCATTGGGATCGTAGGACTTGACCCGCTCGACCAGTTCGAATTGGCGCATCATGGTATGGACGATCCTGCCGGGCGCGCCGCTTCCGGGCAAGAGCGGGGGCGGCACAAGGCGGTCGTTTTCGCCACGGCCGCCCCCATTATCGAATTACTCGTCGATGTCGCCGCCGAAACCCTCGGCGTCGAAGTCAACCCCATCCTCGGAAACGGTCAGGCCGTCCTCGATGGCCTCCTCTTCGGAGGAGATGTTCTCGAAGGCCATCTCGCTGTCCGGCATGAAGGACTCCATCTCGTCCTCCTCCGGCTCATCGACCTCGACGTGCTTTTGCAGGCCGGAGACCAAGCTGTTGCGCAGGCCATCCAGCGGCACGGTGTCGTCGGCGATCTCGCGCAGCGCCACCACCGGGTTCTTGTCGTTGTCGCGCTCGACGGTCAGCTTGGAACCGGACGAGATGTCACGAGCACGCTGAGCCGCCACCAAGACCAGCTCGAAGCGGTTCGGAACCTTCAATACGCAATCTTCTACCGTAACGCGCGCCATAGAACGTCCTTTGATGAGTGCGTCCGTGGGAAAGAGTCCAGCTTATATATTGGCGGCAGGCGAGAAAGCAAGCGTTGTGCGGCGATGCGCCATCCCTTGCCCCTTGCAGCCCCGCCGGCCAGCGCCTACGTTAACGCCATTGCCGAAAGGGCGCGCGCGCCGCGTCATCAATTCATTATTCTTTAAGTCGAGTACAGCCATGCATTTTTACGATACCGAACGGATCGGCCTGTTCATTGACGGCTCGAACCTGTATGCCGCCGCCCGCTCGCTGGGCTTCGACATCGACTACAAGCGCCTGCTCAACCTGTTCGCCTCGAAGGGCCGGCTGATCCGCGCTTTCTACTACACTGCGCTGATCGAGGATCAGGAATACTCGCCCATCCGGCCGCTGGTCGATTGGCTTGATTATAACGGCTACACCATGGTCACCAAGCCGACCAAGGAATTCACCGATGCCATGGGCCGGCGCAAGATCAAGGGCAACATGGACATCGAGCTGGCCATCGACGTGATGGAGATGGCCGCGCATCTGGACCACGTGGTGCTGTTCTCGGGCGATGGCGATTTCCGCCGCCTGGTCGAGGCGGTGCAGCGCAAGGGCGTGCGCGTCACCGTGGTGTCCACCGTGCGGTCGCAGCCGCCCATGGTGGCCGACGAATTGCGCCGCCAGGCCGATGCCTTCGTGGAATTGCTGGACCTCGAACCCCAGATCGCGCGCAGCCACGCCCATCGCGAGGAACGGCTGCCGCCCCAGTACCTGCCCGACGACGATTACCCAGAGGACGGCGACCAGTCGTGACCCACGCCGCCCCCTGTTCCGCCGACGCCCCGGCCATGCCGGGGCGCGATTGCGCGCTTTGCCCGCGTCTGGTCCAGTTCCGCGCCGCCAATCGTACCGCCTGGCCCGATTGGCACAATGCCCCGGTGGCGTCGTTCGGCGAATTGGCGGCGCGCTACCTGTTCATCGGGCTGGCGCCCGGCCTCAAGGGCGCCAATCGCACCGGACGTCCGTTCACCGGCGATTATGCCGGCGACCTGCTCTACCCCACCCTGGCCGCCTTCGGGCTGGCGACGGGCGATTATCAGGCGCGCCCGGATGACGGGTTCACCCTTCGCGGCGTGCGCATCTGCAACGCGGTGCGGTGCGTGCCCCCCCAGAACAAGCCGCTTCCGGCCGAATTCGCCGCCTGCCGCCCCTTTTTGGTGGCAGAGATGGCCGCGATGCCGAACCTGCGCGGGCTGTTCGCCATCGGCCGTGACGCCCACAACGCCATCCTGACCGTCCTGGGCCTGCGCAAGGTGCTTTATCCCTTCGCCCACGGGGCCGTGCATCGTCTGCCTTCCGGGCTGGTGCTGGCCGACAGCTATCATTGCTCACGCTACAACACCAATACCGGGCGGCTGACCGAGGCCATGTTCCATCAGGCTGTCCGCAACCTGCTTGACGCCACCGCTTAAACCTTTCGGCCATAGGCGAATGGTTGTGGCTTAACCGAATCTTGACGCCCATATGACAGGATTATGGCGCATGTAGGAGGCGCCATGACCATCTCTCGCATCCAATGGACCGACGAGTTCAAGCTGGGCCTGCCGGCCATCGACGCCGACCACAAGGAATTGCTGGACGTCTGCAACCAATTCCTCGAGGCGGCGCAGGCCGGAGAAAGCGTAAGCCAACTGGCCGAGATCCTCGACCGCATGATCCTGCGTACCCGCGCCCATTTCGTGGCGGAGGAACGCATGCTGGATCGCCACAATTATCCCGGTCTGGTGGCGCACAAGGCGGAACACCAGCGCCTGTTGCTCCAGGCCGAAGCGCTGCGGGCACGCTATCACGACGTGTCGCAGGAGGAGGAAATCCGCCACGTGACCATGGAAACGGCGGACTTTCTGCAAAACTGGCTGCTGGACCATATCCGCACGAACGACCGCCCCTACCGGCCGTTCCTGATGAGCCTGTCGTAAGGCTCCCCTGGCGGCCGCCTGGGCCGCATCCCACATCAGGGGCCTGCCCGCCCAGCCGGAGACGCGCCGTGCCCCATGCCAACCGCGGAACCAAACGCCGTTGCCCCCATTGCGGCGCGGCCTTCTACGACCTCGACCGCGATCCGGTGGTCTGTCCCAAATGCCACACGCCCTATGTGGAGTCCCAGCGCCCGCCCGCGCGGGCCACCAGCCGCGCCCGCCCGGCCGCGCCACGCCCCGAGGAGGAGGAAACGGAGGACGCCACCGCCTTCGACGAGGACGAAGTGCTGGAGCGTGAGGGGATGGATCAGGACGCGCTGGACGAAGAGGACGACAGCGACAACGAACGCGAGTGAGCCACCACCCGCACCCCGCCCCCTTCCCGCCGGGGGATCAGGAGGCGGCCCAGGCCAGCGTGGCGTCAACGAATTCGAAGTTGTTCTTGCCGCGCTTCTTGACGCTGTACATGGCCTGATCGGCCAATTGCAGCAGGACGTTGGCATCGTCGGCGTGGTCGGGGAAAACGGCGATGCCGATCGAGCCGCGCACTTCGGCCTGCTTGCCGTCAAGGTCGAACGGCGTCGCCAGCCGGTCCAGGATCTTCGCCGCCACCATGGCGACATCCTCGCGCGAGCGAATGCCCCACAGGATGCAGGTGAACTCGTCGCCGGCCAGCCGGGCCACCGTGTCGGATGCCCGCATGCACTCGGTCAGCCGCGCCGCGGTGTGCTGCAAAAGAATGTCGCCGGCGGCATGGCCAAGGGTGTCGTTGACCCGCTTGAAGCCGTCGAGATCCAGGAACATCAGGGCGAACTTCTTGTCCTCGCGCCGGCTCTGGCGCACCGCCTGGCTGAGGCGGTCGAGGAACAGCGAGCGGTTGGGCAGGCCGGTCAGCGCGTCGTAATTGGCCTGCCGCCACACCCTCTCCTCGTCCTCCTTGCGATGGGTGATATCCGAGAAGATGGCGATGTGGTGCGTGGGGTTGCCGCCATCGTCCTTGATGGCGGCGATGCTCAGCCACTCGGCATAGAACTCGCCCGACTTGCGGCGGTTCCATATCTCGCCGCGCCAGCGGCCGGTCTCGCGGATTTCCTGCCACATGGCGAGATAGAAATCGGCGTCATGGCGGCCTGATTGGAGCACGCGCGGATTGCGGCCCAGCACGTCCTCGGGCAGGTATTCGGTGATGGTGGTGAAGGCCGGATTGACGTATTCGATCTCGTTGCGAACATTGGTGATCACCACCGCCTCGGACGCGCTTTCCACCACCTTGGCGGTCAGTTTCAGCCGGGCCTCCGCCGCCTTCATGGCGGAAATGTCGTAGACCCAGGCCAGGTTGACCACTTCGCGCTCCATGCGGGTGGCGCGCAGGGTCAGCAGGCTCCAGAACGGCGTGCCGTCGCGGCGGCGGAACTCCACCTCCTCGTCGTCGATATGCCCTTGCGCCTTCAGCATTGCGACGATGCGGCGGCGTTGCTCGTCATCCACGAAGTGATTGCGGGCCTGCTGGCCCAACACCTCTTCGCGCGGGGCGCCGATGATCTCGCAAAAGCGGGTGTTGGCGAAAACCACCCGTCCGTCGCTGCGCCGCGATACCGACACGCCGACCGGGCTTTCCTCCAGGATCTTCCACAGGCGTTCCTCGGACTCGCGCAAGCCGCGCTCGGCCTTGGTGCGATCCTCGATATCGGCCCGGAGACGGGCGACCATGGGCTGGAACACCCCGGCCGCCGACACCACCAGCAGCGCCAGGATCACCACCAGGGCGGCGCCGTGCAGCGCCGAGAGCCGGACCAGGCGTTCCTCGTTCTCGCGCTGATAGGTGACGGTCAGACGCTCCAGCGCATCCAACAGCGGCCCCATGGCGGCGGCATTGATGGCCGCCAGATCGGGATCGTCCGGGGCGGTGGCACCGGGAAAGCGGGCGGCGATGGCCCGGGCATGGTCGGCGAATGCCCGCAACTGGCTGTCCACCCGGGCGTCGGGGCCAAAATACAGCGCCTGGAGTTCCTTGGACGGCGGTTTGGGCGCGCGCAACTCGGGCATGCCGGCCAGCAGGCCGGCATGGGAGGATTCCAGCAGATTGACGGCGTCGATGAAGTTCTTTTCCGCCTCGGCCCGTTCGGGGGTGGCGCGCAGAACCGCCAGGCGGTTGCCCAGGAAGGCCACGCGCTCGACCAGCGTGCGCTGGCGGCCGGCGACGTTGACCATGGTGGTGCCGCTCTCGGCATCCATCAGGATACGTGCCAGCCCAAGGAACGAGGCGATCGCCAGCCCGCCCAGCACGGCCAGAACGGCCACGTACCGGATGGTCAATTCCCTGGTGATCTTTTCCCCGTAATCGGCCATGACGCTCCCCCGAGGCACCACGTCCGCTGGTTGCGGATTCTTGTGTCCGGTTTAGCATGCCCCCGGGCTTTTAGCGAACAAACAATCGGGGACCGTGGAAGTGGTGGAAAAAAGGGGGCTTGCGCCCCCTTTAGACCGTTGTCAGGCGCCGGAAAGGCGTTGCAGGGCTTCCTGTAACCTTTCCTTTGCGGCCGACCACTCGGCGCGCCGCTCGCGATTTTCCTCGACCACTTCCGGTGCCGCCTTGGCGACGAAGTCGGGATTGGCGAACTTCTTGTCCACCTTGGCGATCTCGTTCTCGACGCGGGCGATCTCCTTTTCCAGGCGGGCACGCTCCTTGTCGATTTCGATGACGCCGGCCAGCGGCATGACCAGGGTGGCCTCGTCCACCACCATCTGGGCGGCACCGTGCGAGAACGCCTGGGCCACCCTGTCGGCGCCGGCCTGGGGTTCGAACGCCGCCAGACGGGCCAGGCGGACGATCAGGTCGGCATGGGTCTTGGCCCACACCTGACGGCCGGCATCCAGACCGGACACCAGCAGATCGACCTGGGCGCCGGCCGGCACGTTCATCTCCGAGCGCACGCCGCGCACGGTGGAGATGACGCGCACCACCCAATCCATCTCCTCTTCGGCGCCGGCATCGTGCAGGCCGTCGAAGCGCGGCCAGTCGCGCAGCATCAACTGGTCCGAACGGCCGCCCATCTGCGCCCACAGTTCCTCGGTGATGAAGGGCATGAACGGATGCAGCACGTGCAGGATCATGTCCAGCACCCAGGCGGCAGTGGCGCGGGTTTCGGCCTTGGCGGTCTCGTCCGCACCCGAGAAGATGGGCTTGGCGAATTCCAGGTACCAGTCGCAGAAGGTGCCCCAGACGAACTGATAGGCGGCACCGGCGGCGCCGTCGAAGCGATAGCCGTCCAGCGCGGCCGCCACCTTGTCGGCCACCTCGGCGGTCTTGCCGACGATCCAGCGGTTGACCGTTTCCTTGACCGCCTTGGGGTCGAACCCGGCCACCGGCGCGCATTCGTTCATCTGACAGAAGCGGGCGGCGTTCCACAGCTTGGTGGCGAAGTTGCGATACCCTTCCACCCGGCTTTCGGCCAGCTTGATGTCACGCCCCTGGGCGGCCAGCGCCGCCAGGGTGAAGCGCACGGCGTCGGTGCCGTACTTGTCCATCAGCACCAGCGGATCGATGACGTTGCCCTTGGACTTCGACATCTTCTGGCCCTTCTCGTCGCGGACCAGGGCGTGGATGTAGATGTCCTTGAAGGGCACGTCGCCCATGAAGTGGATGCCCATCATCATCATGCGGGCGACCCAGAAGAAGATGATGTCGAAGCCGGTCACCAGCACGTCGGTGCTGTAATAGCGCGCCAGTTCCGGAGTCTTTTCCGGCCAGCCCAGGGTCGAGAACGGCCACAGCGCCGACGAGAACCAGGTGTCGAGCACGTCGGTGTCGCGGGTCAGCTCGACCGCCTTGCCGTAATGGGCGCTCGCGGCGGCCTGGGCTTCGGCCTCGGTCTTCTCGACGAAGACATGACCGTCGGGGCCATACCACGCCGGCACCTGATGGCCCCACCAGATCTGGCGCGAGACGCACCACGGCTGGATGTTGCGCATCCACTCGTAATAGGTGTTTTCCCAATGCTTGGGGTGGAACTTGGTGTCGCCCTTCTCCACCGCTTCCAGGGCGGGCTTGGCGAGCGTCGGCGCGTCCACGTACCACTGGTCGGTCAGCCAGGGTTCGATCACCACGCCCGAGCGGTCGCCATAGGGCACCATGTGAACGTGGTTCTCGATCTTGTCGAGCAGGCCCATCTCCTCGATGGCGCCCACCACCTTCTTGCGCGCCTCGTAGCGGTCCAGGCCCAGGTACTCGGCCGGCACGTCGCCGATGATCTTGGCATCGCGGTCGAGGATGTTGATCTGTGGCAGGTTGTGGCGCTTGCCGACCTCGAAGTCGTTGAAGTCGTGGGCGGGGGTGATCTTGACCGCGCCGGTGCCCTTGGTCGGGTCGGAATATTCGTCGGCGACAATGGGAATCAGGCGGCCGACGATGGGCAGGCGCACCATCTTGCCCACCAGATGGGTATAGCGCTCGTCCTCGGGATGGACCGCGACGGCGCTGTCGCCCAGCATGGTCTCGGGGCGGGTGGTGGCAACCGTGATATAAGTGTCTTCAAGACCTTCCACCGGGTACTTGAAGTGCCACATGTGGCCCTTCACCTCGCGCTGCTCCACCTCGAGGTCCGAGATGGCGGTATGCAGCTTGGGATCCCAGTTGACCAGGCGCTTGTCGCGATAGATCAGGCCCTGCTTGTAAAGGGTGACGAACACCTCGCGCACGGCGGCCGACAGGCCCTCGTCCATGGTGAAGCGTTCCTTGGCCCAGTCGGGCGACGCGCCCAGGCGGCGGAGCTGGCGGGTGATGGTGCCGCCCGATTCCGCCTTCCACTCCCACACGCGCTCGATGAACTTGTCGCGGCCCAGATCGTGGCGGGTGATCTTCTGCGCTTCAAGCTGGCGCTCCACCACCATCTGGGTGGCGATGCCGGCATGGTCGGTACCCGGCTGCCACAGGGCGTCGCGGCCGATCATGCGATGATAGCGGATCAGCACGTCCTGCAGGGTGAAGGTGAGCGCGTGCCCCATATGCAGGCTGCCGGTTACGTTCGGCGGCGGCATCATGATGGTGTACGGCGTCTTGGACGAATCGGTATGGGCGGCGAAGGCCCCCGAATTCTCCCAGCGCTCGTAGTGCTTCGGCTCAACTTCGGACGGGCGATACGTCTTGTCCAGCATGACCAGGCTATTCCTGTTGCTTATGGGTCAATGACTGTGTGCGGAGAAATGCGAAAGGCGGCCCGGAGATGCCTCCCCGAGCCGCCTCGAAACCCGGAACCGGCAGAGACTAGTAGTTCTCGGCGCGGTTTACCATCTTCTCGATTTCCTTCTTGATGATCCGCTCGATCATGTAAGGCAGGTTCTCATCCAACCATTCCTTCAGGATCGGGCGCAGCAGCTCGCGCACCATGTCTTCCAGGGTGACGCCGCCATTGCCGATGCCGATGGCGCGCTGGCGCACGATCTCGCGGGCAAGGTCGGACAGCAGCGAGGTGGAACGCTGCGCCACCGGTTCGGAAATCAACGCATCGTCATCCACCGCCTGCATGCGGCGCGGCGGCGGCATCGGGGCCGGCGGCGGCTCCGGCTCGAAATCGTCAAGGATGTCGGGCTTGAACTGATTGATGTCAAAGGCGGGTTCCGGCTCGTCCAGAACCATGTCCTCGGTCAGTTCAAGGACATCCTCCTCCGGCTCGGGTTCCGGCGCAGGCGCCGCTTGCGCGAACAGGGCGTCGATGTCGTCCTGGGGCAGCGGTTCCGGCTCGGGCGGCGGGACCGGGTCGGGGGTGGCATTGGCGAACAGGGCGTCGATGTCGTCCTGGGACGACTTGATCGGCTCCGGCTCGGGTTCCGGCTCGGGTTCGGGCATTGGCTCGGGCGCGGACGCCTTCGCCTTCTCCTCGGCCTCATCCTCCGACAAAATGCGGCGGATGGAGGCAAGGATGTCCTCCATTGACGGTTCCTGTTGGGCCTTGTCGTCACTCATGGCTTGACTGTCCGATGGTCCCCTGATGCCGGATCAGCGGCCATCATGCCGCACGACCCCCTACAAATCATTAACATTACGACGAACGCCGCAAGGGAAATGGGGCTGGCATCCGCCAACCCCATGTTCTCGATCAGGCTTAGTCGTTGTACCCCGGCGCCGGCTCGATGCCGGTGCCGATCCATTGGTTGCGCACGTCTTCATAGTGCTTGGTCGGATCATAGGCGTCCACGGACAGCGCCAGGCCCTCCGCGGTCATCTGACCCAACGCCGACTTGACCTGGAAGGCGGCAACCATTTCGTCGTGCTGGGCACGGACCATGTTCACGCGGGCATCGAACAGTTCCTGTTCGGCATCCAGCACGTCGAGCACGGTGCGCGATCCCACCTTGGCCTCTTCCTCGACGCCGGCCAGCGCCATTTCGGAGGCGCGGATCTGGCTTTCGTAAGACCGGATGCGCGCACGCGCCGCCTGCAGGTCTTCCCAGCCGCGAGTGGCCGATTCCAGGGAATCTCGGCGCGCCTGATCGGCTTCGATGCGGCGCTGCCCATAGGTGTGCTTCTGGGCGCGGACGCGCGAATAGGTGCCGCCACCCTCATACAGGGGAACGCTGACATTCAGCGTCGCCTGCAAGTTTTCGCTTTCGGTGCGGTTGTTCTCGGCGCCGAAGCGCGAGCCGGAATCGTGCGCCCGCGAATACTGGCCGTTCAGAGACACCGTCGGCAGCAGCTCGCCGAACACCAGGTCGATGCCTTCCTTGGCGGCGGAGGCTGTCCAGTCGGCGGCAATCACGTTCGGGTTCTTGGCCAGGGTCACCGCCTTGACCTCGTCGAACGAGGCCGGAACGGCAACGGCCGATTGCGGCGCCTGGGGCGCTTCCGGCGGACGGCCCACCACGTTGATGAAGTTGGCGCGGCTGTTCTGCAACGCGCCTTCGGCGGCGACGCGGTCGGCGGTGGCGCGCGACAAGCGGGCCTCGGCCTGGCTCACGTCGGTGCGGGTGATCTCGCCCACGCGGAAGCGCTCGCGAGCGGCTTCCAACTGGCGGCGCAGAACCTGCTCGTTGTTCACGTTCAGCTTCAGCACCGCCTCGTCGCGCACGACGTTCAGATAGGCGGTGGCGGCGTTGAGCAGGATGGACTGCTCGGTGGCCTGCAGCAGCGCGCGCTCGGCCATGACAGTCGCTTCCGCCTGCTGGGTCTGCGCGGTGGTGCGGCCGCCGCGATACAGCGGCTGGCTGACCGACAGGGCGTAATTGGACGGATTGCGGTTGCTCTCGCGCGCGGTGGCCTGGTTGCTCTCGTATTTGCCGCGGCCGGCTTCGCCGCTCAGCGTCACCGTGGGACGCCAGTTGGCAAGCGCCTGCGGCACCCCTTCGTCGGCGGCGCGCAGACGGGCGCGCCGGGCCTGCAGCGTGGGATTGGTATCATAGGCGGAGGTCAGAACCTCCTCCAGGGTTTCGGCACCCGCAACCTCGGGAACGACCAGAGCGCCCCCGATCAGCGCCACACCGGCCAACAAGCACGCTTTCCTCATTCCGCACCTTCCAGCAATGTTGGACCGCCCCCAATCCTCTGCGGCGAAAGACTCTCCCCGAACAATAACTTCCCCGAAAGAAAGATCAAGAAATATTCCTTAACAGCCCCCTACCGGATCACCTTGCAGAGGTGCTAGGCCTTCGGGCGGGGATTCCCCGCGAGTCATAGCCATACCGCCGATCAGAGCAAAAAGGGCCGGACGAAATCCGCCCGGCCCCCATTGCAAGGTTATTTACGAATTCTTAAGAAGCGCCATTGGTGGTCTGGCCCTTCTCCACTCGGCCCCATCAGAACACGAATTTGGGCTTCGGCTGAAAACCGGGCAGCAGCGGCGTGACCGCATCGAACAGAACGCGGCGACCATAGGTATCACCCACCCGCACGATCAGGGTGCCCTTGCCCACGCCGGGCGTCGCGGCGACGACGCCAGCCAGGCGCCCCCCGTCGGTCAACTGGCGACAGATGGCGTTGGGCACCTCGCTGACCGCGCCCGAGAACAGGATCACGTCATAGGGCGCCTGCGCGGCGTAGCCCTGATCCAGCGCGCCCTGAACGACGGCGGCATTGTCGATGCCCAGCTCGGACAGCGACTGCCCCGCGCGGGCGGCCCATTCCGGATCGCACTCCAGCGCCACCACGGTCTGGGCCAGCTTGGACACCACCGCGGTGGCATAGCCGGTGGCGTCACCGATGTTGAGGACAACGTCGGTCGGGCGAATCCCCGCCCCCACCAGCAGGCGGGCCAGCACCAGCGGCTCAAGGACGAAGCGGCCGCCGCCCACATCCAGGTCCTCGTCCACATAGGCGAAGCCGCGCATGGGCTTGGGCACGAACACCTCGCGCGGGATCTCGGCAAGCGCCGCCGTCACCGCCGGATCGATGACCCGGTTGGTTCGGATTTGGCTTTCCACCATGTTTTGACGCGCGGCGGTGTAATCCATTTGATGCTCCCCTCTCGGACGATCAAGGCCGTACAGGCAGGCTGCACCCTCCCTGTTCGGGCGGGTTGACGGATGGCTTTATAAAGGGCCGCCGAGGCAAACTCAATGGGTGCCGCCAAGGGATGAAATGACTGGGGAAAAATTTTGCAAGATCCTCTTGACCCCCCAATGGGAGCCGCGTATAAGCACCCACCTCACGCCAGCCGCGACGGATTGGCACAGAGGGCCGGATGGCAGAGTGGTGATGCAGCGGACTGCAAATCCGCGTACGTCGGTTCAATTCCGGCTCCGGCCTCCAACTGCAACGCTGATGCAGGCGTGAAACACTTTCCAGGCACGCGACCACCGCTGGCGCGTCCTGATCCGGAGTAGCTCAGCGGTAGAGCAGCCGGCTGTTAACCGGCTGGTCGGGGGTTCGAATCCCTCCTCCGGAGCCAACGAAAGGGCCAGATCGTCGCCGATCTGGCCCTTTTTCTTTGCCCCGGTCCTTGCCGGCCGAGGCGTATCATTTCGCCTCGTACCAGCCTTTGGACCCATTGACGATGCGGACCACCGACAGCATCACCGGCACCTCGATCAGCACGCCCACCACGGTGGCGAGCGCCGCACCCGAGTGGAAGCCGAACAGGCTGATGGCGGCCGCGACGGCCAGTTCGAAGAAGTTGCTGGCGCCGATCAGGGCCGAAGGCCCGGCCACGCAATGGGCGACGCCCAGCCGCTTGTTGAGCACGTAGGCAAGCCCGGAATTGAAATAGACCTGGATGGTGATCGGCACCGCCAGCAGCAAGATCACCAGCGGCTGGGCGATGATCTGCTCGCCCTGGAAACCGAACAGCAGCACCAGGGTGGTCAGCAGGGCCGCCAACGACAGCGGCCCCAGCCTGGCGAGCATATTGGCCAGCGCCTGCGGCCCACGGGCCAGCAACGCCTTGCGCCACACCTGCGCCACCGCCACCGGCACCACGATGTAGAGTACCACCGACAGCAAAAGGGTGTCCCACGGCACGGTGATGGAGGACAGGCCCAGCAGCAGGCCGACGATGGGCGCGAAGGCGACGACCATGATGGCGTCGTTGAGCGCCACCTGCGACAGGGTGAAATGCGGCTCGCCGTTGGTCAGGTTCGACCATACGAACACCATGGCGGTGCACGGCGCGGCCGCCAGCAGGATCAGGCCGGCGATGTAGCTGTCGATCTGCTCGGCCGGCAGCCAGGGCCGGAACAGGGTGGAGATGAACAGCCATCCCAGCAATGCCATGGAGAACGGCTTGACCGCCCAGTTGATGAACAGGGTGACGCCGATCCCCTTCCAGTGCTCGCGCACCTGGTGGAGCGCCCCGAAGTCGATCTTCAGCAGCATGGGGATGATCATGGCCCAGATCAGCACCGCCACCGGCAGGTTGACCTGCGCCACCTCCATGCCGCCGATGGCGTGGAAAGGGGCCGGCAGGAAATGCCCCAACGCCACGCCCGCGACGATGCACATCCCCACCCACAGGGTCAGGTAACGCTCGAACAAGCCCATGGGCGGCCTGGCACCGCCGCCGGCCGCAGTTTCGCATTGAGCGGACACGTCAGACCTCCCCGGCCCGCTCGGGGCCCAGCTCGATCAGCGTCTTCATCTCGGCCGCGATCATGCCGTAGACCTCGCGGAAAACCGCCATGCGCTGCGCGTGGGTGCCCTGGGCGGCGGCAGGATCGGGAAAGCCCATATGCAGCTTGCGTGGCACACCCGGCCATATGGGGCAGGCCTCGCCGGCCGCGTTGTCGCAGACGGTGATCACCAGATCCATCTTGGGGGCGTCGGGCCGGGCGAATTCATCCCAGGACTTTGATCGCAACCCCTCGACCGAATGGCCCTTTTCCTTGAGAATCTCGATCGACAGCGGGTTGATCTTGCCGGTCGGATTGCTTCCGGCGCTGTACGCCTTCCACCTGCCCCCGCCGAGATCGTTGATCAGGCACTCCGCCAGCACCGAACGGGCGCTGTTGCCAGTGCACAGGACAAGGACATTGGTCTGTCGGATCATGAGGGGCCACCACAGCAGTTGGTTTCTTCGGAAGGCCGAACATTCGGGGCCAGCGCCGTCCTGCCCTGGTCGCACAGCACCTGCAGCGGCAGGGCATTCACCCGGGCCAGCACCTGCCGGTCCTCGGCCAGGGTTGGATCGTCATCGAGCGAGGCGCGCACCAGGGCCAGGAAGCGGGGGGCGTGCGGATTGAACTCGCGTTCGGCAAGTCGGTAGTACACCCACTTGCCCTCCCGCCGCTGCTGAAGCAGGCCGGCCGTCTTCAATGCGGCCAGGTGCTTGGAAATGGTGGCGGGCGCCAAATCCAGGACGGCGGTGATCTGGCAGACGCACAGTTCGCCCCCGTCAAGGAGTTTCATGATGCGCACCCGGTTGGGGTCGGCCACGGCCTTGGCTACGGTCTCGAATGTCTCAAGCATGGCGGAACGCTACCATCACTTCGCCAATCAGCGAAATGATGGATATGTGACAGGGACGTCCGCAGGCGGGTGCAGGCGGGCGTGAACCTCCCCCGTTGGTCAAGGCGGGCATGCATTCATCGTAATCCGCCTTCATCGGGTCGCGCCCTGCCCTACCTCTGAGACAGTTCGCCGCCCTGCCGGACACCGCCCATGCCCGACGGTCTGTTCCTTCTGCTTCTGGCGCTGGCCTGCGCCGCCGCTGGCGGAGCCATAGGCTTTTCCCTGGAACGCCGGCGCGATGTCGGCACCGAGGTGCGGCTGATGCACGTGGAGGCGCGCACCGGCGCCATCCTGGACGCGGCCGCCGACGGCATCATCACCATCGACGAACAGGGCCGCATCGAAAGCTTCAACCGTGCCGCCGAGAGCATTTTCGGCTATCGCGAGGGGGAGGTGCTGGGGCGCAACGTCAGCATGCTGATGCCCGAGCCGGACCATTCGAGCCACGATTCCTATCTGCGCAACTATCTGCGCAGCAGCCAGCCGAAGATCATCGGCATCGGCCGCGAAGTCACCGGGCGGCGCCAGGACGGCCGCCTTTTTCCCATGGACCTGGCCGTGGGCGAAGCCCGCATCGGCGGACGGCGCATCTTCGCCGGGATCGTGCGCGACATCACCAGCCGCAAGGCCACCGAGAGCCGCCTGCGCGAATCCGAGGCGCGCACCCGCGCCATCCTGGACACGGCCGTGGACGGGATCATCACCATCGACGAGACCGGGGTCGTCCGCAGCGTCAACCCGGCGGCCGAGCGTATTTTCGGCTATCGCGCCGTGGAAATGGTCGGACGCAACGTCAGCATGCTGATGCCCGACCCCTATCGCCGCGAGCATGACGGCTATCTGCGCAACTATTTGCGAACCGGCGAGGCCCGCATCATCGGCCTGGGGCGCGAGGTGCAGGGGCAGCGCAAAGACGGTTCGGTCTTTCCCATGGAACTGGCGGTCGGCGAAGGCGCCCTGGCCGGCGGGCGCATCTTTGCCGGCGTGGTGCGCGACATCTCGGACCGCAAGGCGGTGGAGGAACGTCTGCGCGCCGCCGACGAACGCTTCCGCATCCTGGTGGACGGCGTGCGCGACTATGCCATCACCATGCTGTCGCCCGAGGGGACCGTCATCAGTTGGAACGCCGGCGCCCAGCGGCTTTACGGGTGGAGCGCCGAGGAAGCCGAGGGCCAGTCGCTGGCGCTGTTCCATCCGATCGAGGCCCGGGCCGCGGGCGCGCCGGCCCACGCGCTGGAGGTGGCGCGGCGCGAGGGCCGCCACGAAACCGAGGGCGTGCGCATTCGCGGCGACGGATCGGTGTTCTGGGCGCATGAGGTGATCACGGCGCTGCGTTCCGCCGCCGGCGGCCTGACCGGCTTCGCCTCGGTTTCGCACGACATGAGCGAAAGCCGCCGCCACGAGGACGATCTGCACCGCGCCAAGGATTTGGCCGAGCGGGCGCGCGAGGTCGCCGAATCGGCGCGCGTCGAGGCCGAGCGGGCCAATCTGGCCAAGACCAAGTTCCTGGCCGCCGCCAGCCACGATCTGCGCCAGCCGGTTCAGGCCATCTTCTTCTTCACCTCCGTCCTTGCCCACAAATTGCGCGACCACCCCGCCAAGCCGGTGCTGGACGACCTGCAGATGTCGCTGGAGGGGCTGAACGTATTGCTGGATTCCCTGCTCGATATCTCCAAGCTGGACGCCCGGCTGGTCACGCCCAACGAAACCGATTTCAGCGTCGGCGCCGTACTGGATCGCATTGCCGCCGATTTCACCCCGCTGGCGCGCGACAAGGGGGTGCAGCTGCGGGTCGTGCACAGCAGCGCCATGGTGCGAAGCGACCCCACCTTGCTGGCGCGCATCGTCCAGAACCTGGTCGCCAACGCCGTGCGCTACACGAACAAGGGCAGCATTCTGTTGGGGTGCCGGCGGCGGGGCGACGCTATCGCCATCCAGGTTTGCGACACCGGCATCGGCATCCCGCCCGACCGCATGTCGGAGATATTCGAGGAGTTCACCCAGTTGGGCAATCCCGAGCGCGACCGCAATCAGGGATTGGGGCTTGGACTGGCCATCGTCAACAGGCTCGCCCTCTTGCTGGGCCATGGCGTGACGGCATCCTCCACCCCCGGGGTGGGATCGGTGTTCACGGTGACCGTGCCCTTTTCGCCGCCCAACACGGTCGCGCCCCAGCCGCGGCCGCAGCGCCGCAGCCCCATGGTGGAGAACAGCCGTCTGGTGGTCCTGATCGACGACGAGCCCCTCGTTCTCAAGGGGTTGTCGATGGTTCTGGAGGATTGGGGTTATCGGGTCCTGGCCGCCGCGTCCGAGGCCGACGCCATGGAGCAACTGGCGGCGATGAACACGCCGCCCAGCATCATCCTGGCCGATTACCGCCTGCGCGAGGGACGCACGGGGACCGAGGCGGTGGCCCATATCCGCGACCATTACGCCGCCGCCATTCCCAGCATCATCATCACCGGCGACACCGCGCCCGAGCGGCTGCGCGAGGCGGAGGCCAGCGGCTTTTCCATCCTGCACAAACCCATCCAGGCACCGCAGTTGCGCGAAGCCCTGCGGGAGAAACTTGAATTCACAAGGAAGCCCCTGCTTCACTGATTACTTATTTATCAGAAGACCCGCGGACAATGGAAACAGCGGGTAAATGGGTTGCTACTTTGCGGGCGGCCTGTGATCGGCTATTGTTGCATGCTGTGGATATTCGCGAACGCTTGCGTTGAGGATAAATGTCGGACACCGCAACAAGACAGTTCATCTCGTTCACCATCGGTGACGAGGAGTACGGGGTGGACATCATGGCGATCCGCGAGATCAAGGGCTGGACCGCCACCACCGAATTGCCGAACACGCCGCCCTTCATCCGCGGCGTCATCAACCTGCGCGGCGCCATCGTCCCCATCCTTGACCTGCGCGCGCGTTTCGGCGCGGCGCGGACGAGCGCCAGCGACCGTCACGTGATCATCGTGGTCGCGGTGGGGACCCGCGTGGCCGGCATCCTGGTGGACGCGGTCGCCGACATCATCACCGTCGCCACCGGGGATATCCAGCCGGTTCCCCAGTTGGACCACACCGCGGCTGCCGGCTTCCTGGCCGGCCTGGTGGCGGTCGAGGGGCGCATGGTCGCCCTGCTCGACCTGAACCACGTATTTGATTTCGAAGCCATCGGCGAACTGACCGCTTCGGCGGCGTGACGCCTGATGGATAAGGGGGAAACCATGACCACTGGCCTGACCGTCCGCAAGCGCATCTATGGCGGCTTCTTCGGCATCCTGTTTCTGTTGGCCGCAGTGGCGGGCCTCGGGTTCTCCGGGTTTGTGACCGTGGGGGACAATGTCAGCCACTACGCCAAGGTGGCGACCGACACCGTCCGCATCCAGCAGATCGACCGCGAGGTGTCCGACCTTCGCCGCAACGTCATCGTCTTCACCGAAAAGGAAGACCAGGTGGCGCTGGAGCGCATCCGCGCCACCCAGGTGACGCTGCGCAAGCTGGTGGACGAGGCCGCGGTGGCCGCCGCCGGCAGCGAGCGCAAGGCCAGCATCGACGCCATGGCCCGCCATATCGTCGAATACGGCGAGTTTCTCGACAGGGCGGTGGAGCTGAGCCGCTCGCGCACCACGCTGCTGAACGACATGCTGATCCCGCTGGGCAATCAGGCCCTGGCCACCTTGCAGAGCTACCGCGACGCGGTCGGCCAGCGCGGCGGCGAGCAGGTGCTGGCCACCGGCAAGACCTTCGAACAGGTGCTGAGCGCCCGTCTGTACGTGGCGCGCTTCTTCATCACCCCGCAGGCCAAGCAGGGCGAGGACGCCAAGAAGCAATTGGCGCTGGCCATGGAGAAGGTTCGCGCCCTGGCCGACGCCGAAAAGGACCCCCAATTGCGGCGCCAGGCCGATCAGGCGGTCGCGCAGTTCGGCGAGTATGAAAAGTATTTCGGCGACACCGTGAGCGTGTTCGCGGAACTGGACCGGGTGGTCAACCGCGAGATGGCCCCGCGCGGCGTGCGCTTTGCCGAACTGGCCGCCCAGACCCGTGATGCCCAACTTGACGAAATGGACGGGCTGCGTGTCAGCACGCTTGGCACCGTGTCCTCCCAGAAGGTGCTGACCGGCCTGCTGAGCCTCCTTGCCATGGCGGTCGGCATCGCGTCGGCCTATCTGATCGCGCGCTCGATCCTGGTGCCGATCAACCGCATGACCCATGCCATGGGCGATCTGGCCGGCGGCAAGCTGGACGTGGCGGTGCCGGCGCTGGAGCGCACCGACGAGATCGGCGAAATGGCCCAGGCCGTCCAGGTGTTCAAGCAGAACGCGGTGGACAAGAAGCGCATGGAGGAAGAGGCCGAGGCCGCCCGCCAGGCCCAGGCCAAGGCCGAGGCCGAGCAGCGCGCCCGCGAGGCCGCCATCGTCGCCGAAGTGGCCGAGGTGGCCAAGGCGGCGTCGGCCGGCGATCTCGACCGCCGCATCGAC